>CANJHY010000179.1:0-8996 GCA_947474275.1 Betaproteobacteria bacterium
GGCGTCAGCACGGCCAAGCGCCTTGCATCCCTGCCCAAGGTGCCGGCAATCGCGGAAACGGTTCCCGGTTATGAGGTGATCAACTGGTGGGGCGTGCTGGCGCCAGCGAACACGCCGGGCGCGATCATCACGAAGCTGAACGGCGGCATGGTGAATATGCTGCGCGATGCCGACGTGCAGGAGACCCTCGCGCGCGAAGGCATAGACCGCGCGGGATCCACGGCCGCAGAGTTCAGTGCCTACATCCGCTCAGAAATCGCGAAGTGGACGAAAGTCGCGAAGGAAACCGGCGTCCAGCTGGATTAGTATTCTCGCAAAAGCCGTTCGCCCTGAGGTATCGACGGGTGAACGCGGATGACCGCCGATAAGCTCAAGGAATTTGACCTTGATTCGGGGACAAGTCTGGAATTATATCGGCGTTAATCGGCGTCTATCGGCGATTGCTTGTCTGTGTTGTATTTTTGAGATGAGTTCCAGTCAAAGCCCTGACTTACTTTTTACTCGCCGCCGGATGTGCGATTTTGTCCACCGCTTCGACTGCCGCGTCGTAGGTCTTGCGCGCAGTGGCTTCTTTGGCTTTCGCCACATCCAGCTTCTTATGCGCCGCTTCGGATTGGCGCTTCAGCTCGTCGGCGCGTTTTTGCGCGGTCTTGTAGTCGTTGTCGCTCTGCTGGAACTCCTGCTCGACGCGCTTGGTTTCGTATTCCGCTTTCTGCAGCTCGCTGAACGCAGCGCCCGCTTTGCGCTGGCCTGCCTGCAATGCGTCGGACTGGGCCAGCGCGGGAGCGGCCACCAGGAAAAACACTGTGAGCAAAAGGACCTGGCGCATGGAAATTCTCCTCAAAATTATTCGAACCGGATGCCGAGCTTTTCGACGAGGCGGCGATGTGTATCGAGCTGCTCCCGCACAAAACGGCCGAACTCTTCCGGCGTGTCAGTTACCGGATCGACCGCGAGATCGACAAACTTCTGCGTGACATCCGGCGCGTTCATGGCTTTGACGACTGCCTGATTGAGGCGCAAGACGATAGCGCGCGGCGTTTTTGCCGGTGCAAACAAGCCGAACCAGCCAGCCGCGTAGTACGAGGGGAGTCCCGATTCGGCAACCGTCGGCACATCAGGCAGGACCGGCGAGCGCTTTACGCCGCCCACTGCCAGTGCATTGAGACGCCCGGCCTTGACGTGCGGCACGCTACCGCCGGCCATCGGGCCGAAATAAAAATGCGTCTCGCGTGCAATCGTCGCCGTGATGGCAGGTGCGCCGCCCTTGTACGGGATGTGTACCGTTTCTTTGCCGATGTCAGCCGTGCTGACGAACAACGCCACGGCAAAATGACTGGTCGAGCCGTTGCCGCCGGAAGCGTAATTCAATGTGCCGGGCTTCGCCTTCGCAAGCGCGATGAGTTCCCGCACGTTCGTTGCCGGCACCGAGGGATGGACCACCAGCAGGTTTTGCGCAATCGCAAACAAGGAAATCGGCGCGAAATCCCTGACCGGATCGTAGCCGAGCTTCGCGTGGATCAGCGGCGCGAACGAATGCGTGGATACCGATCCCGCGAGCAGCGTGTAACCGTCGGGCGTCGCCCTGGCGGCGATTTCGCCGCCGATCACGCCGCCGCCCCCGCCCCGGTTGTCGATCACCAATTGCACGCCGAGAATTTCGGAGAGTTTGTTGACCACGATGCGCGCGACCGTATCGTTCGCGCCGCCGGCGGGATTGGGCGAGATCATGCGGATCGGATGTGCGGGAAACTCCTGCGCCGCCGCACTGCCCGCAATCAGGCAAGCCGCAAACAACGCTCCTGCAACTTTATCCGCCTCTCGTCTCTCGCCCCGCGTCTCTCGTTTCATCAGGTTTCCAGCGGCAGCCTGATCGACTGGCCGGTCGCCACCGCGCGCTCGATCGCGATCGTCGTCTCGAGGTTAATGCGCGCTTGCTCCGGTGTCGTGTGCACCGTCGGACTGCCCGTCACCAGATGATCGAGCCACGCGCGCGTTTCGTTGCCGAGCGGCCCCCAGAAATCGCCGCACGCCCAGTCGCCGGCGGTATTGCTGCCGAGGAATGCCATGTTGACGCTGTGGTCAGGCACATAAGCGTGCGGAATGCCTTTGTCCGAGTACAGCACGTGGTCCATGTGATCGTCGTCGATGATCATGGTGCCTTCCGCGCCCAGCAACTCGACGCGGTCGGACTGCCCGAGCGTCGGATAACGCGCCGGCAGCGCATAGCTCACGCCGAGATTGATCACCGCGCCGTCGGCGAGCGTGACTATGCCCCAGGTCACGTCGTGCGCGCCGTAGCCGGCCTCCTTGAAAATCCCGGTCTGTCCGCGCGCTACGACTTCGACCGGCCGGTTGCCTTCGAGAAACCAGCACATCAGGTCGACATAATAGGTAAGCACATCGACCACCGGGGTCGCGTGAGGATCGCGCTTCAGAATCGAGAATGCCTGCGCGCGGGAGTTGTAGACGCGCGCGTTGCCGCCAACGATACGGCCGAGGCGGCCGTGAATCA
Source organism: Betaproteobacteria bacterium (assembly GCA_947474275.1). GTDB lineage: Bacteria > Pseudomonadota > Gammaproteobacteria > Burkholderiales > SG8-41 > PALSA-1004. Next base: position 2,516 of record CANJHY010000179.1, read on the forward strand.
TTTGTTCCTTGGCACGCAAAAAACATTCCTTGAAGCGGCGGCTGTAACCCACGCGCAATTCGCCGCCGGTCGCTTTCAACGTCGCCAGAATATCGTCGGCATCCGCCAGCGTAAGGGCGAGCGGCTTCTCGACCAGCACCGGCTTGCCAAGTTCTAGCGCTTTTTTTACCGGCGCCGCGTGCTCGCCTTCAGGTGTAGAGACAAATACCGAGGTGACTTCCGGCCGCGCGATCACTTCGTCGTTGCTGCCCGAATGAAAGTCGGCGCCGGTCAACTCGGCCAGCGCGCGGGCGCGGGCGGGATCTTTATCCGAGATCGCCAGAAAACCGACTGACGGATGCTTGGCCGCGAGGCGCGCGCGCAGCGTGCCTATACGTCCTGCGCCCACGACAGCAATACCGAGTTCTTTGCGCTGCAAGTGTCTCTCCCTGTGAATTGCTGCTCGTCGATGATAGCAAAGTACGCGCGCGCTTTCCGGACGGCGCTTTATTGCTATGATGCTGAAAAATTGCACGACAATTCAAACGCACTCCGGAGGAGATCCATGACTACGTTCAAACGCACGCTCGTTGTCGTCCTGGCCACGTCGGCCTTGCTTGCCCAGGCCGTTTACGCGCAGAATTTTCCGACACGCCCGATCCGCTGGATCGTGCCGGTGCCGGCCGGCTCCACCACCGACATCGTGACGCGGCTGGTGGCCCAGAAGATGGTTGAAAACCTGGGGCAGCAGGTCATCATCGACAATCGCGCCGGCGGAGCCATGATCATCGGCACCGATATCGTCGCCAAGGCGACGCCAGACGGTTACACCATAGGCACGCTTCTCACGCCCACCATCGTCAATCCCTTCGTGCTGAAGAACCTGCCCTACGACACGCTGCGCGATTTAACACCGGTCTCGCTGATGGTGATGGTGCCCGGCGTGATGACGATGTTTCCCGGCGTTCCCGCGAACAACCTGAAAGAAGTGATTGCGCTCGCCAAAGCGAAGCCCGGCACGCTCAACTACGGCTCGCCGGGCCCGCTCACGTCCGGCCATCTGTCGATGGAGATGCTGAAAATCACCGCCGGCATCAACATGACGCACATCCCGTACAAAGGCGGCGCGCCGGCTATTGCGGACCTGATCGGCGGCCAGATCCAGTTCCTGATCAGCGGCCCGCCCGGCGTGCTCCCGCACATCAGCAGCAAGCGCCTGAAAGCCATCGCGACCACTGCGGCGAAACGCTCACCGGGTTTGCCTGACACGCCGACCTTCGCCGAATCGGGCCTGCCGGGTTTCGACACCTATGAATGGTACGGCGTATTCGCCCCCGGCAAAATGCCGCCCGACGTCCTCGCCAAACTGAGCAAAGAAATCGCGCGCATCATCAACCTGCCCGACATGAGCGAAAAACTTTCCGTGCAGGGCGCCATCCCCGTCGGCAACACGCCAGCGGAATTCTCTGTGTTCGTGAAAAGGGAAATGGACACCTGGGGCAAAGTTGCGCAACAGGTGGGGCTAAAACCGGATTGACCTTAAGTTTCAAAAGGTGGGGGCATCCTCGTGCATCGATATGGCTAAAGAGCACAAGATAAAATTTGCTATGCCAGTCGACTACAATCCGGCGAATCTGTTCAAAAAGATGCCAAGCCCGATCCACCGACAGACAATGAGCGAAATATACAATTACAGAATTGAAAAGGATGGGTTCTATTTCATAGATTCGTTGATTGATACCACCGTGGCTTCGGAAGCATTTCGCCTATTCGTTGATGAGACATTGAAATACTCCAAATCAATAGAAATCACCAAAGCATGAAACATAACCACCCAATCCACATCGACGCGCGCAGGCGCGGGTGATTGGGACACGATATACGCCTTACTAGCATAGCGATGCTCCGAGACCTCATTACATTAAAGCCTCCACCTGCCAATCGTGCGGCGAAAACGGACGGCGATGTTGAGCGACACTTTACGAAACCCACCACGTTTCCATGTGCGGGGCATGCGTGGCACGGAAAGACACCGCGAGCACAGCGCTGATCTGTGGAACTACTTTTACAAAAGAATCTTAGCTTTCGGATTTTCCGTGAAGGCCTTCGGTGACGAAGAACTATTCAACTCAATCCGGAATTTTTCTATTGAATTAGCCCAAGCGACTGGAAAAGACCTGCCGTCCAATGAGTGGGCAGAGACCTAACCTATCCATCGAGCGAATACCCGAGCGCGCTCAAGTCGAGACGGCCGCGTTTCAGCGGCGGACACCAGAAATAAGCGCCGGTGACCGGCCGCGTAAATCTGAACAGCGCATCGACAATGCCATCTTCGCCGCCGGTCATGCGCTTCAGTTGTGCCTCGAACGCGGACAGCGAACGGCCGAAAGCGACGAACACCAGCCCGGCGCGCGTCGCGTCGCTCCACGGCATGGAGCGGCGCATGAGAAAGGCTTCGGGCGTGAAACTTTCCTGCGCGGTGCGCTTGACGTGCGCAGAGGCCGGCGCATTCGCAAGCTCGAAATTGTCGCGGCGGCGGCGGCCGATGCTGTTGTCCTGGGTTTTGGTGCTCAGCGCGTCGAAGCGCGCAAGATCATGCACCCATTGCTGGACGGCGACGAGGCTCGAACCGTCGAGCCCCGCGCCCATACCGCTGGCAATCGCGGCGGTAACGGCTTTCCTGCCTTTGGGATTTTCAGTGCCGTCTTCATAGCCCGTGATATCGCGGCCACTGCCGTGGCGGAACGCGTCAATCGCGCTGTCGAGGACAAACGCAGGCGCCAGCGCGTTTTGAATCGCGCGGCTGCGATGGAACAGCACGCCGCGCTCCGCGCCGCGCAGCCAGCACCAGAGCGCGGCCGGCGTCGAGGGCACCACGGCGCCTTTGCGCGTGGACACAGGAAACCGGTGCAGGCCGGGTATGGTGCAATCGAGAGCACGCAACAACGACTGGCCGAGCCCGACGACACAATTGTCGCCATCGGCCAGGTCGTTCAATGCACGCAATGCCTTGCGCGCGCCGGCGCGCGACTTGAGGCGAAACGTCAGGTAACGTCCATGCAGCGGAACCGGCGCGAGCACGCCCGGCTGAAATTTGCTCATAAGCCGTCAGTCATCTTGGGGCATTAAAAGCGGGTTCAGAAATTCTCCCTCGCCCCGCGCAAGTGGGGAGAGGGCCGGGGTGAGGGGAAATTTTGCGGCCGCAACTCAGTAATATTATCAGGCAACACCGTAACGCTTCAACGCGGCCTGGTCGAACTTGAGGCCATGTCCCGGTTTCGACGGCACGGTCAGTTCGCCCTTCACCGGTTGCGGCACTTCTTCGAACATGCGGCCCGACCACGGCATGTATTCGACGGTGAGGCCGTGCGGTATCGCCGCCACCAGGTGCACTGACAGTTCCGGGCACAGGTGGTTGACCACCGGCACGTTGAACGCTTCGGCCATGCCGGCAATTTTCATCCAGCCGGTGATGCCGCCCGAACGCAGCACATCGATCATCACGATGTCTACCGAACGCGCTTCGAGCATGTGGCGGAACGGCGCGATTCCGTACACGTATTCGCCGCCGGCGACCGGCGTGGCCAGCGCTTCGGCAACGCGCGCAAGCCCCGCGTAGTCGTCATGCGTGGTGACGTCTTCGAGCCAGAACAGGTTGTATTCTTCGACGCGCGAGCCGATCGAGATCGCCTGCCGCACGTCCCAGCGCTGGTTGATGTCGCACATGAGATCGATGTCCGGGCCGATCGCTTCACGCAGCAAACGCATGCGCTCCACTTCACGCTCCGGGTTGCCGTCGCCGGGCAGCGCCATCTGCGTCTTCATCTGGCGAAAACCTTTGGCGACGAGCTTGGGCCCCGCCTTCACCACGGTGTCGAGCGAAAAATGCCGCATCAGCGCGCCGCTGGCGTAGGTCGGCACTTTTTCGCGGAAGCCGCCGAGCAGACGGGAGAGCGGCAGGTTGAAGACCTTGCCCTTGATGTCCCACAGCGCGATGTCGATCGCCGCGAGCGCCAGCGTGAATAGGCCGCCGGGGCCGCTTTGCCCCGCGGCACCGCGCAACTTCGCGACTATGGCTTCTATTTTCAACGGATCCTCGCCCACCGTCAGCCCAGCCAGCGCGTCGATCGCCGTTTTCAATGCGCCGGTCAACGCGCCGCCGAAAAAGCTGAAGCCTATGCCTTCGACGCCCTCGTCGGTGCCGATGGTGAGCGTGACGAAATCGCGGGTAGAACCCGGCGTCGCGGGTCCGTCAGCCAGCGGCTCGTCGCCGGGGAGTTTGACGATCTGCGATTTGACGTGGGTTATTTTCATGTTGTTCTCTGTTGAATTATCGATTTGCGGAAATGCACTATATACCAACTTAAAAATCGAAAACAGTTTTTAGCCGCCGATAAACGCAGATGAACGCGGATAGTTCAAAAGCATATTTGAATTAATTATTATCGGCGTTTATCTGCGTTCATCTGCGGCCCTGCAGTGTTGTGCTACTTCGCGATGCGGGCTTCCTGCGCAAGCGTTTCTTCGCCGCGCCGCGGCTTGTACGCGATGCCCTTGCGGGCGGCCCAGTGCACCGTCGGCCAGTACAACGGGATCACCGCCACGTCGTTGAATGCGATGCGGGTGGCTTCCTTCACGCCCTCAAGGCGTTTCGCTTCATCGAATTCGGCCAGCGCGCGTTTCAACACCGTATCGAATTGCGCATTCGAATAGCGCGAACGGTTGAGCGCGCCGAGCCCGGCCTCCTTGTCGAAGGAGGCGAGCACGTTCGACAGGCCTATGCTTGAATCGGGCGTGGTCGTGCCCCAGCCAAAAAGAAATACGGTGTACTCGCGCCGCGTCGCCGCGCTCGCATAGACGTTGTACGGCAGCGCCACGACGTTGTTGACCTTGATGCCGCCGCGCGACAGCATCTGCCCGATCGCCTGGACGACGTCGCTGTCGCGGGCGAAGCGGTCGTTCGATGTATGCAGCGTGACCCCGAAGCCGTTGGGATAGCCGGCCTCGGCCAGCAGCTTCCTGGCGAGCGCCATGTCCTGTTTCGGCGGCGCCAGCGCCGGATCGTAGCCGCCGATGCCCTGCGGCACCATCTGCCCCGCGGGCTCGCCCGATCCGTCGAGCAGCCGTTCGATGAAGAGCTTGCGGTCGATCATGAGCGACAAGGCGCGGCGCACCCGCAAGTCCTTCAATGGATTGCGGTCGAGCAGCTTGCCTGCCACATCCGTGATGTGCGGGCTCTGGTCGCGGTCGGAATCGAGGCTCAAATAAATCAGCCGCGTCGAGCCGATTGAAAAAACCCGCGTTCTGGCGTCGGCCTTCAATTGCTTCGCGCCGTCCGGCGAGACTTCATCGATCAAATCGACGTCGCCCGCCAACAGCGCGGAAATGCGCGCCACGTCCTTGGCGATGTACTTCAATGTCACGTTTTCGAAATCAGGCTGCGCGCCCCAGTACGCCGCGTTACGCGCGAGCTTCATATGCTGCGCGGGGCGCCACTCGACGAATTTGTAGGGGCCGGTGCCTACCATGCCTTTACCGGCATTGAAGTCGGCGGTCGTCAGGCCGCTCGCCGACTTCCTGGAAAGGATGAACGCGCGGCCGACCTGCTCTATCAGCGTGGGCACCGGCTGCGAAGTCTTCAATTGCACGGTGAGGCGGTCGAGTGCCCGCATATTGACTATGCTCGCCACCGACCCCGCGAACGAGGCGGGACTGTTGGGCACGTTGCGCGCGCGCTCGAACGAAAACACCACGTCATCCGCGGTGAAATCGCTGCCGTCGTGAAACTTCACCTTGTCGCGCAATTTCACTTCCCACGTCGTCGGATCGATCGCACGCCACGACACCGCGAGCGCGGGATGCAACTGGTTGTTCGCGTCGTTCATCACGAGCCGCTCGAACATCTGCCCGGACGTGCTGTAGTTGGTGCCGCTGCGCGAGAACAGCGGATCGAGCGACGACTGCTCGGTGGCGCGCCCGATGACGAGATCGGCGGCCGCCGCGCAGGAAAAAACGGCCGCAAGCAGCAGCGAAAAGCAGAAATGTATGGCGCGCATGCGGACCTCCCCGGGTTACAGCAGTTTCAGCGCCTTCAACGGCACTATCGGCAACACGACATGCGATGCGCGCTTGCGGTCGACGAACACTGTGTTGGTCGCAACGCGCCTGGTCTGCGCGCGGCCTTCGGGTTCGCCGGTGTTCGAATTGACGTCGTAGCGCGGAAAATTGGAGGACGAAATATCGAGCCGGATGCGGTGCCCGGCCTTGAAGAGGTTGCAGGTCGCGAACGGCTCTATGGTGATTTCGTACGTCTTGCCCGGCTTCATCAACGTCGGCTTTTCCCATGAGGCCCGGTAACGGCACCGCAGAATGCCGTCGCACAGGTTCATCGCGAAGCCGCGCGGGTAATCCACGTTCGGTGGATGCACGTCGATCAATTTGGCGGTGAAATCGGTATCGATGCAATTCGAAGCGATGTGCAGATGCACGACGATAGGGCCGA
>CANJHY010000180.1:0-8973 GCA_947474275.1 Betaproteobacteria bacterium
TACTGCTGACGGCTGTCGTAGATGCCGCCGATCGCGGCGCCGATCATGGCGCCTATGCCCAGATTCGATTGCGACTGGCCGTAATACACCGGCTGCTCGACATACACAGGTCTTTGCACCACATACGGACGCTCGTACACGACCACGGGACGGTACGAATATCCGCGGTACGCATAGTGGTCGCGGTAGCCGTGACGGTCGTAGTCGCGGGAATACGAGTGGCGATCGTGGCCGCGGTCGTGGCTGAACGAATCGGCAAAGGCAGGCGCGGTCATGGCTAGCGTCACGCCGGCTATCAAGGTGCTGAGCAGTTTCTTGTTCATGGCTTATCTCCTGTTAGGACTAGTGAGGACACCCGTCCATCACGCGAAGCCATTGTTTGCCGAAGCCGGATTTCAGTCTGAAAGCAATTGTGAGGAAGTGTGTCCGGCACTGCCGAGGGGGTAAAATGTCTGTTTTCAAACACATTTAAGCTGGAAATTGCCGGCTTCCAATCGAGGAAATTCCCCATGAATGCTACCGCACCGCTCCACCTCCTTACGGTCGACAACGGCGTCGCCGTCGTCACGTTGAACCGCCCCGAGGCGATGAATTCGCTCAATACCCAGTTGCGCCTCGAACTGACGGCGCTGCTGCCTGCACTCGACCTGCGTGAAGACGTGCGGGTCATCGTCATCACGGGCGCCGGCGACAAGGCGTTTTGCAGCGGCGCCGATCTGAAGGAGCGCGCCGCGCGTAGCACGGCTTTGATGGTGCACGACCGCTATAACGTGGTGTCGAAATGGACCAGCATGGTCGCCAACCTGCGCAAGCCGGTGATCGCTGCGATCAACGGCTATTGCATGGCGGGCGGTTTCGAGCTGGTGCTCCAGTGCGACATCAGCATTGCCTCCGAGCGCGCGATTTTTTCATTGCCGGAAACGACGCACGGATTTTTCCCGGGCGGCGGCGCGTGCCAGCGACTGCCGCGCCTGGTCGGCATCCAGAAAGCGAAGGAGCTTATCTTCACCGGCCGGCGCTGGGATGCGAAGGAGGCCGCCGAACTCGGGCTGGTGAACAAGGTCGTGCCGCACGACAAGGTGATGGAAGAAACCATGGCGATGGCGCTGCGCATCGCCGCCAATCCGTCCATCGGCGTGGTGCAGTCGAAGTCCGCGATGAATCAATCGCAGGAGGTCGGCCTGACGCCGGGCCTGCGTTTCGACAACGAGGCGTGGGTTGGCTGCATGCACTCGGACGAGTGGAAGGCGAAACTCGACGGGTTCGTGAAGGGGGAGCGCAAGGCTTAGCTGGCGCGGTGAGGCGAGAGGGGGACGAGAGGAGTGAGGTGGAAGGGAAAAAGCGAAGCGCGCAACGCCGAGAGACGATTACGACACATCGACGGTCTTAAGGCCGGCCTTGCGTGCCGCCGAAAGTTGCCGCCGGTCGGCCGAAACAAAAATGTCAGGTTTGACCGCCAGCGCACATGCCACATGAAGGGCATCCATCGCCCGCAGGGGGTGCGACTCGAGCAATGCGATAGCCGAGCCCAGGATGCCCGGCGTGATCTGGCAGATGTCTGCGTCCGCGAGGTCCGCGATTGCGGCACCCTTCAGTTTTCGGTAATCCGCCCTGGTGAGTTTCTTTTCCCGCACGAGGCGGGACAACGTCGAGATCAGTTCCGGCAGGCAAATGACGCTGACGATGAGATTGTCTGCCTTTAGGCATAACGCCATGACTTTGGCCGACCCTTGCTCGGCAACATAACGCTTCGCAAAAGCCGAGGTATCCAGAAACAATTTCACGCCGACTTGTCCCGCTCACTCAGTATCTCCCGACTCAATGACAAGCCTTTGATCGTTAGTGGAGTGGCTGGTTTTTTCCACGACGGAACCCCGCCGCGAACCGGCACGATTTCGGCGATGGGTTTGCCGTTGCGAAAGACGCGCACCGTATCCCCGCCTTCGACGGCGTCGAAATAATCCTTGGCGTGATTGCGCAGCTCGGTGAATGTGGCGTCCCGCATAGGGCCTCCTGTAAGTATCTGTACATTATTATGTACATAGCGAGAGATGATGTCAATGGACCCGCCGCGGGCCTCAGGTTCGACACCGACGCGTGGATCGGCTGCATGCACTCGGACGAGTGGAAGGAGAAGCTCGGCGGGTTCGTGAAGGGCGAGAGGAAGGACTGAAATTCCGTGAGGGCGTGAAAGGGTAAATGCCTGGCTCGCGCCCCCACGCTCAACTAAAGTGAGTGGGACAAAACGGCTCGCCGGCCGCTTATTTGCGGTTGTCGAAAACGTCTTTCGCAATCAGGCCGGCGGTCATGCCGGCGGGCCAGCCGCAGTAAAACGCGAGGTGGGTGACCATCTCGCCGATTTCTTCCTGCGTGACGCCGTTCGCCAGCGCGCGGTCGATGTGTCCGGTGAGTTGTTCGCCGCGGTTGAGCGCAATCAGCGCGGCAACAGTGATCATGCTGCGGTCGCGCTTGGAGAGTCCTGGCCGTTCCCAGACTTCGCCGAACAGGACGCGCTTGCTTAATTCCACCAGCGCGGGTGCCACGGTGCTGACTTTGTCGCGGTTGGATGCGGGTTTATTTTGTGCCACGGTAAACCTTTCAGAAACAGACCAGAGAAAGCCGGCGCTAGTCCGGCTGGATGCCCGTACTTTTGATCACCGCGCTCCAGCGCGAGATTTCGGATTTGAGGTGATCGCGCAGCGCTTCGGGCGGGCCGATGGCGGGGAACATGCCGCTCGCGATGAAACGTTCCTTTACGTCAGCCTGCTGCAGGATGCGGTTGATCTCCGTGTTGAGCCGCATGATCACGGCGCGCGGCGTGCCGGCGGGCGCAAAGACAGCGTACCAGCCGATCGGGTCATATCCGGGAATGCCCGACTCGGCCACGGTGGGCAGTTCCGGAAGCTGTTCGACGCGTTTCGCACTCGTCACGGCGAGCGCGCGCACGCGGCCCGCCTTCGCCTGCGGCATCACGATCGTCACCGGCAATATGCTCATCTGCACCTCCCCGCCGATGACCGCGTTGAGCGCCGGCGCACCGCCTTTGTACGGCACATGAACCATGTTGAACTTGCCCATGGCTTTCAGCAGCTCGAACATGAGATGCGTGGTGGTTCCCGCTCCCGCCGAACCGAGGGTCAGTTCATTGCCGCGGCTGCGCGCAAGAGCCAGGAACTCCTGCATGTTTTTGGCGGGAACGGACGGGTTGATCATGACGACAAACGGGGACTGCAACGGCTGCGAAACCGGGGCAAGATCGCGGACCGGATCGAAGGAGAGTTTGTAGAGCGATACGTTCGTTGCGATGACGGCCGACGTGAGCAGGATGGTATAGCCGTCGGCAGCAGCGCGCACGACCATTTCGGTGCCGATGTTGGTCCCCGCGCCGGGCCGGTTGTCGACGACGACGGATTGGCCGAGCGCTTCGTTAAGTTTTTGCGAGAACGTGCGGGCTATGACGTCAACTGCGCCGCCCGGCGCATACGGATTGATCATGCGGACCGGCCGGTTCGGGTAGTCGCCCGACTGTGCGGATGCGGTCGTTGCCGGCACGAGAATAAAGGCAGACACGGCCAATGCGCGCAGTGCACGTTTCATCTATGGTCCTTGAGCTGTATCAGGCCACTATGGCCGCGGAATCATGGACGCTGGCCGTGCCCATGATGGTGGTGCGTTCCATGAGCCGCGGCTGCGGCAAGTAATCGGCGATGGCGCAGTGTATGGTCGCGCAGTTGTCCCACATCAGCAGATCGCCCACCTGCCACTGATGCCGGTAAATGAACGCCGGATCGGCCACGTGCCCGAACAGGTAGTCGAGCAGTTCATTGCTTTCGGTTTCCGTCACGCCCGCGATGCGCGCAGTAAAAGTTTCGTTCACGAACAGGCATGGCTTGCCCGTGTACGGATGCCGGCGCACGACCGGCACTTCGATTTCGGGCACTTTCTTCATCTGCTCCGGCGTCAGTTCCGGACGTTTCGCCGCGCGCACCGGCCGGTAATAGCCCTTCGTATAAGAGTTGACGGCTTTGAGGCCGCGCAACCGCTCTTTCATAGCGGGCGGCAGCGCTTCATAGGCCCTGGTCATGCTGCTGAACAGGGTGTCGCCGATGGGCACGCCGTCCTGCGTCGGCACGATCTTCGCGTAAAGCATCGAGCCGCGGCTCGGCTTCTCGATGCAGCAGCCGTCGGAATGCCAGCGGGTGCCGGCGTCTCCGGCGCCGATCGGTTTGCCGTTTTCCACGATGTTCGATACTACGAAGATCTTGGGATAGTCCGGCCGGCAGCAGTCGGTCCGGACGTGGGTTTCAACGTCTCCGAAGCGTTCGCTCATGGCGATATGCCGTTCCGGCGTCAACTGCTGGTTCCGAAAAAATACAACCTCGTGCTCGAGCCAGAGCCGGTTCAATTGTGCGAATGTCGCGTCATCCAGCTCATCGGCGAGATTCACGCCCCTGATTTCGGCGCCCAATGCGGAAACCTGCCGGTGCGCGGTGATCATGGCGATATCTCAGGCCGCATGCCGGATCCCATAGGCGCCATCCCGTAGCGACGCCGATCCGGTGATGGTGGTGCGCTCCATATGGCGCGGCAGGGGCGCGTAGTCGAGCACGGCGCAATGCTGGGTGGCGCAGTTATCCCAGATGAGCAGGTCGCCTTCCCGCCAGTTGTGCCGGTAGATGAACTCGGGCCTCGTCACATGATGGAAAAGATAGTCGAGCAGCTCGCTGCTCTCCGCGTCCGGCATGCCGACGATGCGGGTCGTATATCCTTCGTTGACGAAGAGGCATGGCCTGCCGGTAAAAGGATGCCGGCGCACGACGGGAATCTCAATGTCGGGGACTTTCTTTTTCTGTTCCTCGGTGAGCGGCGGGATCGGCCCGGTCTTGCGCGGACGCGAGTAGCCTTTGAGATATGAATTCAGCGCCTTGGTCGAGATGAGCTTGTGCTTCAGGTCTTCCGGCAGCGCTTCATAGGCGCGGTTCATGCTGCTGAACATCGTGTCGCCGAGCACCACGCCGTCCTTCATCGGCACGCGCTTGGCGTACAACAGCGAACCGCGGCTGGGCTTGTCGTAGCAGCAGCCATCGGAATGCCAGATGGTACCCGCGTCGCCGGCGCCTATCGGTTTGCCGTTCTCGACGATGTTGGAGACGATGAAGAGTTTCGGATAGCCGGGTTTGCAGCAATCTGTGCGAACATGGACCTCCACCGGCCCCAGTTGCTCGCTGAAGCGGATATGGTCTTCCGGCGCCAGCTTCTGGCCACGGAAGAATATGACTTCGTGCTCCAGCCAGAGCCGGTCGATTTCGGCGACGGTCGCGTTGTCGAGCGGCTGCGAGAGATCCACGCCTTGTATCTCGGCGCCGAGCGCGGCGCCGGTTTTGCGTACTGACAACATGTTGGCTTCCTCCTGCAGCGGTGCGCGGTTTGCAAATCGATGCGGATTTACAGGGCGCATCCGACTTTAAGCGTAGCGGGCTATTCCATAACCGGAATGCAATTCACCCTGTAGATTATAGTCCTTTACGGCATTTTTAAGAATGCCGTGCCCGGACTTTACGCGCCGCGAAACCGCGCCGGGTTAAACGGAGCAATATTGATTTCAGGCTTGCGGCCGGCGATGATTTCGGCGATCACCTTGCCCATCACCGGCCCCGCGCTCATGCCGAAGTGCGAGTTGCCAAAGGCGAAGAACGCATTCGCGAATTTGGGCGACGTGCCCAGCACCGGGAGTCCGTCGGGCAGGCTGGGACGCCGGCCCATCCAGCGCGTCACTTTTTCCGTCCGTATGCCGGGGAACATGTTGCGCGCCTGCGCTTCGAGGATTTCGGCACGCCGCCAGTTGGGTTCTGCGTCGTAGCCCGCGAATTCGGCAGTGCCCGCGATGCGCAGCCCCATGTTCATCGGCGCGCACACGAACTTGGCATCCACATTCGTCACTGAAATACGCGGCATCACGCCGGGATCCGCAATCGTGACGTGGTAGCCGCGTTCCGCTTCGACGGGCAGCGGCGTGCCGAGTTCGGCGCTCAAGCGGCCTGAATAAGCGCCCGCGGCGATCACTACGCGTTCGGCGGGTTGTACTACGCCGTCGACGATGACTCCCGTTACCTGGTCTGCATTCGTTTGAAAGCCGCTGACTTTGCCGCGCACGATCGCTGCGCCGTTGCGTTCCGCTTCACGCGCGATGCTGGTGACGAGCTGGTGCGGATTCTTGCAGCGCGCGTTGTCGGGCAGCAGCATGCCGCTCTTGAAAATACGGGCGAGCGACGGCTCCAGCTCGTGTATTTCCTGTCCGTCCAGTAGCATCATCTTCACGCCCGCCGCTTCGCGCATGAACTGCGCGATCTCCGAGCCCTGCGCTTTGTTCGGATGTGCCGAAACGTACAGCTGGCCGCAGCGTTCGATCAGCGCAGCGGCGTCGGTGTTGCGGGTCAGTGTGTCGTAGGCATCCAGCGTGCCGCCATGCAGGGCACGCATAGCGCGTGATGTTTTCAGCGCGGCTTCGGTGCGGCTGGTTTTCACCGCGGTGAGCATCCACGGCAGGACCTTCAGAAAGTAACCGGGGCGTATTGCGAGCGGGCCGTTCTGCGCGAGCCAGCCCGGAACCTCACTCAGAAATCCCGGGATCATGTACGGCACCACGCCGCCGGGGCTCAGGTTGCCCGCATTGCCGAACGAAGCGCCTTCGCCGATCGCGCCAGAATCGATGAGGGTGACTTTGAAGCCCGCGCGTTGCAGCCACGCAGCTGAACAGACGCCGACGATGCCGGCGCCGATGATCGTGACTTGTGGTTTGCTCAACTAAGAACTCACTTACCCATCAGCCGCAGATAAACGCAGATACAACAGACCCCGCCCCCTCGCTAACTTCCGCGTTTGAACTTGAATTCATCTGCGTTCATCTGCGGCTACAATTGTTTTTAGTTTGTTGAATTTCACTCGACTTTGATGTTGCGTTCGCGCACGAGTTTGCCCCACTTGTTCATTTCGCTTTTGACGAACTGCCCGACTTCGGCGGGCGACTTGGTGCCGTCGGGTTCGAAGCCCAGATCTATCATTTTCTGGCGCAGGCCGGCACCGGCGATGACTTCGCGTACGGTCGCATTCAGTTTCGCCACGACGTCAGGCGGCGTGCCCGCTGGCGCCTGGATCGATTCCCAGGTCGCGACGTCGAAGCCCGGAATGCCGGCTTCCGCCATGGTGGGAATATTCGGTGCGCCCAGTACGCGCTTGCCCGTGGAGACAGCGAGCGCTTTGAGTTTGCCTTCCTTCGCAAAATTGAGCGCCGAGCCTATGCCCGGCAGCATCGCGGTGATGCGGCCGCCCATGACATCGACGACTGCGGGCGCGCTGCCTTTGTACGGTACGTGGATCATGTCGGTGCCCGTCATGCTCAGCATCATTTCGCCCGCGAGATGCGCCGCGCTGCCGATGCCGAACGACGCGTAATTGAGTTTGCCCGGCTGCGCTTTCGCCATCGCGATCAGCTCCTTCACCGAATTCACCGGCAGGTCGTTATTGACGATCAGCAGCAGCGGCACGATGGCCATCACCGCGACCGGCGTGAAATCCTTTTCGATGTCGTAGTCAAGCTTGTAGAGGCTGGGGTTGATCGAGAACGAGGCCGATACGAAAAGCAGCGTGTAGCCGTCGGCAGGCTGGCCTTTTACGTACTGCGTCGCGACGATGGTATTGGCGCCAGGCTTGTTGTCGACCACGAACTGCTGGCCGAGCTTGTCGCCGACTGCCGCGCTGACCAGGCGCGCGAGCGCGTCCGAGCCGCCGCCGGCGGGGAAGCCGACGACGCTCTTGACCGTTCTGGCGGGATACGGCTGCGCCCAGGCTGGGGTCGCGCCGGACAGCGAAAAAAGCAGAGTAAACAAAATAGCGGCAATACGAACGGCGGCACACATGGTCGGCACCTCGGGGAGTTGTTGTCGATCCGCGGCCGCGAATCGAACCTGAGCTTGCATGGCGTAATGTAGCGACCTGACAGATACTGTGTCAAACGCCCCGCAAATCCCATGACAAATGGAATACGCTTGACGGCGTATGGCAGGCCAGAGGGTTTTCATATGAAACCTGAAGCAGAAGTCGATAAAAGCGCGATGGCGGAAAACACCCAGCGAACGGTGGAGCGCACGGCGCTGCGCAAAGTGAGAAATCTGGTCGACGATCTCGAGGCGGAGGAGACCGCCAAGAGCGGCTTGGGAAAGCGCGCCCTGATCATTGCGTTTGTGATCGTGAGCGCTTTTACTGCGTGGCTGGTGCTTGGCCTGATCGCCAGCGACGAGAAATTCGAGCGCGGCCAGCCTGTCCAGATGCCCGACAAAGTCGTCGTGCCGAAAAAAGACTAGAGCCCGTCTCAAAAAAACAACACCGATAAGCAACCGCCGATAAACGCCGATTGACGCCGATATAATTTCAGACCATTCCCCGAATCAAGTTAAAGATCCCTTGATCTTATCTGCGTTCATCTGTGGTTCCAAATTGTTTTTTGAGATCGCTTCTAGGGAATTATTTTCTCGGCGCGGTAATGCGCGAAGTGCTGCGCGAACATCGCGCCCGTGTCCAGCGTCTCGTCGAAACCCAGCGCGCGCGCGTTGTCCATCAGCGAACGAATCTCCCATTCCGGCCGCAGCAGGTAATCGCCGTACGGCCACAACGCAATGGATTCGAGCTGGGTCGGGCGCAGGCCGTGTTTTTTGACGATGTTCTGCCACACCGCGCCTTTGTCAGCCATATGGGCGGTGAGCTTCAGATTGCGCGGCACTCCAGCCTGCATGCCGAACCCTTTGGCGATGCCGGGCCACAGGTCTACCCAGCGCGGATAATCGCCGTTGATGACATTGAATGACTGATTGGCGCAGCGCGGCTCCTCGGCCATCCACGCGAGGCTGCGCGCGAGCAGCGCGGTATCGGTGAATTGCGAAGGCACTTTGAAGCTCGCTTCAGTGCCGGGAAAATCGA
>CANJHY010000181.1:0-8971 GCA_947474275.1 Betaproteobacteria bacterium
GAAACGCATGGCCGTATTACGTCTACAGTAGAGCAATTCACTGCAAAAACGCCCTCTATCGACCCAACAATGTTTCAACTTCCTGAAAAGCAGCGCGCCGAGCGATTATTTGTTTGTTTGCTGATGCTGTGTCCGACAGGCTGCTAGACTGCCTTTTCGCCGCACGACAGATCCCGGAGGAGACTATGCGTTTGCTGTTCCGTTTGCTATGTACGGTCGCCATGCCGCTGTTGCTCGCTTGCGCCGCCGGCGCGCAGTCCTATCCGGACAAGCCGATACGCCTGCTGCTGCCGTTTCCGGTCGGCGGACCGAGCGACATTACCGGTCGCGCCGTCGCCCTCAAGCTCGGCGAGCAGATGGGTGCGAACTTCGTGCCCGACAACCGCGCGGGCGCCGGCGGCAACCTAGGGCTTACGCTCGCTGCGCGGGCGGCGCCCGACGGCTATACGCTGCTGGTGACATCTTCTTCGATCGCGGTGAGCCCTTCGCTTTACGCCAAACTCGATTACGACGCAGTAAAGGACTTCGTGCCGATCGCGCGGCTGGCGCAGATTCCCAACGTGCTGCTGGTGCATCCGGGCGTGCAGGCGAAAACGCTGAAGGAGTTCGTGGCGCTCGCGCGCGCGAACCCGGGCAAGCTCAACTATGGCTCGGGCGGCGCCGGCACCACCAATCATCTCGCCAATGAACTGCTGATGAGCCTCGAAAAAATAAATCTCGTGCACGTGCCGTACAAAGGCGCCTCGGTCGCGGTGTTTTCTTTGATCGGCGGCGAAGTCGATGAAGTGGTGGTCGCCGTGGCATCGGCATTGCCGCAGATACGCGCCGGCAAGGTGCGTGCGCTGGCGGTACTATCCGAGCAACGCGCGCCCACGCTGCCCGACGTGCCGACCTCGAAGGAAGCCGGCATCGACAATTTTGTGATGCCGATATGGTTCGGCATGTTCGCGCCGGCCGCGACACCGCGCGACATTCTCGCGCGCCTGAACCGCGAGGTTACGAAAGCGATGGCGGCGCCGGATTTCCGCGAGCGGCTCGCTGCCGCGGGCGTCGACCCGTGGCTGGGCTCGCCGGATGAACTCGCCAATCTGGTGAAGAGCGAGATGGCGCGTTACGCCGCAATCATCAAAAAAGCTGGTCTGCGGCCGGAGTGATGCTAAAAATTTAAATCTTGAACTGCAAAAATTCTAAAATCCAAAGCTTCACCGCAAAGGACGCGAAGGACGCAAAGGAAATTCAAAGGAATACAGAAAAAGATTCGCGAATCAATTTCTATACGCCGCAAGCAAAAAATAGCGAAACGGAATCCCGATCGGTTCTGAAGCTTTCCTTCGCGTCCTTCGCGTCCTTTGCGGTTCAAGATCGAATGCGTCCTTTGCGGTTACAGGTTTAGGTCTTTTCATTTAGCGTAACGGGCCTTATGATGGCCCTGCCAGCCGGCATCGAGACCGGCACGGCGCCCCCGAAGGAGACTCCCATGGCAGGCGAAGTGACCCAGGTGCTGGCCCAGTTCGCGGCCTCGCTCAAATACGAAGACATCCCCGAACACACCCGCGAATACTGCAAGAACATCCTGCTCGACACGCTGGCCTGCGCGGTGGCCGGCCACCAGGGCGAGGAAACTCACCAGCTTGCGGCGCTCGCGACCAGCCTCGCGCAATCCAACGAAAACAGCGCGATCGGCGGCGACCGCCTGTCGCTCGCCGGCGCGACAATGTTGAACGGCTACCTGATCACCGCCGTGACGATGTGCGACATCCACCGCTCCACCCTCACCCACGTGACGCCGGAAGTCATACCGCCAGCGCTCGCCATAGCCGAGCGCGACGGACTGTCGGGCCGCGACCTGCTGGTTGCGATCGCCGCCGGTTGCGAAATCACGACGCGGGTCGGGCTCGGTCTCGATTACCCGGAAGCGCGCAAACGCGGCTGGCACGGGCCTGGCGTCATTGGGCCGTTCGGCTCCGCCGCGGCAGTCGGTCGATTAATCGGGCTTGATGCCGCGCTCATGGCAAAAGCTTTCGGTCTAGCTGGCAGCCAGTCGGCCGGCACCTTCGCCGCGTGGGGCACGCCCACCGTCAAATTCCATCAGTGCCGAGGCGCGCTGTCGGGACTGATGGCAGCGCTGCTCGCGCAGCAGGATTTCCTGACTACCAGCGAATTCCTCACGCACAAGGACGGCGGCCTCTACAACACGTACTCGAACGGCGGGCGTCCCGCAGACGCAGTCGCGGAACTCGGCAAGCGCTGGGAACTGGAACAGATCGCGCTGCGCCTGTGGCCGTCGGCCTCCACCATCCAGGGCTTCATCACCGCGATGTTCGACCTCGTGGAAAAAAACAACCTGCGGCCGGAACAGGTGAAAAAACTCAACGTGACAATGAGCAAAACCGCGGTCGACATGCACGGCATCTTCCCGCGCTACAAAAGCAAGTTCGACGCGCTGCTGTCCACCCATTACGCGGCGGCGGTGATACTGCACGACCGTGAGTTGACGCTCGCGCAGTTCGAACCGGCGCGCTACGACGATCCGAAATTGCGCAAATTCGCCGCGGAAAACGTTGACGTCGCGATAGATCCGGCACTCTCCGGCGTGCAGGCCGTGGTCGAGGCGCACACCACCGACGGCAAAACACTCAGCATGCGCTGCGATCATCCGCGCGGTTCCGCTGAAAACCCGCTCACGCGCGCGCAGATCGAAACCAAGTTCCGTACTTATGCCGCGGCCCGGCTGCCGCAGGCCAGCGTCGACGCGGTCATCGAATCGGTGGCGCGCATCGAGGACCTCAAGTCGACGCGCACGCTCATGGACCTGCTGCGCGCGGGCGGCGAAAAAAGAATCCGCAAGTCGGCCGCGGCATAGAAAATGCCAAGAGCTTTCACCGCGAAGGACGCAAAGGTAGCCCAAAACAAAAATAAGATGGATGCGCCATACCAAGCCGCCACGCCTGAACTGAAGGTTTAAACGCATCATTGTCGGGGTTCAAGTTTTGCCTTTGCGTCCTTTGCAGTTCAAGATGGAGTAGCAAACGGGGGAGTTCCACATGAATAAGTCGTATGTGCTCAACGCGCTGCTTGCCATATTTTCGGCTCTTGCTGCGGCGCCAGCCACCGCGCAAACCACGGACTATCCGAACCGCCCCGTACGCATCATCGTGCCGCAGACCGCGGGCGGCGCGGTCGACATCGTGGCGCGCGCCATCGCGCAAAAACTCAGCGAGTCATGGGGCCAGCAGGTGATCATCGACAATCGCCCGGGCGCCAACGGCATCATCGGCATGGAAGCTGTCGCCAAGGCCAAGCCCGACGGCTACACGCTGGGCGCGCCGTTCACCTCGGTGCTCGCGATTAATCCATTCGTTTATAAAACTCTGCCATACGACGCGTTCCGCGACTTTGCACCGGTCATGCAGAGCGTCGCCAACGTGATTGTGCTCGTCGTCCACCCGTCGTTGCCGGTGCGCTCGGTGAAAGACCTCGTGGCGCTCGGCAAATCGCGCCCGGGCGATCTCGTCTACGGCTCTTTCGGCGTCGGCAACCTCACCCACCTTGCCGGCGAACTGCTGCGCATGGAGACCAAAATGAAAATGGTGCACGTGCCGTACAAGGGCGAGACGCCGGCAGTAACGGATTTGATCGGTGGCCAATACGTGTTGCTGTTCTCGACTTCGGCGGGCGTGTTCGCGCACATCAAGGAAGGCCGCTTGCGGCTGCTTGCGACCGGCGGCGAAAAAAGCGCCGCAGCTTATCCCAATGCGCCGACGATGGCTGAAGCCGGTTTTCCCGGCGCCGGCGTGACGGGCTGGTCGGGGCTTGCGATGCCTGCGGGCACGCCGCCCGAAATCGTGCAGAAGTTTTCACGTGAAGCCGCGCGCCATGTGAAATCGGCGGAAATGAGCGAACGGCTTACCGCGCTCGGCGCCGAGCCGGTCGGCAGTTCGCCGGAAGAATTCACTGCATTCATAAAATCGGAAGCGACGAAGTGGTCGCGTGTAATTCGCGAGGCCGGTATTTCGTTGAGTCCGTAGCTGACAGGTCTGCCCGATTCTAATCGGGCTTCGCACCCGATGCTTTCACCACTTGCGCCCACTTGGCGAGCTCCGCCTTGATGAACGCGCCGAATTCCCCCGGCGTGCCGCCGACCAGTTCGGTCCCCAGTTCGGCATAGCGGTCGCGCAAGGAAGGCAGTACGCGGTTTATTTCGGCGTTCAGCCGCGCGATGATGATGGGCGGCGTTTTCGCGGGGGCCAGCAACCCAAACCAGCCAGTGACCACGTAACCGGGCAAACCCGCTTCGGCCATGGTTGGAATTTCCGGCGCTATTGAAGCGCGTTGCGGACCGGTGGCCGCCAACGCTTTCGCGCGGCCTGCGCGCACGTGCTGAATGATGGCGGTAGTGCTGCTGAAAACGATCTGCACTTCGCCGGCCAGCAACGCGGTCACCGACGGGCCCGAGCCTTTGTACGGCACGTGCACCATCTCGACACCCGCCATGGTCTTGAACAACTCGCCAGCCAGGTGGTTGGCGCTGCCGTTGCCTGACGACCCGTAGTTCAGATGGCGCGGATTCGCCTTGGCGTAGGCAATCAGCTCCCGCACCATGTTCAGCGCGCCGCCCCCGCGCATCGACAGGAAATACTGGCTGTATACGACCTGCGCGATAGGCGCGAAATCGCGCACCGCGTCGTACGGCAATTTCGGGTGCAGACCCGGATTCACCGCGAACTCCGGCGACACCATGATCAGCGTATAGCCGTCGGGCGGCGCCTTCGCTGCGAGGTCGATGCCGAGGATGCTGCCGGCGCCGGGACGGTTGTCGACGATGAACGACTGGCCCATCGTCTCCGACAGCTTTTGCGCGATGATGCGCGCGCTGATGTCGGTGCCACCGCCCGCAGCGAGCCCGACGATGACGCGCACCGATTTTTCGGGATACTGCGCGCCGTGGGCAAACGGCAGTGCGAAAAAAATGATTACGATGCCGGCAATGGCCAGCGATACCAGTGAACTCATGCGTTCTCCTCTCTCAGGCAAGACCCGGTTTACCGTTATACCCGCGCAGGCGGGTATCCAGAAGAAGTTGGATTCCTGGGTTCCCGGCTACGCGGAAACGACAAAAGTGTTTTTTACTTTCCTAACATTTAAAGCGCCAGGCCGAGCTGGACGCAACCGTCATAGACTACTTGCGCACGGTCATCGAGCCGCGCCCCCGCGCGCAGCGTATGGGCGCGCACGTCCTGCGGCCCCATCAGGTGCAGCACCTCGATGCCGCGCGCGAGCAGGGCGTCGGCAATGAAGGAGCGGTGGCAATGCTCGGGATGGGTTTCCGCACACATGAAGGCCGTGGTGCGCACCTTGCCCAGCGCGATCAGTCGTGCAAGGGCGCTCTGGAATTCGGCGGTCGCCATATGCTCGGCGTAACCGCGGTGCGCCGCGTCATCGAGCGCCAGGTGCGGCGAATCGCCGTGCGGCCGCCGCATGCCGCCCAGCGGCACGCCTTCCCACACATACTGAATCGCATGCGCTTTCAGTACCGGGTCGAGCGCCATGCGCGCGAACTGCGGGTTGCGGCGCGAGCGCGGGTAAGCGCGCACGTCGACCAGGCATTCGATGCGCGCGCCCTTCAGCAGCGTGACGATATTTTCGCTCGGACGGTTGCCGTGACCGATGGTGTATAGGGTGGTCAAATTGCGATGGAACGCCGGGTCTGGATGGATTCGAGTACCGCGCTGGCGAGTTCGATCCCGCGTATGCCGTCTTCCCCCGACGCCAGCACGCCGGGCCCGCCCCTGACCTCGCGGGAGAACGCCTCGATTTCGCGCTCATAGTTAGCAGTTGCCGCATACCGCTCTTCGACCGTAGCCGGGCCGGTCTTGATGGTCAGCACGTGTTCGGCCTCCCAACGCAGCGCGGAAGTTTCCAGCATCCCTGTCGTGCCCTGCACGCGCAGATCGTTACCGGCATATGCGATTTCGCGGCTCGCGCGCACCACGACATGGCAATCGGCGCCCAGCATGCCGAGGATGGCAACGGTATCGTCCGCCTTGCCCAGCCGGCGGTCGGGATGCGAGTAGGCCGACAATTCGCGGATTTTCAAACCAGTCAGCCACTCCACCTGGTCAAACAGGTGGACGGCGACGTCGAACAGCACGCCGCCCTGGCGCGGGTCATCGCGCCACGCCCCATGCTGCCGCAGCGGCGCGATGCGCTCGAACATTACCGCACGTAGTTCACCGAGCGCGCCAGACTGGATGATGGCACGCACGCGGCCGAGGATTTCCTCGAGCCGGATCTGGAACGCGACTCTGAATATGACGCCGGCGGCACGGCAGGCGTCGACCATCTCGCGGCCATGTTCGACCGACAACGCCAGCGGCTTCTCGCACAGCACGTGTTTGCCGGCGCGCGCCGCGGCCAGCACCATCCGGTGATGGTCGGCGTTCGGCGTGGCGATGAATATGGCCTCGACGTCGGGTGCGGCGGCGAGATCCTCGACGCTGGAATAGCAGTTCTTGATGCCGAACTGCTGCGCGAACGCGCGCGTCTTTTCCGGCGTGCTGCCGGTGCACCCGACCATGCGCGAATGCGCCGAACCCGCGATGGCGGGCGCAATCTGCTGCACGACTACGCCGCCGAGTCCGATTATTCCCCAGCGCACGGCGGATTCATTTTGCGGCAAGGCCCGTCTCCTCAAAGTTCGCTTCGAGTATAACAAGAAGACCATCACCGACAAGCTGCGTCCCCAATTGGCACGTCGAGCTTTTCCAGTGCGCGAGAATCGAGTATATTTCGGACATAGGGAGTGTCGCGAAAAATCATGCAAGGCAAATACCGCTGGCCCGAAGGTGTGCGCTGCGTCGTCACGCTGACCGTGGATTTCGACGGCCCGTCGCACGAAACCGGGCGCCAGTTGACGCCACTGGGCGTCAATTCGCACGGCCGTTACGCGGGACGGCGCGGCGTCTACCGCTATCTCGACCTGTTCGAAAAGCACGGCATTCCCGGCACTTTCTACGTGCCCGGCTACGACGCTGAATGCTATCCGCAGGTGGTCAAAGACATCCACAGCCGCGGTTTTGAAGTCGGCGCCCACGGCTATCTGCACGAAAGCTGGGACGTCGGCGCCGACGAGGAAATGCTGCTCAGAAAATCCGACAAAATTCTGAGCGATCTGCTCGGCACAAAACCGCTCGGCTGGCGCTCGCCGTCGGGCCGCAAGTCGGGACTCACGGTGCAGGTGCTGAAGGACCTCGGTTACATCTACGATTCGAGCGACAAGGACTATGACCTGCCCTACGTGGTGCGCGTAAATGGCAAGCCGGTCGAAGGCATGATGGAGCTGCCGAGCAGCGCGTTCAGCCTCGACGATTTCCCGTTCTACAAGTTCAGCATGACGCCGCCTTCCGAAGTGCTCGCGCACTGGCAGCAGGAATTTGACACTCTGTACAACGAGAACGGCTATTTCATGCTGATGGTGCATCCGCGCAGCGGCTGGGGCTCGGGCACGCCGGCGCGGGCGCGCATCATGGAAGACATGATCCGTTACATCAAGGGCCACGCGGGCGTGCGTTTTTTCACCGTCGGCGGGCTCGCCCGCTGGTGTCTCGACAATCGCCAGCATTTTGACTGAGGCCGCGGTGACGACGAAATCGATGTGGCCGCAGGGCAAAACGTGCGCCGTGATGGTGACGGTGAACTTCGATGCCGAAGCCGTCGACCTGCACGAAGCCAAACCCGAAAACCTCTACGGCAAGTACTCGTACGGCCGCTACGGCATGCGCGCCGGCGTTTGGCGGTTGTTGGACGTGCTGCGCGGCCAGAACATCAAGGCCACTTTTTTCGTGCCAGCGTTCGACGCGGAAAACAACCCCGCTGCTGTCGCCGCGATACAAAAGGACGGCCATGAAATCGGCGCGCGCGGCTATGCGTTCGAAGACCACAGCAAGCTCGGCGCGCAGGAACACGCAATACTCGAACGCGCGCACAAAGCGCTGACCACAATCACCGGCACGGCACCGGTCGGCTGGCGCGCACCGTTTGGCCTGCTGACGCGGGACACTTTCGGCCACCTCGCCGATCTCGGCTATCTCTACGACAGCAGCTTCCAGGACGACGATTATCCGTACGTGGTCGATTGCGCGGCGGGTAAACAGTTGGTGGAACTGCCGACCTTCGAAGCGCTCACAGATGCTACTTTCTACAATCCGCGCCATTCGCATATCCGCGCGCTGAAAGTCTGGAAAGAAGAATTCGACGCCATGTACAGCGCCGGGCACTGCGTGAATCTCACGCTGCATCCGCGCGGGGATTACGGCTCAGGCCGCGCGGCGCGGGCGCGCGCCGTGGATGAATTCATCACCTATATGGCCCGTCATCCGGGTGTTTATTTCGCGACCTGCCGCGAACTTGCCGGCTGGTGGAAGAAAGAGCATCCCGAGGCCGAGCCGTTCGGCGCGAACCTGGTTCCTTTCGACGCGCGCCTCGCGCGCGGGTAAAAGAGCACGGCTTACGCCGTGCCCGCCGGCGTGGAGATATTGGCCACGTAAATGCGGTAAATATCCTGCAGCCGCGCCAGCACCTCGTCTTTACCCAGCACGTCGCTGTTGCGCACCGTTGCTGCTACCAGTTCCGGCGTTAGCAGCCGTAGTGCCACGAACGCTGTCGGCGCATGGCTCAAATGCCACGGTTCCGCATTGACGCCGCCCCGGAATTCCGCGTACGGCCTGAAAAAATCGAAACGTGCTATGTTTTCATCTAGCCACGTGTTGAGCCGGTGAAATACCCCGCCCGCCGCGTACTCTTCGGGCAAGAGCCGGTAATGGTAATTTTCGGGCATGGCTGCGCGGTCTATCACGTCGATGTCGGTGCCCCAGTGGTGGCGGCTGGCGCCCGGCAGCGCGCTCCAGCACAGGATGCCCTCGATGAGTTCGCCGGCGTCCAGGCTGGCGTTATCGCGCACGTTGCCCGCCGC
>CANJHY010000182.1:0-8888 GCA_947474275.1 Betaproteobacteria bacterium
GAATCTTACGCTGGTTTGAGCGCGACGATAGCCTCGAGTACCGCTGCAATCGTATCCGGCTCGCGCGCGTTGAATTTTTCGCGCAGGCCCATTTTGGCGATGTCGACGAGCTTGCCGCGCGTGGCTTTGGTCATGCGGTTCGACGAGCCGAGCGCATCGAGCAGGGCAAGCGCGTCGGCCATTTCATGCACGCGGCGCTCCGCATGCACTGCCGTGCCGCAAACATAGCGTTTCATGTTCTGCATGAACGGCCGTTCGTCGAACGAAGCCGCGAGGTCGATCGCGGTCGCTTCGAGCACGCCGTAACGCTCTGCTGCCTCCAGCGATTCGAGCAGCACCGCGGAAAGCCCTTTCATGCAGACGCTGCGGATCAGTTTCATCGCGCTGGCGCCACCCGGCCTGTTACCGACGACTTTCACGTTCATGCCGTACGGCTCCAGCAGCGCGCGAAACGCTTCGGCATCGGCGCCGGAAGCAGCCACTACGCCCTTGATGCCGTTGAGCGGAACCGGGCTCATGATTGCCGCATCGACAAAGCGCGCCTTGCCTTCCAGCATCTGCGCCGCCTGCTCCATGGTCTTGACCGCGCCGGAACTCATGTCGACATAGATTTGTTCGGGGTGCAGATGCTTTTGCACCGAGCGCACTGCCGCCAACGCGGCCTTGCCGGGCGTGAGCGCGAGGATGACGTCGGTGTTCTTGCACAGCGCGCGCGGCGCTTTCACCAGCTGCGCACCCGCTGCAGCGGCCTGTGCGTGCAGCGGACCGTCGGGCGCCTCTTTCGCACCAGATCTGCTGTAGGCCACGATGTCCGTCAGCCCGGCCTGCGACAGATCCTGCGCAAAGCGCAGACCCGCTTCTCCAAAACCCAGAATTCCCAAGCGCAATTTAATCTCCCCAATGATTGTTGTACCGGTGTTGCGTATACCCGTCGCTGCACCGCGTGATTATATATTGGTTACACTGCCCGTTTTCACCCTAAAAAGGACGCTCTCATGGAAACCTCAACCGAAAAACTGATCGCCCGCAAAGAAGGCGCCATCGGCTGGCTCATCATCAATAACCCGGACAAGCGCAACGCGATGTCGATGTCCATGACGATGGCGATGGGCGACGCGCTCGAAGCCTACGCGCACGATCCGGCGGTTCGCGTGGTGATCCTCAAAGGCGCCGGCGACAAGGCCTTCATTTCCGGCGCGGACATTTCAGAATTCAAGGAAAAGCGCGCCACCGCCGAAGCAATGGAAGCTTACAACGCAGCCTCCAACCGCACGGTGAAACTGCTGACGGAATTTCCCAAGCCCACCATCGCGATGATCCGCGGCTTCTGTTTTGGCGGCGGCATGGGCACCGCGGTCTGCTGCGATATGAGGATCGCGTCCGACGATTCACGCTTCGGCGTGCCAGCCGCCAAGCTCGGCGTCGGCTACCGCTACGAGCGTTTGAAGCAGCTGGAGAACCTGGTCGGCCCGTCGTTCACCGCGGAGATTTTTTACACCGGCCGCCAGTTCACCGCGCAGGAAGCGCTGATGATGGGGCTCATCAACCGCATGCTGCCGGTTGATGAGCTGGAAAAATACGTGCTCGATTACGCCGCCACCATCAGCGGCAACGCGCCGCTCACCATCGCCGCCGTAAAGCGCAGCGTGATCGAGATGGCGAAAGACGAAGCCGAGCGCGACGTCGACCGCTGCAACCACATGGTCGACAACTGCTTCGCGAGCAAGGATTACATCGAAGGCCGCGACGCGTTCACCGAGAAGCGCAAACCGGTGTTTCAAGGACATTGAAGGACCGCGCGGGCGGGAGAGCGTGAGGGCGTAAATCTGGATCGGTCCAAGCCCTCACGCTCTCACGACCTCGCGCCCCCACAGCCTCAGTTGATCTTGATGCCCGCCTGCGTGACGACCTGCTTCCACTGCGCGATCTCTTTGCGGATGTGCTCGTGCAGCTGCTCGGGCGTGCCGCCGGCGGGCGCGATACCGTCGCTCTGCATGCGCTCCTCCATGTCTTTTTGCTTCAGTATTTTCGCCGTCTCGGCGTGCAGGCGTTCGACCACCGCGCGCGGCAGCCCTTTCGGCCCGATCAGCGCGTGCCAGTTGGTGACTTCGTAGCCGGGCACGCCGGATTCCGCGACGGTCGGCAGGTTGGGCTCGGCGGCAATGCGCTCGGGCGTGGTCACCGCGAGCGCGCGCACGCGCCCGGCCTTCGCCTGCGGCAGGCCGGTCTGTGAAGTCGCGAACACGAGCTGGATCTGGCCGGCGATCACGTCGGTCAGCGCAACGCCGCCGCCCTTGTACGGCACGTGCGTCATCTGCACGCGCGCCATGTAGAGGAAGAACTCGGTGGTGAGATGCACGATAGCGCCCTGCCCGCTGCTGCCATACGCAATCTGTCCCGGCCGCGCTTTCGCCAGCGCGATCAGCTCGCGCATGTTCTTCGCCGGCAGCGAAGGATGCACGACCACCACGTAAGGGCCGCTCGCGAGCTTGATGATGGGCGTGTAGTCGGTGGCCGCGTCGAACTTGAGCGGATAGAGGCTGGGATTGATCGAGTAGCTCGGCGTGATGATGGTTAGCGTGTAGCCGTCGGGCGCCGCGCGCATGCCGAATTCATAGCCGAGCGTGCTGCCCGCGCCGGCGCGGTTCTCGACAACGATCTGCTGGCCCAACAGTTCGGTCAGCTTGCCCGCAATCAGCCGGCCGACGAAATCGGAGCCGCCGCCCGGCGCGGTGGCGACGACGAAACGCAGCGGCTTCGAGGGATAGTTCTGCGCCTGCGCCGGCCACGCTGCGGCGCCGGCAAGCGTCAATGCGATCAGCCGCAGCGGAACGCGCATGGACTACTCCAGCCTGATGCCCGCGTCGCGCGCGAGCTTCGCTTTCTTGTCGAACTCAGCCTTGATATAGGCGGTGAATTCTTCGGGAGACACGCTTGCTTTCAGTTCAATGCCGCGCTCGATGAAGCGGTTGCGCAACGCCGGCGCGCGCACGACTTTTCCGACTTCTTCATTGATCCGCAGCAAAATTTCACGCGGCGTTCCCACCGGCGCCACCAGCCCGTTGAACGTAATATCCTCAAAACCTTTCACACCCGCCTCGTCGATGGTCGGCAGGTCGGGAAACAGCGGCGAGCGCGTGAGGCTCGACACCGCAAGCGGGCGCAGCTTGCCGGATTTGATGTACGGGTCGGACGTGCTCACCTGGTCGAACATCAGCATGACCTGGCCGCCAATGACGTCGATGATCGCCTGCGCGTTGCCTTTGTACGGCACGTGCAGCATTTTGACGCCGACCTGGCGGCTGAAGAGTTCGGTCACCATGTGTCCAGTGCCGCCCGGGCCCGAAGTCGCGTAAGTAAGCTGCCCCGGCCGCGCCTTGGCGAGCGCGATCAGTTCCTTGATCGATTTCACCGGCAGCGCAGGATTCACCACCAGCACCTGCGGCACCAGGCACGTCAGCGTGATGGCGGAAAAATCCTTGATCGGATCGTAGCCGGGATTGGTGATGATGGACGGCACCATCGCGAACGTGTTCGCGACGGCGAGCAGCGTATAACCATCCGGCGGCGCTTTGGCGACCAATTGCGTGCCGACGAGGCTGCTCGCACCGGGCCGGTTCTCGACGATGATCTGCTGCCCCATGCTGTCGGTGAGTTGCTGGGCGAGCGAACGCGCAACGATGTCGACGTTGCCGCCGGGCGCCAGCGGCACAATGATGCGCACCGGTTTTGCAGGATAGTTTTGCGCGCAGGCGCCACCCGCGAAAATCGCGGCCGCCGCCATCGCCACACCAAGATGCATTGCGTTCATGATTCTCCTCTCACCGACATTGCCGGCATGCGCCGGTGTGACCAGCTTATAGTTTGATGCCGTGCAGAAAACTCGCGCGCTCGCGCGCGCCCGCCATGATGAAGCTCAAATCGCTGCCGCTCAAGATGAAGCGCATACCGAGACCGATGTATTTCTCCATCAGTTTGGGATCGTAGACGCCGCCCATGCCCGGGTGTATGCCGTGCTTGAGACAGGCCGCGATGGTTTTCTTATAGGCCGCCTCGACGTCGGCATGCCCAAACTGCCCCGGGATGCCCATTTCGGCGCACAGGTCGTTGGTGCCGATCAGCACGGAGTCGATGCCGGGCACTGCCGCAATCGCCTCGACGTTCTTGATCGCCAGCGGCGTTTCCACCATCACGATAACCAGCGTCTCGGCATTGACGACGTTCGATGCCTCGCCCATCGACACACTTTGAAATGCGAACTGCGGCTGCGCGCCCGCCATCGAGCGGTGGCCAATCGGCGGGTACTTGCAGTTGGCGACCGCGCGCTGCGCTTCTTCCGCCGTGTCGACATGCGGAACGACGACGCCCTGCGCTCCGGCATCCAGCAATCGCGTCGCGTGGTAATGCTCCTTGCCGGGAACGCGCACGATGGGCGTGATGCCGACGGCCAGCGCGCCGTTGGCGATCTGCGCAGCGGTATCGACGTCCATCGAATTGTGTTCCATGTCGATGAACAGCCAGTCGAAGCCCGATGTCTTGGCAATCGCTGCGATGTCGACGGTGCGCGCCTGGCGCAGTCCCATGCCGATCGCGATCTTGCCGGCCTGCAACTGGTTCTTGGTGTGATTCGGATACGTTTTCATGCAGCTCCCCCGGGATTTTTGGCGCCGTGCGGTTTCCAATTTGACCGCCTCTGTTCTATTATCGCAGACCTTATCGATACACGCCGCAGACCGTTCTTCGCGGCGTCGCCAGTCCGAAAGCCGGTCTTGACTACCGACAGCAGCCAGTCCCACGCGCCCGCCGAGCAATCGTTCGCGGCGCTGCGTCATCCCGCGTTCCGCGCTTACTTCTTCACGTCCGCGCTGGCGATGATGGCCGACAGCATAGAGCACGTCATCAGCTACTGGATGATGTTCGAGAAATTCCACTCGCAGGCGCTGGGCGGTTTCGCGGTGATCTCGCACTGGGTGCCGTTCCTGCTGTTCTCGGTGTACACGGGCGCGCTCGCCGACCGCTTCGATCCGCGGCGCATCATCCAGCTTGGCATGGTGTGCTTCATGTTCGTGTCGCTGGCATGGGGTTATCTGTTCATCACCGACACGCTCGAAATGTGGCACGCGATGGTGCTGCTCGTCATCCACGGTTTTGCGGGAGTTTTGTGGGGGCCCGCGAGCCAGCTTTTCATCCACGACATCGTCGGCCCCGCGCAATTGCAGAGCGCGGTGCGGCTCGCGGCGACAGCGCGCATCCTCGGCCAGTTGATGGGCCCGGCGGTGGGCGGCGCCATCATGCTCGCGTTCGGCCCTCAGCACGGCATCCTCATCAATGTGCTGATCTACGTGCCGCTGCTGCTGTGGCTGTGGAAGGCGCCGTTCAAGCCGCGCGCGCCGAACCCGGCCGCCATGCGCGGCCTGGCCGACATCGTGACGACGATACGCGCGATCGCCGGCAACCGCACCATCGTCTCGATGACCTTGCTCGCCGGCGGCGCGTCGCTGTTCGTGGGGAATGCGTACCAGGCGCAGATGCCGGAGTTTGCGCACGATCTCGGCCACGGCCGCGCCGACATCGCTTACAGCATGTTGCTCGCCGCGGATGCCGCCGGCGCTTTAATCGCGGGCATCGTGCTCGAAAGCCGCGGGCTCCTCAAAGCGCATCCGAAAACCGCGTTCATTCTGGCGATGATGTGGTGCTGCGCTATCGGCGGCTTCGCCGCCGCGACTGCCTACCCGCTCGCGTTTGGCTTGTTGTTCATCGCAGGCTTCGTGCAACTGTCGTTCAGCTCGATGGCGCAGACGCTGGTGCAGATGAATGCGCCCGCCAACATCCGCGGCCGCGTGATCGGCCTCTTCAGCATGTCAGGTTTAGGAATGCGCGCATTTGCCGGCGTCACCGTCGGCGTAATGGGCGGCGTCATCGGCGTGCACTGGTCGTTGGCACTCAGCGCGCTCGGCTTGCTGGCGATGATTGTCGGGTTGTACCTGTTCACGCTGCGCAGCGCGGCCGCTAAAACCTGAAAGCGTTAGCCGCGAAGGACACAAAGGACGCGAAGTAAACCCAAAGCGAATATCAGGTAATCCTGCGTAGAGAATCTTGAAGACTTCCTTTGCGTCCTTCGCGTACCCCTCAAGGGGGTATTAAAAAGAATCCTTTGCGGTTCCAGATTGCAATAATTAACAAACGGCCGTCTCGCCCCACTAGTCGGCGCGCATTCCCGCTGCTTTAGCAACCTTGGCCCACTTCGTCGTCTGCGCGACGAGGAAAGCGCCGAACTGCTCGGGGGTCTGGCTTTCGAGGTCGGTGCCCTGGGCGAGAGCTTTTTCGCGGACGTCGGAAATTTCGAGAATGCGGTTGAACTCGCGATTGAGTTGCATGACCAGCGGCCGCGGCAGACCGCGCGGCGCGAGTATGCCGTTCCACGCGCTGACGTCAAAACCCGGCAGGCCCGATTCCGCTACCGTCGGCAGATCAGGCACCGCGACGGAACGTTTGCTGCTGCCGATCGCAATACCGCGCAGACGTCCGCCCTGGATCAGCGGCACGCACGGCGGCAGCGACAGAAAAGCCATCTGCGCTTCGCCCGCGATCACCGCAGTGATTGCAGCGGCCGTGCCCTTGTACGGCACGTGCGTGATACTGACACCGGTCATCAACTTGAACAATTCGCCGGACAGGTGCGCGGTCGCGCCGGTAGTGCCGCCCGCGTAATTGAGCGTGCCGGGCCGCGCCTTCGCATAAGCGATGAGGTCCTGCACCGTTTTCACCGGCAGCGCAGTGTTGGTCACCAGCACGCTGTTGGTCGCACCTATGAACGCGACGGGCGTGAAATCGCGCAGCGGGTCGAAACTCAATTTCGCATGCAGGCTGCCCATCAACGACTGGGCAAGGTTCGCGAACAACAGCGTGTAGCCATCGGGGGCCGCGCGCGCGACGGTCTCGGCCGCGATCACGCCGCCACCGCCCGGCTTGTTGTCGACAACGATGGCCTGGCCGAGACTGTCGGTCAGGCGCTGGCTGAACACGCGCGCCAGCGCGTCCGTCGTGCCGCCCGGCGCCGACACCACTACCAGCCGGATCGGTTTCACCGGGAAATGCTGCGCAGATGCGACGGCGGCAGTCAGCGAAGCGATTGTCATTGCGGCAACACACGGCAAAGTTCGGCGCATGGACCTCCTCCTGGTCGCCGGTCTGCGCGGGAATACTATTCCCAGATTCGCTCGGGCAGCGGCAGGCCCTGCAGGTCTTCCGGAGTAAGCTTGCCGTCTGGCGCTATGCCCCAGCGCTCCAGCACGTCGGCGAGCTGGCGCACGTGCTGCGCCGCATGCCACGCCGAGCGCTCGAAAACCTCGTGCAGCGACTGGTCGCCGTACGACGTGGGCACCAGCTGCTCGAACGAAATTTTCTCGTTGGCGTCCCACCACTCGCGCAGCCGCGTGACGACGCCGTCGCCGTAGCGCGCGATGTCGTCGCCCGTCGGATACTTGCCTTCGTCCTCGGCCGGCACGTTCGTGTTCATCGGCGAATATTCGATTTTCTCGATGACCGACTTCAAGTAGGTTTCGACGATGTAGAACACATGATGGCCGAGCAGCCGCGCCGGACGCGCGCGGTTGTGCACCACGGACTCGTTGATGCGCGCGGTTGGAAACTGGCGCATGTAGCGCTGGGCGGCACGCAGCGCGACGACCCACTTCTCGAGTATTTCGGCGGGCGGCAGGCGCCGGTGCCCTGTATCGACGCCGACGAACTTCGCGACCTCTTCGAGGCTCTGCCCCATGACGTAATCGTTACCCCGCGCGACGACGGGCAGGTTGCGCACGCCGAGCGCCAGCAGCCGCTCGCGGCCGCCCGGATCGTTGAGCACGTCGACGGCTTCAAAATCCACCTTTGCGCGCGAAAGAAACTCTTTCGCCCTCAGGCAACTCGTTCAGCCGGGCTTGGTAAAAAGTACGAAACGCGGTTGCTGGTTGTTTTCCATTGAGGTCCCGGGTGCGGCGCGCAAATTGTGCGCCGCTTAAAACGATTATCGCACGGCCGCGCAGTTACTCCGCGCGAATGTTGGCCGCCTTGATCACGTCGCGCCACATCGAGGTCTCAGCCTTGATCATGGCCGCCAGTGCGGCCGGTTCGTTGGTGGTGACTTCCATCCCCTGCCGCGCCATTGCTTCCATGATGACTGGCTGCTTCGCCAGGCCGAGCGCGGCGCTGTGCAATTTGTTGACGATCGCAGCAGATGTTTTCGCCGGTGCGAGCAGCGCGTGCCACGAAATGACGTTGAAGCCCTTCAACCCGGCCTCGTCCAGCGTCGGCAACTCAGGCGCGGTTGGCGCGCGCTTCAATGAGGTTACGGCCAGCCCCTTTAATTTTCCGGCCTGCATGAACTGCAGCGCGGCGGCGACGCTGGCGAAAGTCATCTGCACTTCGCCCGACATAGTGGCGATCACGCCCGGGCTTGCGCCCTTGAACGGCACGTGCGTGATATCCACGCCGCCGCGCCATTTCAGCAGTTCGGCGCCCAGGTGCGCGGTGCTGCCGACGCCGGCGGACGCGTAGGTCAGCGTGCCCGGCTTCGCCTTGGCGAGCGCCAGCAGGTCCTTGACCGAAGAGACATTGAGTCCAGGATAAAGCAGGAGGATGTGCTGCGAGGAGGACAGCTGGGTAATCGGCTGCAGGTCTTTTTCCACGCTGAACGGCAGATTGCTGTACATGCTCGGGTTGACGGTCAGCAGCGAGTTCAGCGGCAGGATCAGCGTATAGCCGTCGGGCGCGGCTTTCGCCACGATTTCGAGCGCGATGTTGCCGCCGCCGCCCGCCCGGTTGTCGACGATCACCTGCTGGCCCAGCGCTTCGCCGAGCTTGGGCGCGAAAATACGCGCCAGCGTGTC
>CANJHY010000183.1:0-8826 GCA_947474275.1 Betaproteobacteria bacterium
CCCGAAGCCGAAGTTTAAGACTTCAACATTTCCGTGGCGGGGTCGCTAATGGAGTTCGGCAACTAAGGCGGCGCTCGCGGCGAGACAAATCGCCGCATGCGGTTCCTGGCAAGCCAAAAAAGTCATAGGACTTACGGCCAGGTCTGGTAGTTGACGACGGTCACCGCAAGACTGGCAATCAGCTTCATTTGAGTGCCTGCTCGTTCATTTCCCTTGTGTGACGGGACACCCATTGTCTTTGTCCGGCACCGGACAATGGCGCGCATACATATTTCCGCACAAGACCGATCATTTTTTACCCGCGAATCCGCGCCGCATCAATCCCGGTGATGAGTTCAATTCGGCGCTGTGGTCGAAATTGCGGTCCATGCTTCCTCCGTGCTGCATGCGATGGTGGTGCAGCGATCTAAAGATCCCTCTCCACCTTTCCCCTCACCCCCAACCCTCTCCCCACTAACGCGGGGCGAGGGAGCATTTTTGAGGCGACTTCGGCGCCAGTTTACCAACGCCGCGCAGGTAGCGTCAGTTTTTCACCGTCAGATAAAAACTGATCGCCGACAGCAGGCTGACGGCGGCGAGGGCCCAGATTACGGCGTCATAATTGCCCGCAGCGGACCAGATGACGGCGGCGACCAGTGGCCCCAGCGAGCGCGATGCGAGCACCGGTGCGGCGAGTGCGCCATTGACCGCGCCGTAGCGTCCGCGCCCGAAGATTTCAGCCGGAATGAGGCCGCGCGCGATGGTCATGATGCCGTTGCTGGCGCCATAGAGCGTGACGAACAACAGTACGAGACCCCATTGCACATTGGCAAAGCGCAGCACGAGTAAAGAGACGGGCAGCAGCATGAAAGCGACGAGGGCGACCTGAGTTACACGAAAGCGCGCTCCCACAGTGTATTCAGCTACGCGTCCCGCCACTTGCATGGGGCCAACAATCGCCGCCAGCCACACCGCATCCACCATGCTGAAGCCGCGTTCGCTGAGCAGCGGAATCAAATGTATCGAGATCGCCGAGAACGCGAGCATGTTGGTGGTGAATGAAACCGCGAGGAACAAAAACTTTCGCGTCAGTACTATGTCGCGTACTGGCGGAGCATCGCCGTCGGCTTCGTGCTTGTCGCGTGCCATGTGCGCGCCGGTTTTCGGCAGGCACAGCAGGTGCAGCGGCGCGCATATGGCCAGGTTGAGCAATGCAAGAACCAGCAACGCATGCTGCCAGCCGAACGAAGCAATCAGTAATTGCGTGAGCGGCCAGAACACGGTGCTGGCAAATCCACCGGCGAGCGTGAGCACCGTAATGCCTTTGCGCGCGTCGGCGCCGAAACATGCCGTGATGACGGTAAATGCAGGGTCGTAGAGTACCGCTCCCATCGCGATGCCAAGTCCGATCCAGACCGCATAAAACGCGGGCAGGGAAGTGGTATGGCTCAGGAGGGCCAGCATGACGGCGGCCACCACCGAGCCGCCGCCCATCACGAAGCGCCCGCCGTAGCGATCGATCATGACGCCGACCGGGTAGGCCGCAAGACCGCTGCATACCATGCTGAGCGAGAACGCGCCGACGATGGCGTCGCGGCTCCAGCCGAATTGGTGCTCGATCGGCGCGATCAGCAAAGAGATCGCGTAAAACAGCGAACCCCAGGAAATGATCTGGGTGACCGACAGCGCCCATATCACCGACCACGGGGGGCGCGGCGGCGTGTCGTGGCTGGCGCTCATATTTCTCTTGGGATTAGAACGTTAATCACCCGAAATCTTGAACCGCAAAGGACGCGAAGGAAAACCGATTTGTTGATTAAGAACCCGATTCGCTCGATCTATAACGTGTGGCGGGCTGACCTTGATTCGCTAAACCTTTCGTTCTTGCCGTTGGGGTTCCTTCGCGTACCCCTCAAGGGGGTATTGAAAAGAATCCTTTGCGTCCTTCGCGGTAAATCTCTTGAACTATTCGTCTTAAAGTATTTCCGCGCGTCCGTTGTTGAGCACTGTCACGTTGCGCGCAGGCACCGTCGAGCGGAACGAAACGATGTTGCCGGCGCGCCACATTTCCGTGCGGATCGTTTCGCCGGGATAGACCGGCGACGAGAAGCGGCCTTCCATGCTTTTGAAGCGGGCTGCGTCGTAACCGCAGCAGCTCTTGAGCAGCGCGTGACCGGCGACGCTGAAAGTGGCGCGGCCGTGCAGGATGGGCATTTTGAAGCCGGCTTTTGCCGCGTATGCCGGGTCGGCGTGCAGCGGGTTGTAATCGCCCGAGAGGCGATAGATCAGCGCGGCCTGCGGCAACGTCGGCAGATCGCAGACAAGATCCGGCGGCGTATCGGGGATCGGATGTTGCGGCTTGCTGGGGCCGCTGGGCCCGCCGAAGCCGCCGTCAGCGCGGCAGAACGTCGTCGACGTCAGCGTGCACAGCGTGTCGCCGCTTTGTTTATCGCGCACCGTGCATTCGGTAAGGACCAGGGCGCCCTTGTCCTTGCCTTTGTCCAATACACCAACGATTTTTGTGAGGCCAACGATGGTGCCTTCGGTCGGCAGCGGTTTGTGGATAGTGAAACCCTGTTCGCCATGCACGACGTGGCTGCGCGTGATGCCGGTGTCGCCTTTGGCGTGCCACGGTCCCGGATAACCCATGATGATGGCCATCGACGGCAATGTCTGCAGATTCGGTTCGTAGACGTATTTCAACTGGTTCTCGTCACACGGATCGGCGCCGAGGCCGACGCCCAGCGCGTATAGAATGGTGTCGCGTTGGGTGAGCTGTTGCTCGACCTCTGGAATTTTCCAGTTAATCAGTGTTTCGTAGTTGATTGCCATGCGAACCTTCTCCCTGGTCGTGCGCCACGCGGTTTATCTTATGCAGACTTGCGGACGGAAATTCATGAGCACACCGGCATGTTCTGCCGGGCGAAAATTCGCCTGTATACTAGCATATCGAAACATCCGATTTCTGGGTGTCGAGACCGACCTCACCGCGCGCGGCATGGGCGTGCGCTCGCAGCGTTACTCGATGCTGGTCGAAGACGGCGTGGTCAAGCAATTCAATCTCGAAGCGCCGGGAAATTCGAAGTGAGTGGCGCCGACAAGATGCTCGCACAGGTGTAAGGTCGGCATTCCCGCGCAGGCGGGAATCCAGATAACAGGTATTTTCTGGATGCCCGCCTGCGCGGGCATGACGGTGTCAAACTTGAACCATGGGGTATAAAAATGATGATCAATATAAGAGCAGGCAGGGTTTAATGACAGCAACAGCCTCTGGCAAATCGCATGCGCCGGCAACAAAAGCCCCGCATCCGCTGGCGGACCTCAAGCGGTTCAAATTCCGTAACATGGACAAGCTGCGCCTGACCGATGTCGATCATCAGCACCATGTCAACAACGCGATATTTGCCGTTCTATATACCAGTATCCGCCACAATTTCCTGCGCGCCCACGTGCGTCCGCTGGTGGCGCCGACCGACATGTTCGCGATGGTCAAGATTACGATCGAGTATCTGGCTGAAATGCATTACCCGGGCGAGGTGGAAACCGGAATTCTGATCCGGCGCTTTGGCCGCACCTCGATTACGTTTGGGCAGGCCATGTTCAAGGACGGCAAGTGCGCTTCCGTGGCCGAAGCGGTGATGGTATTGCTGGACCCGGTAACGCGGCGTGCCAAAGCGCTACCGTCCGACGCAGCAGAAAAGCTTGCTCAGTTTTTCAGTATGGATTGATTCGTTTAACAGGGAGAACGCCATGCGCAGCATTCGCAAGGAACTGTTGAGCTTTTCATTGGCCGCGGGGCGCAAGAAGGGCTGCGCCATGCCCGCCCAGTAAGGGCGCGTTCAGGTTTTTCGGAACACCACGATGCGGTTGCTGTTGGTGCCGGCCTCGTTGTTGCCGATTCCCCAGATGTTCGCGGTCTTCGTGAAGCGCTGCTCGTTGAAGAGGATCGCTTCGCACGCGAAGCCCGCGCCATTGCCAATTGGAACGACGTGCTCTTCCAGGCGGACTTTACCCTTGCGCACTTCGCCGACTTCGAAGGCGACCCAGCCATTTTTGCGCGTGATGCGGTAAAGCTCGGCGAACACCTTTGACATCGCGGCGCTCCAGCCATCGATGGTGCGCGACATGGTGATGCCAGCGGCGATCGCGTCGGCATCGAGGTCGTTAAACCAGCAGCGCAGCCAGTTGTCGTTCGAGTACTGCACGATGTCGAGAAACGGCGGCGATGTCACCGTGAGCTGCACGCTGCCGGCGGCGATGGCGCGAGTGGCGTCGGCCTTGTCGGTCAGGAACTGCGCGCGCTTGCCGGCGGCGTGCAGATTTGCGCTTTGTTCGGCAATGAGTCCGCGTTGCAGCTGGCGGGATTTTTTCAGGATGAGCGCACGCGTGTCCCGATACTCGGGCGTTTGCGCGCGCTTTGCATTGATCTTGATCTGGCGTTGCGCGGACGTTGCCTGGTTCGGCGGCAGCGTGTAGACCGAGAAAAAACCTTTCGAGTGCCCGGTCAGCCGGTTGGTCGCGACCATGCGTATCCAGCGGTCTACGGCGTCTTCCGCGCCTTGTGAATGGCGGCGTTGCAGGTAAGCGCGCAGGGCTGCGATCTCGCGCAGCGTGCCGGCGTGAAAGAACATCGACAGGTCAAGGGCGATGTCCGCTCCTGCGCTGAGATCGATTTTCGCCAAACGTGCGGAGATTGCATCGAGGTCGGGCAGATCGAGCCGCGGGCGCGTCAGGATCGCGCTCAGCGGATTGATGTCGTTGGCGATCACGCGCCGGCCAAGCAGCGCAGCTTCGACTGCGGTCGTGCCGCGCCCGCTAAACGGATCGTAAACGACGTCGCCGGGCGCGGTCAGGCGTGAAATGAAATAAGCGGGAAGTTGCGGCTTGAAGCATGCGCGGTACGAGACC
The DNA here is from genome assembly GCA_947474275.1 of Betaproteobacteria bacterium. Lineage (GTDB taxonomy): Bacteria > Pseudomonadota > Gammaproteobacteria > Burkholderiales > SG8-41 > PALSA-1004. The sequence goes on from CANJHY010000183.1 coordinate 4,888, forward strand.
TCGTGTATCGATGCGGCCTGGCGCTGCATGGCCGTCCAGAATTCGCCGCGATAAACCGGAATGCATTGCTCATTGAGATAAAGCTTTTCAGCCGCGTCCGCCATCTCGGCGGTGAACAGCGGACCCCCCTGCCGTTTGAGCGCCGCTTTAGCCAAGGCGTGCATCCAGTGCTTCTATCCAGTGCATGACCGGCAGGCCCGTCGCGCTTTGCAGATGTGCCTGGCAGCCGATATTGGCGGTGACGATGACGGCCGGTGCGCCTGCAGTCAGCGCGTTGATCTTGTTCTTGAGCAATTGCTGCGAGAGATCCGGTTGCAGGATCGAATAAGTTCCGGCCGAGCCGCAGCATAGATGTGCGTCCGGCACGGCTGTGAGATGGAAACCGAGGTCGGTAAGCAGGGTCTCAACCTGGCCTTTCATTTTGAGGCCGTGCTGGAGGCTGCAAGGCGGGTGAAACGCGACCTTGCGGTGAGGCGAGAGGGGAGAGGCGAAAGGCGGAAGAGCCTTCAGAATTTCTTTCTCCGCGGTGATGACTTCGCTGATGTCTTTCATCAACGCGGAAACTCGCGCGGCTTTTTCAGCGTAAGCAGGGTCGTTGGCAAGGAGGTGGCCGTATTCGGCAACCATGGCGCCGCAACCGCTGGCAGTCATCACGATGGCTTCCGTGCCTTGCTCTATATGCGGCCACCACGCATCGATGTTACGCCGCATATAGCCGAGACCTTCGTCCTGCTCGTTGAGGTGAAACGAGACTGCACCGCAGCAACCGGCCGGCGCCGCGCGCATCAGCGTGATGCCCAGCTTGTCGAGCACGCGCGCCGCCGCGGCATTGGTGTTCGGCGACAGGCTGGGTTGCGCGCAACCATCAAGCACCAGCATCTTTCGCTGGCGCGAACCTGCAGGCCAGGCGCTGGCCGGCGCTGGCGGCGGCACTTTGCGCTTCAGTGTGCCGAACAGCAACGGCCGTGCCAGTTGTCCCAGCTTGAGCAGCGGCGCAAATCGCGATGCATGCGGAATCACCGCACGCAACGTTTTGCGTATTAGGGATTCTGCCGGGCCGCGGCCGACTTGATCATCGACTACCGCGCGGCCGATATCGAGCAGGCGTCCGTATTGAACGCCGGACGGGCAGGTCGTTTCGCACGCGCGGCAGGTCAGGCAGCGGTCGAGATGCAATTGCGTCTTCGCGGTGGCCTGCGCGCCTTCGAGCACCTGTTTGATCAGGTAAATGCGGCCGCGAGGCCCGTCGAGTTCGTCGCCCAGCAATTGATAGGTCGGGCAGGTCGCGGAGCAGAAACCGCAATGCACGCATTTGCGCAGGATCGAGTCGGCCTCGCGGCCCTGCGGAGTGTCCTTGATGAACTCAGCTAATCTGGTTTGCAACTTAAAAGCCCCAATTCTTTAACCGCAAAGGACGCCAAGGACGCCAAGGAAAACAAAACGCAAATCAATTGATGTAGATAAGCAATGCATCAATGCAGCTTTACCTTTGCGACCTTGGCGTCCTTTGCGGTTCAAGATTTTTTACCAGTCGGAATAGAGACGGCCGGGATTGAAAATGCCGGCGGGATCGAAAGTGCGTTTGAGATTGCGTTGTATGGTCATCAGCGCGGGCGGCAATGGCTGGAATACGCCGATCGCCTTGTCGCCGCCGCGAAACAGTGTCGCATGGCCGCCGCTGAATTTTGCGGCGTCGCGCACGGCGCCAGCGTCAACGTCGGTGGCGAGCCAGCGCAGCGCGCCGTTCCATTCCAGCATTTGCGTGCCGGGCAGGTTTAACGGCGGCGTGGTGGATTTCAGCGACAGTCGCCACAATGGCCGTTGCGTATTGAAAAACGCGGCGGATTGTTCGCGGATGTCCTGCCAGTAACGTTGCGCGGTATTTGCTTCGATGCGTTCGCCGCCGAGCGTTTGCGTGGCGGCCGAGACTGCCGCTGATGCGCCCGACAGTCGCACGTACAATTTACCGTCGTGCCAGGCAGTGGCGGAAAGCGGCAAAGGTTTGCCGGCCCATTCGTTCATCAGGGCGATGGCGTCGGCCGCGGTCTGCTCGAAACATAGAGTGGTTTCGGCGACCGGCAGGGGCAGCACCTTGAGCGAGAGTTCGAGCATCACGCCGAGCGTGCCGAGCGAGCCGGCGAGCAGACGCGACACGTCGAAGCCAGCGACGTTTTTCATGACCTGGCCGCCGAAACGCAGGTCGTCGCCTTTGCCGTCGAGCATGCGCACACCGAGGACGGTGTCGCGGGCAGCTCCCGCGTAAGCGCGGCGCGGCCCGGAGAGTCCGGCAGCGATGCAACCTCCCAATGTGGCATGCGGACTAAAGTGCGGCGGCTCGAAAGCGAGCATCTGGCCTTTGTCGCGCAGCGCAGTTTCGATTTCCGCCAGCGGCGTGCCGGCGCGCGCCGTCATAACGAGTTCGCTCGGTTCGTAATCGATGATGCCGCGATACGCCGCGACGCTCAGCGATTCGCCGCGCCGCGCGCCGCCGTAAAAATCCTTGCTGCCGCCGCTGCGGATGCAGAGCGGAGCGCGGTTTTTGGCGGCCTCGCGTATGGTTTCCGACAAATGCTTGAGAGCGGTTTCCATCATCACAATACAATGAGCCGCAAAGACGCGATGGCGCAAAGGTTACGCAAAAAAACAAAATAAAAGAACACCTTTGCGTCTTTGCGCCTTTGCGGTGAGGTTTGACACTATTAGAATCTCGGCAGGTCGGGGAATTTTTGCTGGCCCGCGTGCACATGCATACGGCCGAATTCCGCGCAGCGATGCAGGGTAGGCACGGCTTTGCCGGGATTGAGCAGCGCGTGTTCGTCGAAGCAGGCTTTGACGCCGTGGAACATGGTGAGTTCGAGCGGCTTGAACTGGTCGCACATGGCATCGATTTTTTCCACGCCAACGCCGTGTTCACCGGTGATGGTGCCGCCGACTTCGATCGACAGCTTGAGGATTTCGGCGCCGAACTGCTCCGTGCGGTCGAGTTCCCCCGGCTGGTTGGCATCGTAAAGAATCAGCGGATGCAGGTTGCCGTCGCCCGCATGGAACACGTTCATGCAGCGCAGGCCGTACTTGGCGGACAGTTCAGTGATGGCGTTCAACACGCGCGGCAGCGCTTTCTTGGGAATCGTGCCGTCCATGCAGTAGTAGTCGGGCGAGACGCGGCCGGCGGCGGGGAAGGCGGCTTTGCGCCCGGCCCAGAAGCGGTAACGCTCGGCTTCGCTGGTCGAGACGCGCACTTCAGTCGCGCCGCTCGCGTGCATCACCGCTTTCATGCGCTCGATTTCTTCGGCGACTTCTGCATCATTGCCGTCCGACTCGCACAACAGGATGGCGGCGGCATCGAGCGGATAACCTGCGTTGACGAAGGGCTCCACCGCGCCGGTGGTGATCTTATCCATCATTTCGAGGCCGGCGGGAATGATGCCGGCGGCGATGATATTGGCGACCGCCTGGCCCGCTTTGCCGACATCGTCGAACGCGGCGAGTATGCATTGCGCGCGTTCGGGTTTCGGCAGCAGCTTGACCGTGACTTCTGTAATCACGGCGAGCAGGCCTTCCGAGCCGGTGATGAGTGCCAGCAGGTCGTAGCCTGCGGAGTCGAGACCGTCGCAGCCGATTTCAAGCAGTTCGCCTTCTATCGTCCACGCGCGGACCTTCATGATGTTGTGCACCGTGAGCCCGTACTTGAGGCAGTGCATGCCGCCGGAATTTTCGGCGACATTGCCGCCGATCGAGCACGCGATCTGGCTCGAAGGGTCGGGCGCGTAATAAAGCCCGTACTGCGCAACGGCTTCCGAGATGGCGAGATTGCGCACGCCGGGCTGCAGGCGCGCCGTGCGTGCGGCGGGATCGATGTCGAGGATGCGCATGAAGCGCGCGAGCGACAGCAGCACGCCGTCGCCGGGCGGCAGCGCGCCGCCGGACAGCCCGGTGCCG
>CANJHY010000184.1:0-8778 GCA_947474275.1 Betaproteobacteria bacterium
CCCCGCGTCGCGCTCCACTCGTGCTGCCCCTGGGTGCGAGCGCCGGATAATTTGACGCTGCCGTCGATGATGCCGCCCGTCACCTTACCGGCAAATTCATGCCTGACCGCAGCGCCGTTGAGGTCGGCGATAAAAACGCCGCTGATCTGGTCGCCGCGCAACCTGGCTTCCTGCAGCTTGACACTGCGCCCGCCGACGCGCACCGCGCCGCTGATCACCTGAAAATTCTGCTCGAGCACCATTTCATAAGCCTGCGGCTTGCCACCGATGTTCGTCGCCCATTGCCACGGCCCCGTCACCCTGGCGGGCACCAGCCAGAAGTAAATCGTGCTCGTGCCCGAACCGCCGCCCGCGCCGTATTTGTCCGCCACATCGAAGCTGACCGACTCGTCGGCCTTCCAGTCGTCCATCGAAAAATCGTGCGACACGACGCGCGTGCCGGGTTTGAGTTCGAGTATCTTCGGCCGCAAATCGAGATTGACCCGCGGCAGCAGATACATGGTGAGCACGGTTGCCTGCGACAGGTCGGTCTCGAACAGGTTGCGCTGATAGAAATTGGCGCGGTCGCTGACGCCGGCCTTGGCCGCGTTCTCGGTGCTTTCCTTGATGCGCACCGGGTTCAAATCCACGCCGAAGCCCCGCGCGCCGTATTTCGTCGCGGCGGTGATGACAATGCGTCCGTCGCCCGAGCCGAGATCGATCACGTAATCCTGCGGCGTGATCTTTGCCATTTGCAGCATGCGGTCTACCACCACCTGGGGGGTCGGCACATAGGGCACGCTGGGTTCCGCCGCCTGCGCGTTGCCGAGCATGACTGCGGCGGCGGCCAATGCCGTCGCGCGCAACAATTCGCGTATCAGTCGCTGCATAAATATCCTCCCGCGCTTGCATGATCATCGTTGAGGCACGCAATCCACTCGCCGCAGCGATACCGACTCGCGCCGGAGCATGAAGTCTGGTAGATTTCGCGCACGATCAAAAATAAAATCGATAGCGCGCGTGCCGTATATGCCGCCGTATATGCCGGCAAATACACACGCAAACGCGCCATCATTATACCCGACAGGCCATACCCCACGACATGCTGCAAGCCATCATATTTGTAACGGGCGGCGCAATCCTCGCGCTCGAACTGCTCGCCTCGCGCATACTCACGCCCTACTTCGGCGTCAGCCTCTATATCTGGAGCGGCATACTCTCCATCACGCTGGTATCGCTTGCTGCCGGCTACTGGTGGGGCGGCCGCCTGGCAGCCGGAACCAGGAACCACGCGCCGACGCCGGAAAAACTCGCCTACCTGTTTACGCGTATGCCAGCAGTCGCCGCCATTGCGATAGTCGCGGCCTGCCTCGTTTACCCCTATCTCTTTCACCGGCTCGCGCAGTTTGACCTGGTGGTCGGCGCTTTTATCGCGTGTATCGTGCTGCTGTTCGTGCCGCTTTTCGTGACTTCCGCGATGAACCCGCTGCTGGTCGCCATATTTCTGCGCCAATCGGCCACGCGCGGCGACCTTGCGGATGCTGGTGCCGGCCGCGTATTTTTCGTCAGCACCATAGGTTCTGTCGCCGGCGTCGTCGTGAGCGCCTTCGGCCTGATCCCGTATATGAGCAACTTCGCCGCCGCTCTGGTGGTGGCGGTCGTGCTGGCCGTGCTGCCGCTCATCCTGCTTTTCGGCTCGTCGATCAAGGTAGCCCAGCGCAAACGCGTGACCGTCAAGTCGGCGATCGCGCTGGCGTTGGCGCTGGGGCTGCTACTCGCGTCCGGCGCCTACACCGCGCGCATGTGGCCCGCCAGTTACAACGGCGCCAACTGGAGCCTCGAATCGGTCTATCGCTCGTCTTTTGGCACTGTGAAGGTGCTGAAAAGCGGGCCGCGCGACAACGAGCCGTTCACCCGCATGTATTTTCAGGACGGGTTGGTGCAAAACGTGGTCGGCGCGACCAACCGCTCGCTGTCCATGTATACGTATGCGCTCGAAGCGCTGTCATTTTCGTACAAGCCGCAGATGCGCACCGCACTGGTCCTCGGCATAGGCGCGGGCATGGTGCCGATGCGCCTGGCGGGACGCGGCATAGACGTAACCACTGTCGATATCGACTCGGCATCATTGCACGCCGCAGCCATGGTTTTCGGTTTCGACCCGCAGAAAGTACGCGCGCACCAGGCCGATGCCCGTACCTATTTGCGTTCGTGCAGCGGCGGCTACGACATCGTGGTCGTCGATCTCTTTCACGGCGATGGCGTGCCCGACTACCTCGTCACGCGCGAATTCTTCCGTGACCTGAAACGCTGCCTCGGCAAGGACGGCATCGCCGTGTTCAACACCTTCGCCGATCTCGACTACCCGCGCGCCTACGCGCACTTCCTCACCACACTGAAAAGCGAACTGCCGTTTATCACGCTGTACCGCCCCGATTACGGGCTCGCCCAGCACATCAACAGTTTCGTCGTAGCGAGCGCGTCGTCCCTGCCCTCGCCGGCCGGCGACGATCTGGATCACGTGCCGTTGCGGCACCTGCAAACCATAACCGCGATGCTGCGCGATCCCACGCCGCTCGACCAGACCCTGCTTGCAAGCGGACGCCTGATCACCGATGCAGACAACCCTGTCGCGATGGACCTTGCCAACAGTCAGTTGGTCAACCGCCGACACGTAGTCGAAGCGCTGCCGGCGGCGTTTTTTTTGAACTGATCAAATCTCGACTTGGGTGCCGAGCTCGATCACGCGGTTGGCGGGGATATTGAAGTATTCGACGATGCTGCCGGCATCGCGGGTCATTGCGTATATGGTTTCGCCCCATTACGCGATCAAGCCTGCGACTCTACGCATTTTTTGGCACGCGTAAGGTAAAGCTCTACTCGGTAACCACTTTCCCCACGGCAGTACGCGTCGCAGTCCAGCGCTGTACAACCTTGCCGCCGGGTAATTCGACCGTGCCTTCCATCGCTTCGCCGTTCGCGCGCCCTGAGAAACGCGCCACGCCTTTGCCATCCGGCAATGCAAACGTGAAATCAGTGCCGCGCAGCGTCATGAACTGCGGTTTGACCGGCTTGCCGGCGCTTGACGCCATGCCTTCAACATTCTGGAAACGCTGCTTCAACGCTAGCTGATAAGTCTCTCCGCCGGCGACCTTGACGTCCCAAGTGCCGGCTATCCTCGCCGGCACGTACCACAAGAGCACCGTGGCGCGCGGCACGCCGGTTATGCTTTCCTTTTCCGGCACATCCAGGGGAATAGAGTCATCCGACGACCAGTCGCCGAAATGGTAGTCGTGCGACACCACACGCGTGCCGGGCTTCATTTCGTTGAACAACTTGGTGCGCAGATTCATCATCATGCCCGGCAGCAGGTACAGCGTAAGCACCGACGCCTTCGAGAGATCGGTCTTGAACACGTCCTCGCGCACGAAACGCACGCGCGCGGCAACGCCGAGTTTTTGCGCGCTGGCGTTCGAGAGTTTGACCAGGTCGGGATCGATATCGACACCCATGCCGCTGGCCTTGTACTGCCGCGCTGCCGTGAGCACGATGACGCCATCGCCCGAACCGAGGTCGATGACGTAATCATTCTCGTTGACACCGGCAATGCGCAACATGGTGTCGACCACCACCTGTGGCGTAGGCACGTAGGGGCCGCCGGTTTTGAGATTTTCGTCGGCGGCGTGCGCGACCGAAAACGCGGTGACGAATACCATTGCTGAACTAAAAATCCAAACTTTCTTTAACCACATCATCTTGCCATCCATCCCTGCGTCACTTTCTTTCGTATTGAAGAACAACAGCCATTCCGGCCCGCGCCGGAATGGCCGCCACTTGAATTAAAACCGCAGCTTGTCGCCCTCTTTGATCGGGAACACCTTGACCGGCGAGCTGCCCATCGCATCCATGTACTCCTGCGGCGTGCCTACCAGGAACGGGTTCGTCCCATAGTGCATTGGAATCGCATATTTCGGCTGCAAGTACTCTTTGGTCGCTTTTGCAGCATCCTTCGGACTCATCACGAAATGCCCGCCGATCGGGATCATGATGAGATCGGGGCTGTAGTACTCGCCGATCAGCTTCATGTCGCCGAACAAACCGGTGTCGCCCATGTGATAAATCTTGAAACCATTCTCCAGCTCGATGATGAAGCCGACGGGCTCCCCGCCGAAATGCGTTTCCTGCTTTTTCGTTACCGGGTTGGTCCACAGAATCTCCGAGCTGTGCTCGGCGTGGGTCTGGGTAATTTTCACCCCCGGGAACGGCGTGATGGTGCCGCCCTTGTTCATGCGCGGCACGAGTGCGGCCGGCAGCTCGCCCAGTGTCAGCAACTGCTGGTTCAGCCCCGCGGGCGCCCAGATCGGCACGTTGTGCATTTTGGCGAGCGCAACCGCGTCGCCCAGATGATCGCCGTGCGCGTGGGTCACCAGCAGCAGATCGATTTTGCCGAGCGCGTCGAGGTTCTTGAACTGTGCGGGCGTCTTCGGATTGCCCAGAATCCACGGGTCGATCATGATGACTTTGCCGGTGGTCGTGGTAATACGCATCGCCGCCTGGCCGAGCCACCAGACTTCGATGTTGCCGCTTTTGCCCGCATCGATATTGGGGGGCGTCGCACAACCCGCCACCAGCATCAGCACGGCCACCATCCCCAGCATGTTGCGCAACAAGTAGTGCATGGTTCCTCCTCAGGTGTAGTTATTGCGGTAGTTATGGCTTCATGAACTTGAGCACGAATTCGTCGTTGGGCTGGCTTGGGTTGGCTACCGGCGCCGTGCGCGGATCGCCCGGATTGCGCAGAAAGCCGCCTTCCCCGACGAGCCTGAAACCCGCCGCTTCGACTTCGCGCCGCACGGCAGCCTCTTCGATCCGGTGCAGCGTTTTCCCAACCGAGACGCCGGCGCCAGGCAGCGCCGAATGGTCGGCAACGATGTAATGACCTCCCGGCTTTAACGCGTCAAATACAGCGCGATTCATCCTGGCGCGGTCGACGGCCATATAGGTCGTATCGTGATAGTTGAAATTGAAAGTCACGAGATCGAGATTGCGCGCCTCGGGCGGCAGCGGACTGTCAAAAGGCCCTGTCACCTCCACGACATTCTTCATCACGGGCTTTTTCAAACGCTCTGCGAGCCGGCCGCCGGAAGTGTTGTGCGCGTAGACCCTGCCGGTATCGCCGACCGCGCGGGCCAGAAGCTCCGTGGTATACCCCCCGCCCGCACTGATATCGGCCGCCGCCATGCCAGGCCGCACATCCATGAACGTGAGGAACTGCAGCGCCTTGCGTCGAACGTCGTTCGTGCGGTCGGCGTCGCTGCGGTCGGGACTTGCCACCAGCGCCGGATAGTCCGGCGCCGGCGCATGCATGGCGCAACCTGCCATAGCCACCGCTATCAGGGCAGCCGCCAACAACGTCCAGATGTTCGCTTTCATCAACTCCTCCCTAAAAACGACAGTTCCGCGTCACTTGGCCCGCACATCCTTGCAGTCTTTGCGAATTTCGAGCGGCGTAAACGTCCGGTCGTATGCTTCTTGCACCGTTTTCCTGATCCTTAGCATGTCTTCTTTGGTCATATTGCCACCGGATTCCAGCTTTTCGGCTTCCGCCAGCAAGACCTGCAACGGTTCGCCCTGGTTGCGGTACTGCTCCGTGGCAAGCGCGATGTTGCCAAGCTGGTCGCAGGTCACGGCGGCGGCGGCGAGACCGCATTGCAGCCAGAGTGTCGTGTATAAAAGCAGTCGCAAAAGTCGCCCGGGGCCGGTAAAAACGCTATGTTAAACCAGTCGCCACGACTGCGCACCGGGCAGCCGATTCATCAGGTTCTCAGGGTCAGCTGGTGGGCGCGGATCACATCCTCGATTCCGCCATCGGCCTTGAAACCCAGCCGGTCGGCGCGCCCGGTATCGAAACGCGCCGGCCAGCCGAGGACGATTTTTTCGATCCCCGCATCGCGCTCGAAACGCACCCTTGCCGCGCACTCCCTGCCCGCGAGGTTTTCCAGCGCGGCGAGCGCGTCTGCGACGCTTACCGTAATGCCCGGCGCATTGAGAGTGCGATTCCAGCCCCAGGCGTCCGCGGGCAGTTCCATCGCGCGCACCAACGCATCGACGGCGCGCTCTGGCGACAAAATCCACATTTTCGCGTCGGGCAGCAGCGGGCATATCGCCGGCTCGCCGTTGAGCGGTTCGCGCAGGATATTGCTCATGAAACCGGACGCCGCGCGGTTGGGTTTGCCCGGCCGCACCACTATCGTCGGCAGCCGCACGCTGCGCCCGTCGATATAGCCTTTACGTGTGTGGTCGGCGACCAGCAGTTCGCCCAGCACTTTTTGCGTGCCGTAAGACGACTGCGGCGTGGCGGCCGTGGCGTCTGTGACTACGTCCGGCAAGGTGCCGCCAAACGCGGCGACGGAACTCGTGAACACCAGGCGCGGCGGCCGCGGTTGCTGCCGGCAGGCTTCGAACACCAGCCGGGAAGCATCGAGATTGACGCGATAGCCGAGATCGAAATCGGCCTCGGCGGCCGCGCTGACCACCGCCGCCAGGTGAAAAACCGCATCGGTGGGCGGGGCAAACACACGATTCAGGAGCGCGCTGTCGCCGATGTCGCCGGACAATTGCCGGACGCGCGGATCAGCAACGCCGCCGACCGGAAAAGCCTGATCGAACAGCACCAGTTCGTCGAGACTCGCGGCAGCACCCGGCTCCGCCGCAAGCCCGCCGCGCGCGAGCAGCGCGCGCGCCACCCGCTGCCCGAGAAATCCGCCGCCGCCCGTGATTACGACTCTCATCCGGATACCGCCTCCGCTGTTCGCCTGCGATGCCAACGCGCTATCATCGTGTTTTGACGTGCGCCGCGCAACCTCTTAGAGTCCCGACATGACTACCGCGGAATGGTATTTCGACTTCATCTCGCCGTTTGCGTACCTGCAGTTTGAATCGCTGGCGCAACTGCCGCCTGCTCTCGACATCGCGCTCAAGCCGGTGGTCTTCGCCGGCATACTCAATCATCTGCAGCACAAGGGGCCTGCCGAGATTCCCGGCAAACGCCGCTTCACCTACCGCTACGTGCACTGGCTCGCGCGCCATCACGGCATCCCGTTCAAATTTCCGCCGGCACATCCATTCAATCCCGTACGCGCGCTGCGGCTGGCGGTTGCGCTCGGCAGCCGGCGCGACGCCATCGCCGCGATATTTCGCTTCATCTGGCGCGACGGCCGCGCGCTCGATGACGCGGCGGAGTGGAACGCTTTGTGCGCGGAACTGGGAGCGCCCGATGCCGAGAGCCTGATCTCTGCGCAGACCGTTAAGGACGAACTGCGCGCAAATGGCGACCAGGCCATCGCGCGCGGCGTATTCGGTGTGCCGACGTTTGCCATCGATGGCGAATTGTTCTGGGGCTTCGATGCGACCGGCATGGTCAGCGACTACCTGACTGACAGGCAGTGGTTCGACTCCACCGAGATGACGCGGATCGGCGATCTGCCAGCCGCCGCGCACCGGACCTGAAGCCATGCCGCCCGACACGCTCGTCAGGCCCGCAACCAGCGAGGACGTGCCGGCAATTACCGCCATCTACCGGCACCACGTGCTGACTGGGCTGGCCACGTTTGAAATCGAGCCGCCAGACGCGGATGAAATGGCGCGCCGGTTTGCGGCGATACGCGAACTCGGATTGCCGTATCTCGCCGCCGAAATCAACGGCAGGATCGTGGGCTATGCGTATGCCGCGATATACCGCGCTCGCCCCGCCTACCGCAACACAGTCGAGGATTCGGTTTACGTACACAATGAACATGCGGGACAGGGCGTGGGCAGCGCACTGATGCCGGCATTGATCGCCGGCTGCGCTGCCGCCGGCCGCCGCCAGATCATCGCGGTAATCGGCGACAGCGCCAACTTCGGCTCGATCAAGCTGCACGAAAAATTCGGCTTCAAACACGTCGGCATGCTGCCGGCGGTGGGATTCAAGTTCGGCCGCTGGGTGGATTCCGTCCTGATGCAGCGCGAAGCCGGTGACGGCCAGCGCACGCTGCCCACTACTTAGAGCCCATTTCGAAAAGAGAGCTGCATCAACTCCATGCGCAATGGCATGGTAGCGCAGGCGACTCGCCTGCAATGAGACCGCTGATCCACACGGGTTCGCCGCTGCGCCACACACGGCTCAGCAGGCCGCTGCCGCCAGGATGCTCGTACCGTGTGCTCCATGCCCACGCGGTTCGACCCTCTTTTGTGCCGTCACGTCCTTGCCGGTTCCGCGGTAACCGCGGAATGCGCCGTCGGCGCGGAACAGCGGATTGCCGCTGATGCTGAACCAGTGGCGCACGCCATCGACGTCCATCTGGTATTCAAAATCGCGGAACGGACGGCACTGGCCTCCTGCCGCAACCACCGCTCGAACGCCGCGCGCTCGCCGCCGCGCACATAGCGGACCAACGTCAGCGCCTGGAAACCGGGATAGCGCGGCGGCAGGTTGAGCGTTTCGTAGTATTTGCGAAATTCGGCGCGGTCGACTTCGCGCGACCCCTGGAAGAATCCGCGCAAGCCGTATAGCACGTCGTAGTATGACCAGATCCGCGATTCGACTGTTTTTCTGAAGTCGCGCACGTCGTTAGCGAAAGTCTGCGCCTGCAGGATGCCACGTATGCACGCCGGGCCCGCACCTAGCAGCCTGTCGGACACAGCATCAGCAAACAAACAAATAATCGCTCGGCGCGCTGCTTTTCAGGAAGTTGAAACATTGTTGGGTCGATAGAGGGCGTTTTTGCAGTGAATTGCTCTACTGTAGACGTAATACGG
>CANJHY010000185.1:0-8600 GCA_947474275.1 Betaproteobacteria bacterium
GATCTTCGTTCAGCCAGTCATCCACTGAGGGCGGCAACAGGTAGTCGGTCTTGCGGTCGGTTTGTATGAAGTTGGGCATGGCTTACTCGGTGATTCGTCCATTCGAGTATAGTACTTTTACGACTGGAAAGTCCGACAGGCTGCTAGCGTTGCCTGCTGCTGGGCAGACAGCGTTGCCGTGAGATCCGTGACGCGCGCCTTCAGCGGCGGAATTGCGACATCCGCGATTGCGCACGTTGCGGCAAACAGCGCGATTGCGCACAGAGCCCGCGACAACACGCGCATTAACAGGCCCTGCCGCATCGGATTACTTACTGTACTCGCTCGGCGGGCTCGGCGGAATTGCGGGCTTCGCGGGTTCTTTGGCCGGCGCGGTCGTGTTGCCGAAATCAACTTTCGGCGTCGTCGAGATTTCCTTTTCGTTCTCGACCGTAAACTGCGCTTTTTCCTTGAGGCCGAACAACATCGCCGTCAGGTTGCTGGGGAAAGAACGCACGGTGACGTTGTATTCCTGCACCGCCTTGATGTAGCGATTGCGCGCGACCGCGATGCGGTTCTCCGTGCCTTCGAGCTGCGCCTGCAGATCGCGGAAGTTCTGGTCAGATTTCAGCTGCGGATAGTTTTCAGTGACAACGAGCAAACGCGACAGAGCCGAGGACAGTTCGCCCTGCACGGCCTGGAATTTCTGGAACGCACCCGGGTCGTTCACGAGCTCAGGGGTGGCCTGTATGCTGCCGACCTTGGAACGCGCGTTGGTCACGCCGAGCAGCACGTCTTTTTCCTGTTGTGCGAAGCCTTTGACGGTGTTGACCAGATTGGGCACCAGGTCGGCGCGCCGCTGATACTGGTTGACCACCTCGGCCCAGGCCGCCTTGATCTGCTCGTCGCCTGATTGCAGCGTGTTGTAGCCGCAACCACCCAGACCCAAAGTTGCCGTCAGCAGCATCAGCGTGACAAAAATTCGTTTCATAGCCATTACTCCTCGTTAAAAAGGCCAGCGGGTGCTACATGGAGGCGGCTTTGCCGCTTTGCAAGCCGCGCATGGTATCTACCGCAAAACACAGGTCCGTCCATGCCTTGGCCTTTTCGGGCAGGCTGCGCAGCAAATAGGCCGGATGGTAGGTGACGATCAGCGGAATGCCCTGATACTGATGGATTTTGCCACGCATGCTGGCCACCGCGGCGTCACGTTTCAACAGATTGACTGCAGCGACCTTGCCGAGCGCGACGATCAATTTGGGCTTGATCAATGCGATCTGGCGATGCAGGTACGGCTCGCATTGCGCCGCCTCGCCCGGCTCGGGGTTGCGATTGCCCGGCGGCAGGCATTTGACGACGTTGGCGATATAAACATTGTGGCCGCGCTTCAACTTAATCGCCGCCAGCATGTTGTCCAGCAATTTTCCGGCCTGACCGACGAACGGCTCGCCTTTGGCGTCTTCTTCCGCGCCCGGCCCTTCGCCGATGAAGAGCCACTCGGCCGCCTCGTCGCCGACTCCGAACACCGTTTTGTTGCGCCCCTTGTGCAGCGGGCATGCCACGCAACCTGCAACACTTTCTTTCAGTTGCGGCCACCCCATCTCAACGATCCCCTGCGCACGCGCGTCAAGCGGCACAACTTTGGGCAATACGCGCACGGTCACGGGCTCGCCGTCCGGCGCTTGCGCTGCCATTGAAACCGGCGCCGCGGCCGCGGGTTCCGCTGCCGGTGCGCCCCGCAAGCGCCATACCGGCGTCAGCCCCAGTTCTTTCATGATGTCGTCGCGCGATGCGCTCATGACAATTCCAGTTCCAGCACTATCGCGTCTTCACGGCCGTCGCGCGCCGGATAATACCCGCGCCGCGTTGCGATTTCACTGAATCCGGCATCGGCATACAAGCCGCGCCCTGCCACATTGGAAGGCCTGACTTCCAGCAAGATACGGCTGGCACTGAAATCGCGCGCCAGCTTGAGCAGAAATTGCAGCAACTCGCGCCCGCGCCCCTGGCGTTGCCATTGCGCGGCGATGCTCAAATTGAGCACGTGCGCTTCACCAGCCGCAATCATCATCACGCTATAGCCTATGGTCTCGCCGCCCGCCTCCATGATCCAGCAATGATAGCCGGCACGCAGCGAGTCGCTGAAATTCCCGCGCGTCCACGGGTGGGGATAAATGACGTTCTCGATCGTCATGATTACGTCGATATCGGCTGCCGTCATGCGCTGGTAGCGCGGCAGATTGTTGAGAAGGGCGCTCATCGCTCATTGACCTTCATCGCAACTTTGTTGCGTACGTATAAAGGAACAGCGTCTGCGGCATCGACCACATCGCCGCGCGCAAACTGCTTTGCCGCCAGCACCGCGATTTCGCGCGCGTGAGGCGCCAGGTTGCCGATTATGCGCTCAAGACTGCCGCCATAGCGGGCCTCCAGCTCGCCGCGATAAACGGCAAAACCGCTCCCGCAGCCGCTCCATTGCCCCGCGGGCAAAGCCGGCACTTCCGCTGGCTTGTACAAACCCGGCGCCTGCACTTCCGTGAAATCGTCGCCGCGCTTCTCGTACACGGCGTGATAAACCTCGCCCATGCGCGCATCGAGACAGCACACTACGCGCCCTGCACCCGACGCTGCCGCCAGCGCCAGCAAAGTGCCGATGCCGGCAACGGGCACGTCGATGCCGAATGCAATGCCCTGCGCGACGCCGCACGCAATGCGCACCCCCGTGAATGCGCCCGGACCCGAGCCGAATGCGACGCCGTCGAGATCTCGCGCGATGAGTTGATTGGCGGCAAGCAGCGCGTCCACCATCGGCAGCAGCAATTCCGAATTGCGCTGCCCGGCCACCACTTCGCGCGCGTCGACCTTGCCGTCCAGCCACAGCGCGGCGGAGCACAGTTCGGTCGAGGTTTCGAGCGCGAGAATTTTCAAAAGGAAAGCATGGGCATTAAAAGCCGGATTTTACACGCTGCTGCGGTTGCCGAGGATGACAAACAAGCGGCGAGCCGCTACCCTTCACCCTTCCCCTTTTACCCTTCACCGCTACTACACATGCGCGAATACACAATTGCGGCCATTCCCGGCGACGGCATAGGCACCGAAGTCATTGCAGCCGGCCTTCAGGCCCTCCAGGTGCTGGCCGAGCGCGACGGCGGATTCAAGCTCAACGTTGAGCATTTCCCGTGGAGCAGCGACTACTACAAGAAGAACGGCTATTACATTCCGGACGGCGGACTCGACAAGCTGAAAACGTTCGACGCCATCTTTTTCGGCGCGGTCGGGGCGCCCGATGTGCCCGATCACGTTTCGCTGTGGGGCCTGCGCCTGCCGATCTGCCAGGGGTTCGATCAATACGCCAACGTGCGCCCGGCGCGCGTGCTGCCCGGCGTCACCAGCCCGCTCGCCGGCGGCGAGCGCATCGACTGGGTCATCATTCGCGAGAATTCCGAAGGCGAGTATTCGGGCAGCGGCGGCCGCGTGCACCGGGGCCTGCCGGAAGAGTTGGCGACCGAGACCTCCATCTTCACGCGCAACGGCGTCGAGCGCATCCACCGCTTTGCTTTCGAGCTCGCCAACAAGCGTCCGCGCAAGCATTTGACGCTGGTGACCAAGTCGAACGCGCAGCGCCACGGCATGGTGATGTGGGACGAAATCTTCTACGAAGTGGCGAAGAACTATCCCAAAGTCGAAACCCAGCGCGTGCTGGTCGATGCGGTGACCACGCAAATGGTATTGAAGCCCTACATGCTCGACACGTTCGTCGCCACCAATCTGCATGCGGATATATTGTCCGATCTCGCCGCCGCATTGTCCGGTAGCCTCGGCATCGCGCCGACCGCGAACCTGAATCCCGAGCGCAAATTTCCATCGATGTTCGAACCCATCCACGGCTCGGCCTTCGACATCACGGGCAAAGGCATCGCCAATCCGATCGCGACTTTCTGGACCGCCTCGATGATGCTGGAACATCTCGGTGAAAAAGAAGCCTCCGTGCGCATGATGAAAGCGATCGAAGCCGTCACCGCGAAAAAAATCCATACGCCCGACCTCGGCGGCGAAGCGACGACCGAAATCGTCACGTCCGCGGTTTGCGACGCGCTTTAATCGCAACCCGCTTTTGCATTCCGTGCGCACATGCCACGCATGCCTAACTATTGTTTGAAGGCCGCACGTTTTAAGCGAACAATCGGCGCTTTGGCACCGCGACCAGGCTCATGATGACAACTTCCCCCGCGCGCTCCCTCACCGCCATTCTCGTCTGCGGCAGCGTGATCGTCACGCTCGCGATGGGCATACGCCACGGCCTCGGGCTCTTCCTGCAGCCGATGTCGATGGACCTCGGGTGGAACCGCGAGGTCTTCTCTTTCGCAATCGCATTGCAAAACCTGCTGTGGGGCGCGGCGCAGCCGCTCGCCGGCGGACTTGCCGACCGCTTCGGCGCGCCGCGCGTGATCGTGGGGGGCGCCCTGCTCTACGCAGCCGGTCTCGCGCTGATGACGGTGTCGGCGGTGCCGCTCGCATTCAGCCTGTCCGCCGGCGTCCTGATCGGCATTTCATTGTCGGGCGTCACGTATAGCGTCATCTACGGCGTGGTCGGCCGCAGCTTTCCCGAGCACAAGCGCTCGCAGGCAATGGGCTACATCGCCGCGGCGGGTTCCTTCGGCCAGTTCCTGATGGTGCCCATAGAACAATGGTTGATCGGCGGTGTCGGCTGGGCCAGCGCTCTCCTCGTCTTGTCGGTGATCGCTTTGATCATGGCGCCAATGGCCTTGGGCCTGGGCGAGCCGAAGCGCGAGCACGTGGCCGGCAGCCAGACCATACGGCAGGCGCTGGCTGAAGCATTTCACAACGGCAGCTTCTGGTTGCTGACCGCGGGCTACTTCGTGTGCGGCTTCCAGGTCGTGTTCATCGCGATCCATTTGCCCGCTTATCTTAAAGACCACGGACTCGCCCCTCACGTTGCGGTAACGGCGTTGGCATTGATCGGGCTCTTCAATATCTTCGGCACGTGGAGCGCGGGCTGGCTGGGCGCGCGCGTGCCGAAAAAACATCTGCTGACCGGCATCTACGCCTTGCGCAGTGTGGTAATCACGCTGTTCCTGCTCGCGCCGCTCTCGCCGGCATCGGTCTACGTGTTCGCCGGTGCCATGGGCTTTCTGTGGCTGTCCACGATCCCGCTCACCAACGGCATCGTCGGCGTCGTGTTCGGCGTACGCTACCTGGCGATGCTCGGCGGCTTCGTATTCTTCTCGCACCAGATCGGCAGCTTTTTCGGCGTGTGGCTGGGCGGCCTTATCTACGACCGCACCGGCAACTATAATGCGGTATGGATGATAGCCATCGCACTCGGCATCTTTGCCGCCCTCATCAACTGCCCGATACGCGAAAAACCGCTCGCGCGGCTCGCTGCGGCCTGATCGGCTATCCGACGATCTCAGGCACAGTGCGGAACCGCCGATGCACGCCGATGAACGCCGATAAATTTTCGACGGTCTGGCTTTCGTGATATCTAGTACCTATCTGCGTTTATCTGCGTTCATCGGCGGTTGCTTGAGATTTTTGAGATGGCTTCTCACTCACCCAGTCGCTCTTGCATCGGCATTCATCGGCGTGCATCGGCGGTTGCTTGTCGCTTCAAGCGTTTTTCTAAGAGGTTTTTGGCTTGCGGCATCGCTAGTGCTGGCCGGCATCGTCCCGGCACTCGCGCAAACCGTACCTCTCCACGGCTCCACACAAATACGTTTTGCAACCGCCGACCAGAGCCGCCTGCGGCTGGGAGCGCGCGACGACTTCATTGCCGCCATGGGCGCGTACGACCGGTCGGCGCGCATGGGACGCCGCGGAGTGGTCGCGGAAGCTGATTACCTTGCGTTCGCCGCGGGCCAGGCGCTCGACTGGCAACCGGCGGAAATCGCGAAACTGTCATCGTCGATCGCGAAAATCAGCGCGCAGCTGCGCCCGTTGAAACTTCCGCTGCCGCGCGAAGTATGGCTCGTGAAGACGACCGGACGCGAAGAAGCGGAGACGCCGTATACGCGGGGCAACGCTATCATGCTGCCGCAGCAGTATATGGATGTCCCCGTCGAGGAAATCGAGCGCGTCATCACGCACGAGATTTTCCACGTGATTTCGCGCCACCTGCCCGAGCGCAGAAACGCGCTATATGCGATCGTCGGCTTTCGCGATTGCGGGCCGCTCGCCTGGCCGGCCGAACTCGAACGGCGCCGCATCACCAATCCGGATGCTCCCGACAACCGCTATTGCATCACGCTCGAGCGCGGCGGCTCGCCGCTGACTTTTTATCCCGTGCTGTTTGCGAAAGAAGAGTCTTTCGACCCCGCGCTGCCGGGCACCTACCTGGACCGCATGGCGTTCCAGCTGCTGGCGGTGATGGGCAGCGGCACCAAGTGGACTGCGGGCCGCGCTGGCGACGCACTGGTGTTGCTCGATGCAGGCAACGTGCCGGAATATTTCACTGCGATCGGACTCAACACGCGCTACATCAGTCATCCCGAAGAAATCCTCGCCGACAATTTCGTCCTGCTGGTGCGTGGCGAGCGCAAAGTACGCACGCCGCGGATACTGGACGAACTGGAGCGGGTGCTGGCCGGCAAATAGCCAGATTGAAACAGAACGCACCCGCTATTTTTATTCCAGCTCGCCTCGACCGCGTCCGTACACTGCCGGCCATGCCAATATCCACAGGGCCGCGGCCGCCAGCAGAAATAACAGAGTGATGCTGCGAATGAGCCAACGCGGCGCCGATTCGATCAGGACAGGCTCGTCGAGCACCATCTGTGAATACATGGGATTGAGCGGATCGTAACGCGCCGGTAGCGGCCGATAAGCGACGTTCCAGCTACGCTCCGGGTTCAGCGCGCCAAGATCCTCGAAACTATATGCTGCAGCTTCATGTGTGGTTCCTTGACGCCCAACGTTTGCGTTCAGCCGCCGCCGAAGGCGGCCGGCTGCGATGCATTGTTATGCGGCATTGGATGCGCGCTGCATTGGCCTTCGATTGCCTGCTTACGACCCGTTGCCGAAGGCGGCAACGGCCCGCTAACGGGTATCCAATAGTGCAACGATTACGAAGTGTGGCCGTGATCTTGCCTTTCAACTTGTCGTGCGAGCGATTTATAAAAAAGACTTGCCGTGTGATAACGGAAGACATTTTCTCGACGACCACGCCTCCCGTAAATCAATCTTTATTAACCGTCATCATCTACATATTTTTGAACTTCACCCGTAGTTATCCATTTCACGATTGCTTTAGCGACACCCTTTTGTCGCCCTTCGAAGGAATGCCTGTTTGCTCGTCCGCAAATGTGACCTGTTTGCCCGCCTCCTCGCACGGTAACCAGGTTGTCCTTCGAGTAGTTCTTGGCCATGGAATATGGCGTGCTTGGGCATCGGTCGTCTTCATGTGCAATATTCAAAACAGGAATCTTGATTGCGTTCATATCAAAACCAATCGTCGATCTGGCAAGATCGCCATATGCGTCGTTCATGACGGAAGAATTGATGACACCTTTAAATTGATCAGGCATTCTTAAAGAGAGCCATCGAGAAGAAATTCCTCCGGAACTATGTCCAAAGAGGTAGAACTCTTTGAAAGCATATTTCTCGCGTAAGAATTCAATAACCTTTTTTACATCACCTACATACTGTTGCGAGCTACGGTAGTCGTCATAACATTGAACGGAAGTTTCCCATTGATCGGTTGGACAACCCATTGAAACGAGTGCGATTCCAACGTCTTTAAACATTGCCAAATGGGGGTAGAGATACTGCAATGCGCCGAGAGAGGGAGACTGCTTTCCTCGCAACATGATTCGCCCTTCCTGGCCGGGGGTTCCAGGCACGACCAGAAGAACCTTATCCAGTGGTGCTTCAGGATCCATAACGACAATATTCATTGTCACGTCACGGCGATCTGTGGGTATTGCAAAAAAAACAGGTGTTTGAGCGAAGCCGGAACTTGCAAACAGCAGGAGGGTGATGGCTAAAATGTTTTTCATAAGGGGATGGATGGTAGCCGTGAGTGTTTGTATAAGTCGCAGTCAGATTGGAGTAGTCAGAATTTCTGTGTGTAAGACAGAAAGGTTCTTTCACACGACATCGTCCCTTACTTTGCACGGATGCGATTGCCACCGTACAACAAATTCGTCCCATAGCAAGTAACCACCCAAGAAAGTCATGCCTAGACTCGTTATGCGAGCGGACTCTGATCGTTTATACACTGAAATCCGTTTTACAGCGGCGCGGCCCCCGAGGATCCGCCACACACTTTTTTACGGGGCCAGTGTCGCCGCGCGTGGCGTTGCGGCATAGCCATTTTGCGCCGCATTGGCCCGCACCGCGATGTGGCGCGCCGGGCATGCCATCTAATCGCTGCGCCCGCGCGCGGCGACCGGCCAGACGGCCTCCACGACGCCGTTGCGGATCACGTGATAGCGGTCGTAGAGATTGACCGTGGTATCGCAATGGCTGGGTATCAGTTCGAGCTTGCTGCCGGCCTTCAGGGCAGATGCCGCGGCGCCCGTCACGAGGCTGTGCTCGTCGCCGGCAAACTCCACCGGCGTACCGTCGCCCTTCAACACCGGCGGGCCGCTGTCGCTGCTCGC
>CANJHY010000186.1:0-8557 GCA_947474275.1 Betaproteobacteria bacterium
GTTTCAACGCCGACGGCACACCAAAGGCCGATTTCATCCTGAACCGGGAACCGTACAGCCGAGCGAAGATCCTGGTGACCGGCGCCAACTTCGGCAGCGGTTCAACGCGCGAAGGTGCCATCTACGCGCTGCTCGACTTCGGCGTGCGCGCCACCATTGCGTCCCGCTTCGGCCCCTTTCAGATGACCAACAGCTATCAGAACGGCCTGCTGCCGGTGGTGCTGCCCGAAGACGTGGTGCGCCACCTGAGCGCGCAACTGCATGCCTCGCCCGGCGCCGAAATCACGATAGACCTGCCGCAGCAGACGGTGACCGGCCCCGATGGCCAGACCTACACGTTTGACATCGAGCCGTCGCGCAAGGAGCAGCTGCTGAACGGGCTGGACGACATCGGCATCACCAGCCGCTATGCCGATGAAATCGCGGCATTCGAAAAAGGCATGGATGCCGAGAGCCCGTGGCTCACCGGCGATGCTCTGGAGCCGCTGGTGCAGAAATGAACGTACGCTGCAGGCCGAAGCCTGCGCGGGACTCTACATCGCCGGATGGCGACGCGCGAAGATATGCGGACCGATTTCGGAAACCCGCCGCGCGCCTACGTAGCCGAAGCTCCGCTCCATTTCGTCCGCAAGTATCTTGATCGCCCTCGCGGCGCCCGCCTGCCCGCCGCAGGCCGTGCCGTAAAGCGTCGCCCTGCCGACCAGCACCATCTTGGCACCGAGTGCCAGCGCCTTGACGATGTCGCTGCCGCGGCGGATGCCGCTGTCGAGTATGACCGTGCAGCGGTCGCCGACCGCCTCCACGATCTCGGGAAGGATGTCGATGGTCGCTACGGCGCTGTCGAAGGCGCGTCCGCCGTGATTCGATACGATCACGCCATCGGCTCCCGCATCGACGGCGGCCCGCGCCTGATCGCCGCTCAGAATGCTCTTCACAATCAACTGCCGCGGCCAGAAGTCGCGGAATTTACGAATGTGTTCCCACGTCATCGCCTGGAACGCCTTCGGCCGCGTCCTGCTTTTGCCGTCGAGGATCGTATGGCGGTAGCGCTCGGGAAAGTTGGCGTTCGTGGGCATGCCTTCGTTCATGAGGTATTTGCGCATCACGCGCCACATCCAGGCGGGATGCATCGCCATGTCCACCGCCGCTGTCACGTTGGGTTTGAACGGAAAGGAGTAGCCGTTGCGCTCGTTGTGCTCGCGCCCGCGGCCCGGCGCGGCGTCGATCGTAACGACCAGCGCCTCCCAACCGAGGTCGCGCGCACGCGTGACCATTTCGTAGGAGCCCGCCTCATCCGCCCACGGATAAAGCTGGAACCACTTGCGCGCATCAGGCACTTTTTCGCTGACTTCTTCCATCGAGGTCAGCGCACCCGTGGCCAGCGTGAAAGGAATGCCCGCTGCGGCAGCGGCCCGCGCCAGTTCCAGCTCGCCCTGATACCACATCAATCCGGCACTGCCCGTGGGAGCGATCCCGAACGGCAGTTCGATGCGTTTGCCGAAGATCTCGGTGCCGAGGTCGCGCGTCGACCAGTCGTTGAGAAAGCCCGTGCGCAGCTTGATGCGCTGAAATGCCGCGCGGTTTTCCTCCAGCGAAATTCCGTCTTCGGTGCCCTTGTCGACGTATTCAAAGACGCCTTTAGGCAGGCGGCGCTGCGCGGCCGCGCGCAGATCGAAGATGTTGTAGCAGCGATCCAGGTTTGTCATCGCCGGTTAGTAATAGATGCCCGGTATCGAGCCGCCGTCGATGGAAATGCTCTGCCCCGTGATCGCCGATGCATGCGGCGAAGCGAGGAAAAGCACCATCGGCGCGATGTCCTTCGGCTCGACGAGGCGGCCGATGGGGAACTGCTTGATGAAGCTCTTCTCGGCCTCGGCCTCGCTCACACCGAGCTCCTTCGCGCGGGCGGCGAGACGATTGGGGTAACGGTCGGTCTTGGTGAAGGGCGGGTGGACGGTGTTTGCCGTAATGCCCTGGGCCGCCACCGTCAGGCTGAACTGCTTGACGAAGGCGATGATGGACGAATTGCCGAGCGCGCTGGGTAGCGCGGTGGAGCCGGCCTGGCGCGCGGCGCCGCCGCCGATGCAGATCACGCGACCGCGCCCTGACTTCCGCAGGTGCGGCAGCGCGGCGCGGACGCAACGCATATAGGCGAGCGTCTTGCCCTGCAGCCGTTCCATCAACCCGTCGTCGTCCAGCGTCTCGATGTTGCCGCTGATCGAAGTCGAAGCGTTGTTGACCAGCACGTCGAGCCCGCCGAAGGCGTCGACCGCCGCCTGCACCGCGCCGATACACCCTTCGGCGGTGAACAGATCCATCGCGACGGCCTTCGCCTTCACGCCCTTCGCCGCGATCTTCGCTTCCGCTTCCGCGAGCGCCACTTTGTCGCGGCCGCAGATGGCGACGTTGGCGCCTTCCTCCGCGAAGGCCAGCGCAATGCCGAGACCCACCCCGCGGTTGCCGCCGGTGACCAATACTGACTTGCCCTTCAGATCGAGATTCATGTCCTGCGTCCTTTCGTTTTATTGTGCTCAATGATGCACGCCACGCACGACGTTCTGCCGTTTTTGAGGCGCAGCAGGATGCAGAGTCTATCGTAACCTTGCCCTTGCCGCGCTCCCGCGCACGACGCTAATTGTGGCTGTTCCGGGAAGACATATAATGCTTCTTATGCTTGCAGACCGTTATGACCTCCCGCTGTCCACTGCCTCGACCGCCGCACGCGACGCCTATGCAGAGGGCTTCGATCTGGCGCTCACCGTGTATCCCGGTGCAGCCGAGGCTTTCGACCGTGCGCTCGCCGCCGACCCGGGATTCGCCATTGCGCACGCGGGCAAGGCCCAGATCCTGATGCGTGAAGGCAAGGCCGCTCAAGCACGAGCGGCCCTGGCCGCGGCTAACGGTGTCGCCGCCGGCGCGTCTGCAAGAGAGGCGGGACATATCCGCTTCTTCGACCTTGCGTACTCGGGCCAGAGCGATGCGGCCATCGCCGCCCTGCATGCCCATCTGGCCGAGTGGCCGCGCGATGCACTGATGGTAGCGACGGCCGCGAATCCTAACGGTCTCATCGGCAGCTCGGGCCGCGTCGACAACAAGCGGCAGAACGCGCAGTTGCTCGACCGTCTCGCCCCGCATTACGGCGACGATTACTGGTTCCTGTCCTATCACGCGATCGCCCTCGGCGAGGACGGCCGTGTCGCGGAGGCCCGGCCGAAGATCGAACGCTCCGTCCTTTTGAACCAAAAGAACGCGCATTGCGCGCATGGCGTCGCGCACGTCTGCTACGAAAGCGGCGATGCGGATGGCGGCCGCGGCTTCCTCTCCTCCTGGCTGCGCAACTATCCGCGCGATGCGGCGTTCCACGGACATTTAAGCTGGCATCTCGCCCTGCTCGAGCTGGGCGCGGGCAACTGGACGGCGGCGCAGCAACTCTACCAGGACGCCATCGCGCCCGACCGGCACCCGGGCGGGCCGCAACAGAAAACGTGGGACGGCGTCGCGTTTCTCTGGCGCGCCGAGCTGGCCGGCCAGCCACGAAACGATGCCGCATGGCGCACTCTCCACGAATACGCCGGGAGCAATCTGCCGCGGCCAGGCGCCGGACTCGCGGATCTGCATGTCATCCTCGCTAACGCGGTGATGCGCGATGACGCCGCGCTGGCTGCCCGCACCCGGCAAATTGATGAGCTCGCACGCGAAAGCCGCTACCCGTCCGGCTCCTACGTGCCTGAGCTCGCGCGCGGCTTCCTGGCTTTCGAACGCGGGGACTATGCGGCAGCGATTGCTGCGCTCGCCCCGCTGGCGCGGCAAAGCGAACGCATCGGCGGCAGCCGCGCGCAGCATGACCTCATCGAGTTCACATTGCTCAAGGCCTACCTCAATGCCGGCCTGCTCGAAGAAGCGCGCCAGTTACTCGCTACGCGCAGGCCCGGGGCCGCGGGAGTTTCGGTGGCGGGCGCGGCGGCGCTAAACTGACTTACCGTCGCACATCGCTCAGCCGCGCGAGACAATCTCCTGTAGTCGCTTCGCGTTGACCTTTACTACATGCTCCTGATAAGCCGGGCGTGCCGCCAGCCGGTCGTACCACGAGCGTACGTTGGGATGCGCCCCCAGCGCTGCCTTGGGCGTCCAGTTGAACCAGCGGTCCGTCAGCGATCCCGCCGGCATATCGGCCATCGTGAACTTGTCACCGCACAGGTACTGCCGCCCGGCAAGATGCCGCTCGAGGATGTCCAGCCATTGCACCTGCGCCTTGGCCGCGGCCGCGATGGCAGCGGGGCTTCTCTTGGCTTCTGGGCCAAAATAATTCTGCAGGTAGATGCTGTTGAAGCCGGCGAAGTTGAGCGAGCTCCAGTCCATCCACTTCTCCGCATCGGCGCGCTCGCGCGGTGTTGCGGGACACAGATTGCCGAGGCTGTGCTTCATGCAGAGGTAGCGTATTACCGCGCCCGATTCCCAAAGCGTCCAGCCGTCGTCCTCCTCAAGAGTCGGCAGCCGCCCGTTCGGGTTCTTGCGCCGGTACTCGGGGTCGTCATTGCCGCCGAACTCCCCGCCCCAGTCGATGCGCTCGTGCGCGATCCCGAGTTCGCCTATGCACCACATCGCCTTGATGACGTTCGAGCCGTCGGCGCGCCCCCATATTTTCAGCATGTCGTCCCTCCTGTTTTTGTTGAGTTCCTGCGGAGTATACCCAATGGCGCTTCATCTGCTCACCTTGCCCACCGGCACCATGCCCCAATGGATCAGTAATGCGCAAACCGCAGCCGTCATCGCAGTGCACAGACCGCCGTCGAGCATGACCGCGCCGGCTACTACGAACGCGATTGACGCGGCCCAAAAACTCCGCACTAGATCGCGCCAACCACCCGCGGCACCCACCACCACTGCAGCAGTCCACGCAGCCCGAGAAAAGTCGCCACCGCGGCCCACAACCCGGCATTGCCGAACTGCGGCGCGAGCCCGAATAGCACGCCGAGGAAGACGGCGAAGGCGAGCAGCACAATGTTGCGCATCGGCCGCGTGCGCGTCGCCGCCAGATAGACGCCGTCGTAGCAGTACGCCCAGACCGAGATCAGCGGCATCAGCGCCGGCCACAGCAGCCAGGTCTCGGCCTGGGCGCGCACCTCGGGCTGGCTGGTGAGCAGGGCGATGATCGCGCTTCCGGCGGCAAGGTAGATCGCGCTGTTCGCGGCACCCACCGCGAACGACCAGCCCAGCACCGCACGCATGCCGCGGTGAAATCCTGCGCGGTCGCGCCGGCCCGCCGATTCGCCGAGTATCGCCTCGGCGGCGTGGGCCAGCCCGTCCAGTCCGAAGGAGGTAAACATCAGGAAGGTATGCAGCACCTGGTTCGCCGCCAGCGGCAGGTCGCCAAGGCGGGCACTCTGCGCCATGAACAGCGCCATCACCGACACCACGCAGAAGGTGCGCAGCACCAGGTCGCCGTTGATTGCCAGCATACGCAGCAGCCGCTCGCGGTCGATCAGAGGGGCCCGTTGCGCGGCGGCCGGCAGCCGGCGCAGGGCGCGGGCCACGCAGAGCATGCCGGCTGCGAATCCGGCGTATTCGGCGATGAGCGAGGCGGCGGCAACGCCTGGCACGCCCCAGCCAAAGCCGTGGACGAACAGCACGCTGAGCACGATGTTCGCGCCGTTGGTAACGACGAGCAGCCCCACCGGGGTGCGCGCATCACGCAGTCCATAGAGCCAGCCGACGATGGCATAGCTGCCGAGCACCGCGGGCAGCGCCCAGACGCGGATCAGGAAATACTCGCGCGCATGATGCTCGACCGGCGCGCTGGCCTCGATCATCCACAGCGCCGCGTCGAGCAACGGCCGGTGCAGCAGGAGTAGCAGCGTACTGGCACCCAGTGCCAGCAGCAGCGCGCGCCCGATCATCGCGCGTACCTCGGCGACATTGCCGGCGCCGCGTGCCTGCGCCGTGGGACCGGTGGTGCCCATGCGCAGGCAGTTGAACAGGTGGTAAATGAAATTGAACAGCATGGCGCCAATGGCCACGGCGCCGATGTAATACGGCGCATCGAGATGGCCGACCACGGCCGTGTTGACCGCACCGAGCAGCGGCACCGACACGTTGGCGAGAATGATGGGCGCGGCCATCGCCCAGATCTGACGATGCAGGCCGGCGCTCGCGAATGGGGGGGCGCTCACGGCACGCCGATTTTAGACGCCACCGCTGAGCCGCAGCGTGAAGAAAATTTTGGACAGGCCAGGATTTAACAAGTTTAAACGCGCTTCGGCGGTTTTTTTGTGTGATTCACCTTCAATGCGCTTCATCTGCTCACCTTGCCCACCGGCACCATGCCCCAATGGATCAGTAATGCGCAAACCGAAGCCGTCATCGCAATCGCGCACACCGCCAGCCAGCCGTACAGCGCATACGCGGTGCTGGTGAGAAACGCCCCCACCGCGTTGCCGCACCACACATGCATGCCGAAGATGGTGTTGGCGCGCCCGCGTGAATCCAGCAATGCAGCGTTGACCAGGGTTTGATTCGCCACCATCGCAGTGCGCAGACCGCAGTCGAGCATGACCGCGCCGGCTACTACGAGCGCGATTGACGCGGCGGAGATGCCGAACGCAAGCCACGCGCAGATCATCAAGCACACCCCCGTAGTCACCACCGGCGCCGCACCGGAGCGATCCGTCCAGCGTCCGGCGGGCCGCGCAACGAGTATGCCGGCTGCACCAGGAATACCGATCAGGCCGGCGGCGGTCGGGCCGACCTGGTGCAGGTGCGCCATCATCGGCGCCACCACCGCCCAAAACCCCCCATAGCAAATACCCAGCAGGAACTGGATCGCCACCGCGCGCCGCACCTCGCCGTGCTTGCGATACATCGTGAACATCGAACCCAGCAAATCGCCATAGGTCATCTGCGTGGTTGGGCGCGTATGCGGCAGCCACGCCAGCAGTGCGCCTATCAGCGCGCAGTGCAGGCCGGCTGAAAAAACATAGCTCCACCGCCAGCCGAAGTGCGTGGCAATGAGCCCCCCAGCAATGCGCGCAAACAGGATGCCGGCGAACATCGCCATCAGCTGCGTGCCCACCGTGCGGCCGCGATGCTGCGGCGGCGCGATCTCGACCACGATGGAAATGAACACCAGCCCCACTGACGCGCATATTCCGGTGACCAGGCTCGCTGCCGCCAGCACCGCGATGGACGGCGCCATCGCCATCAGCGCCTGCGCCATGCTCAGCACCAGGACCATCCCGATGATCAGCCAGCGCTTGCTGATACGGTCGCCCAGCGGCACCAGCAACGCGATGCCCACGAGCATGCCGCCGAACGAAAATGTTGGTATCCAGCCCACGGCCGCGGGGCTGGCCTGGAATTCATTGGCGATCGTCGCCAGCATCGGCGTCTGATAGTGTATGCCGCTGGCGATGACGAACGCCGCACCGATCAAAAGCGCGATCAGCGCGCGATGGTTTTCTATGACAGCCGTGGTGGTGGGCAATGGTAATCCTCAAGTGGCGTGTCACTTTTGCCATCGAACTGATGCGTGACGAATGTCGGCCGCCGCAATGTTACCATTCGACTAACGCTATCCAACGGGGCCGTCATGACCATGCACGTCGAAGAACATCGGATCACGGACATTGCGACACTCGAGAAGGTGTACGGCGAAGCGTCGGGGCCGGCGATCGCGAAAGAGATCGGCTACATCCACCCGCACTACCGCGCGCTCATCGCGGCGTCGCCGTTCGCCGTCCTCGCGACCTGCGGTCCCGACGGCATGGACGCCTCGCCGCGCGGCGATCCCGCTGGCTTCATCGCGGTGGAGGACGAGAAGACGCTGCTCATCCCTGACCGCCGCGGCAACAACCGCATCGACAGCATGCGCAACATCCTGACGAATCCACACGTGGCGGTGCTCTTCCTGATCCCCGGCTGCGGCGAGACGCTGCGTGTGACCGGGCGCGCCCACATTTCGACCGCACCTGCGCTGCTCGAACGCTTCATCATGGGTGACAAGCTGCCGCGCTCAGTGCTTGTAGTCGAAGTCGATACGGTGTTCTTCCAGTGCTCGAAAGCGATCATGCGCTCCAGGCTCTGGGATGCGAGCCGGCACATCGACCGCAAGAGCCTGCCCAGCACGGGCACGATACTCGAGGACGTGAGCAACTCGCGGATCGTGGCGGCGGACTACGACACGGCCGCGCCGGAGCGCTTGAAGGCGACGATGTATTGATCGGCTGCACCTCAAAAATCACTTACAGCAAGGAGACATGCGTGCAACTCAACCGCCGATGGCACATCAATGCCAATCTTAATTTACTGGCGCTATGTTCGATCGTCGCCGTCGCGGGCCCGGTGAACTCGTTCGCCGCCTATCCCGAGCGTCCCATCCGCTGGATCGTTCCCGGGGCGGCCGGCAGCGGCGTCGACGCCGGCGCGCGGATGCTCTCGAACGAGCTGTCGGCTATCCTCGGCCAGCAAATCGTGGTGGACAACCGTTCCGGCGCCGGCGGATCGATCGGCATCGAGACCGCGGCGAAATCAGCACCCGACGGCTATACCATGGTGTCCGGCA
>CANJHY010000187.1:0-8372 GCA_947474275.1 Betaproteobacteria bacterium
ACGAATACAGCATGGCATTCCAGATGCGCTTGATGCCGGTCTTGCCCTTGTATGGACTTTCCATGAGTCGCGCCGCCCCCGATAAGTAAATCCCCGCAAACTAGGCGCGCAAGATGACATTCGTATTACGGCGGTGCAAATGAGAGGCGCGTAGCAGTTAGAATAAGCTCCGTCTTCCGCTTAACTCAGGGACTTCTTCCGCGCGCATGTCAGACATCATCGATTATGAATTCGGCATCAGCGCCGTCGATTCGGGCTACCAGCGGCCGCGGCTCGACGCGATACACCTGATGGTCGAAGGCGGTCGTGCCGCGGTCATCGACACCGGCGTCAACAGCTCGCTACCGCATGTGCTCGACGCTTTGCGTGCGAAAGGCATCTCACCCGCGCAGGTCGACTACGTGATACTCACGCACATTCATCTCGACCACGCGGGTGGCGCCGGGCTGTTGATGTCGCAATTGCCCAACGCGATGCTGACTGTGCATCCGTTCGGCGCGCGTCACATGATAGATCCCGCCAAACTCGTGGCCAGTGCGCGCGCCGTGTACGGCGCGCAAGCGATGGAGAACATGTACGGCAGTATCGTGCCGGTGCCGCGCGAGCGCGTGATTGAAACGCCACACGGGTCGGCGATCAATTTAAACGGTCGCGACATCGCGTTCTACGACACGCCGGGCCACGCGCGCCATCACGTTTGCGCGCTCGATGCCAGGTCGGGACATCTGTTTGCGGGCGACACGTTCGGACTCTCTTACCGCGAGTTCGACTGCGACGGCCGGCAATTCATATTCCCGAGTTCGAGTCCGACGCAATTCGATCCGGACGCGGCGCATCGTTCGCTCGACTTGATCGCCGGCCTCAAGCCGGGGGCGATTTACGTGACGCACTACAGCCAGGTGCGCGAGATTGCGCGCCTCACCGACGACATGCATCGCCTGATCGATGCCCATGCGCAACTGGCGCGCGGCGAACGCGGTGCCGGCGCCGAACGTCATGCGCGTCTCAATGCGGGCGTGACAGACATCGCGCTGGGCGAAGCGCGGCGCTACGGGTGGCGGGTTGGACGCGAGCGGGTGCTGGAGGTGCTGGGCGGAGACATTGAACTCAACGCGCAGGGACTTGCGATCTGGCTCGACGCGCAGAAGCCGGGCTGAAGGCGCGCGTTTACGCGCGAATCAGGTGGTGCCGGGCAGCGTGGCAATCGCCGCTTCGTAGCTGGTCAGCACGTCGTCCTGGCAGTCGATCGTGGTTTTCAGGTCGCTCAGCAAACCGTCGTGCAGTCCGTAGATCCAGCCATGCACGGTGACGGCCTGGCCGCGCTCCCACGCATCCCTCAGGATCGACGTCTGGCATACGTGGGCCACCTGTTCGACGACATTCAGTTCGCACAGGCGGGCGCTGCGCCGGGTGAAATCGGCGGGCGGCGGCAGCCGGCGCTCGTGTTTTTCGCGCACGTCCTGCACGTGCCGCAGCCAGTTGTCGCTCAAGCCCATGCGGTCGCCGCGCACGATGGCTTCGACGCCGCTGCAGCCGTAGTGCCCGCAGACGATGATGTGCTTGACCTTGAGCATTTCCACGGCGAACTGGATGACCGAAAGGCAATTGAGGTCGGTATGCACGACGACGTTGGCGACATTGCGGTGCACGAACAGCTCGCCCGGCAACAGGTCGACGATTTCGTTCGCCGGAACCCGGCTGTCGGAACAGCCGATCCACAAGTATTCAGGCGATTGCTGGCGTGAAAGTTTGCGGAAGAACTCCGGATCCTGCTGCTGGATGCGCGCGGCCCAAGCCTGGTTGCTTTTAAACAGATGGTCGAGAGTTTTCATATACCGGATGCGCAATGGGATGGCGCAACGACCGCTGCGCAAGTGGTTCGTCACAGACGCGGATTTTACAGTTTTTTGCGCAGCCGCCGTGATGTGCCGGTTTCTGCGCCGTGTTAGGATTGCCGTCCCCGCGCGACCAATGACATTCAGTCCGCGCAGCGAGGAGGGTCGCATGAATCCGCAAATCAAAACATCGCAACAAGGCAGGTTGCACGCGGAGGCACATATGCCCGCGAAGCTGGCCGCGCAATATGAGCAGGTGCGCGCGCAGACCGAACGCCTGGCGCAACCGCTGTCGGCCGAAGATTGCGCGCTGCAGTCAATGCCCGACGCGAGTCCGGTTAAATGGCATCTTGCGCACACCACGTGGTTTTTCGAGACGTTCGTGCTCGAACGGGCATTGCCGGGTTACCGCCCGTTTTCGCCGCAGTTCCGCGTGCTCTTCAATTCCTATTACGTGGCGGTGGGCCCGCGCCATCCGCGTCCCGAGCGCGGCATGCTGTCGCGCCCGCCTCTCGACGAAGTGCGCGCTTACCGCCGCCATGTCGATTCGCACATGGCGCAGCTGTTGAACAACGCAGAGCTGCCTGCGCAATTGCTGGAATTGATCGAGCTCGGCGTCAATCACGAGCAGCAGCACCAGGAATTGATCATTACCGATCTCAAGCACCTGCTCTCGCGCAATCCGCTGCAGCCCGCATATGTGGAACGGCCCGCCGCCACCGCGGCAGGGGCAGCACCCCTGACCTGGATCAATCTCCCTGACGGCATACGCCAGGTCGGTCATGGTGGCGAGGGGTTCCGTTTCGACAACGAGGAGCCGCGCCACCGCGTGTTTATCGATGCTTGCGCGATCGCGTCGCGGCCGGTGACCGTCGGCGAGTATGCGGATTTCATCGCCGATGGCGGTTACGAACGCGCGGAGTTGTGGCTGTCCGAAGGCTGGGATATGCGCAACAGCCATGGCTGGACGGCGCCGCTGTATTGGCAGCCCGACGGCACGGCGTTCACGCTGCACGGCGCGCGCAGGCTGCATGCCGGCGAACCGGTGTGTCATATCAGTTTTTTCGAGGCGGACGCCTATGCACGCTGGGCGGACGCGCGTTTGCCGACGGAAGCGGAATGGGAAATTTTTGCCGCGCCGCAACCGGCCGGCGGAAACTTCCTCGAAGACGGGCACTTCCATCCGGCGCCGGGCGGCGATCAGGCGGGCCCGCTGCAGGTATACGGCGACGTATGGGAATGGACGCGCAGTTCGTACGAGCCTTATCCCGGCTACCGGGCGGCGCCCGGCGCGGTGGGCGAGTACAACGGCAAATTCATGTCCAACCAGTACGTGCTGCGCGGCGGATCCTGCGCGACGCCGGCTTCGCACATCCGCGCGACCTACCGTAATTTCTTCCCTGCCGCGGCGCGCTGGCAGTTCAGCGGCGTGCGTCTCGCGCGCGATATCCGCTAGGAAGCATGACCTGATTCTCCGGGGTGCGCGCTCATAAAGTACGAATCGCCGACGTTAACAGTCGCCGCTTTGCCATTGACGTTTAGCGTAATTTTGCGTGGTGTCGCTGTCCGCTGCAGAGGGAGCGCAGCCGTTTTTCCGCCGTCCGCAGAGGGATTTCAACGACGCACAGCAGCATGGAATCGCGCGCGGCCGGACTGCGCCACCCGGGTTTTCTCCTGCGCAGCAGAGGGATTTTCTCTCTAAGAGTGCACCACGGGCGTAAAGTTTGGATTACAATCCGATCAACCCAATTTTTTTGGGTGAAATCCCGGTCTTTACTGTCAAGGAGAACAAACGATGGCCGCAAAGAAAAAAGCTACCAAAAAAGCTGCGAAGAAAAAATCCGCACGTAAACCCAGCGCAGCGTTCATGAAGCCGATGCAGATTTCGGCCGCATTGAGCCCGGTAATCGGCGCAGGTCCGTTTCCGCGCACCGAGGTCACCAAGAAATTGTGGGCCTACATCAAAAAGCATGGCCTGCAGGACAGCAAGAACCGCCGCAACATCAATGCCGACGACCATCTGAAAGTAGTTTTCGGCGGCAAGAAACAGGTGTCGATGTTCGACATGACCAAACTGGTCAGCAAACACCTCAAGTAATTTCCGCCGCCCGGTCAGCCGGGTCGCGCGACAGCAACAAGGAAACGGCCAGTCCCGCGAGAGCGGCACCGGCCGTTTTTTCGTATGGCGCCCACCCGCGGGAAGTTCAGGATTTGCGCAAGATCCACGCGCTACCGGTCAGGATTTGCGCAAGACCCACGCGCTACCCGCCAGCACCGCGCCCATCGTCCAGAACACCGGCGTCATGCCAAGCACGGCGCCCAGCGCGCCGAACAGCAGCGGCATGCCGGCCTGGCTGAAGTTGATGAGGAGAGTGCGCACCGCGACCGCTTCGCCGCCGCGGCCCGGCGGCGCGTGGGTGTAGAGCAGCGACATGATCACCGGCTGCGCGCCGCCGAAGCCGATGCCGAGGATGAACGAGATCAACATCAGCACCGGCACCGTGTTCACCAGCGGAAACAGGATGAATCCCGTGCCGGTGACGACCATCGCAAAAATCAGCATTTGCCATTCGGTCGTGCGATGCACGAAGAGCGGCAGCAGCAGGCGCACCACGAAGACCGCGATGCCGAACGCACCCAGGAGCAGGCCGATCTGCGACGCCGATAGTCCAATGCGCGAACCGTGGATGGGCACGACGAAGGTGAACAGATCCCACGACGTTGACAGCGCGCCGCTCACGATGAAGACGCGCCGCATGTTCGGCATGCGCAAGAGGTCGATCAGGCGCTTGTTGCGGCTGTGCGCTTCGATGTGTTCCTGGCGCGGGATGTCGAGCGGTTTGGCCATCAGCACGGCCAGCGCCGCCACCGCGCTGCCGGCCAGCAGCAGGAAGGTGCCGCGGTAACCGATGAGGTCAATGGCGAAGCCGGTGATCATCGGGCCGAGAAAACCCGAGGTCGAAAACGTCAGCGCGATCACGCTGAAATTCTTGACGCGGTCTTCGGGCCGGCCGATCACGCCCACCGCATGGTTCACCGCGATGTGAAACAGCATGAAGCCGCCGCCCACGATTAAACTCACCAGGTACAGTGCTTCGATCTGCGGAAAGACCACGCCGATGATGAGCCCGAGAATGACCACGACGGTCGCCAGCAGCATGGGTTTGCGCACGCCGATGCGGTCGATGATGCGGCCGGCGCCCACCGCGAACGTCATCGGCAGCAGCGCCAGCAAAGACAGGATGATGCCGACGACCAGCGGTGAGGCATCCAGATGCAGCGCGAACAGCGAGAGATTGACGCGGCACCCCGCGAAGGCGAGATGCAGGAGCAGCGTCGGCACGATGACGAGGTAAACCATCATTGGGGGCTGGCAACGCGGGGAAACCGCGATTTTACCGCTGTACAGGAGCACTGACGCGTGTTTCATCGCATTCCGGACTCTTGGGTATACTCGTACGCTACGCGCTTATCGGTATCTAATTCATGAGTCTGGAAGTCAGAAAAATCGCCGGCGCCATCGGCGCCGAAATACGCGGCGTCGATCTCGCGCGTGAAGTCGCCGCCGCCACCGTGCGGGAGATCCGCCGCGCGTGGCTGGAACACTGCGTGATATTTTTTCGCGACCAGGACCTCTCGGCCGCGCAGTACATGGCGTTCGCGGAGTCGCTGGGCACGCCGGTCGAATATCCTTTCATCAAGGGGCTCGAGGGTTTTCCGTGCATCACGCCGGTGGTCAAACTCGAGCACGAGCGCGCCAACTTCGGCGGCATCTGGCATTCCGACACGACTTATCTCGAGTCGCCGCCCATGGGCACCTTGCTGCTCGCGCGTGAAGTGCCGCCTGTCGGCGGCGACACCTTGTTCGCCAATCAGTACCTCGCATATGAAACTTTGTCCGACGGCTTGAAGCAAACGCTCGCGGGCCTCACCGGTGTCGCGAGTTCGGCCAAGGCGGACGTCAGCAAAACGCGCGAAGACCGCCTGAAGACCGACGGCCGTGACGACGCGAAAAAAGAATACGGCGCCGAACACCCGGTGGTGCGCACGCATCCGGAGACCGGCAGAAAGGCGCTCTACGTGAACGTCGCGCACACCGCGCGCTTTAAGGGCTGGAGCGAAGAGGAAAGCGCGCCGCTGCTGAACTTCCTGTTTCAGCACCAGGTGAAGCCCGAGTTTACGTGCCGCTTCGCCTGGCAGCCGGGCTCGATCGCGCTGTGGGACAATCGCTGCGCGCAGCACAACCCGGTCAACGACTATCACGGCCACCGGCGCGTGATGCATCGCATTACGCTGGCGGGCGACCGGCCGCAGTAAAAGTCCGGCGCGACGCCAGCGTTAGAAAAATACCATCGGAGGAAATATGTTCAAACTGACATCGACGCGACGCGTGTGGCTCGCACTCATGGCCCTGGCAATCGGCGACGCTGCCGCGCAGGCGTATCCGGCGCGGCCGCTCCGTTTCATCGTGCCGCAAACGCCGGGCGGCGCGTCCGACGCGCTGGCGCGCATTACGGGCCAGAAGCTCGGCGACCAGTGGGGGCAGCAGATAGTGATCGATAATCGCGGGGGCGCTGGCGGCAACATCGGCACCGATACCGTCGCCAAGAGCGCGCCCGACGGCTACACCTGGCTGCTTGCCTACGTTGGCACGCACGCCATCAACGCCGCGCTTTATAAAAAACTGCCGTTCAACCCGGACAAGGATTTCGCGCCGATGGCCACACTCGCCACGCTGCCGTTCGTGGTGATCGTCAACAACAACCTGCCGGTAAAAAACGTGGCGGAGCTGATCGCGCTCGCCAAAACCAAGCCGGGCGGGCTTTCCTACGGGTCGGCGGGCAGCGGCTCGGTCAATCATTTGCTGGGTGTGATGCTCAATTCGCTGGGTGGTGTGAACATCGTGCACGTGCCGTACCGGGGTGCCGCGGCGGCGCTGACCGACACCATGAGCGGACAAGTGCAAATGTATTACGCGAGCATGCCCTCGGTGGTGCAGCACGTGCGCGCGGGCTCGGTGCGCGCGATCGCAGTGACCAGCGCCAAGCGCTCGGATGCGTTGAAAGACGTGCCGACCGTCGCCGAGTCCGGTTTTTCCGGTTTTGACGTGAACCCGTGGTTCGGCATCCTGGCGCCCGCCGGCACGCCGGCCGCGACAGTCAAAAAAATCAACACCGACGTCAACCAGATGCTCGCGCAAAAAGACGTGATCGACCGCTTTACCAATCTGGGCGCGGTGCCGTTCGCGACCACGCCAGAGCAGTTCTCGAAAATCGCGCGCGACGACATCGTGAAATGGGCGAAAGTGGTCAAGGAATCCGGCGCGACCGTCGATTGAGTTCCTGCATGCCGGTGGTGGAATAAAAATCTATTCCGGCGCCGGCTGGTCCTTTTTCCACGCCACCAGCGCCACACCCGCGCACGTAATCCCGATGCCGATCATGGAGACCCATGTCGGCACGATGTCGAAGAGGGCGAACTCGAGCACCACGGCGAACACCGGCGTCAGGTAGAAGAGGCTGGTCACGCGCGTCGCCTCGCCGTGGCGCATCAGCGTGTGCAGCGCGCTGACGGCGAGTATCGACGCGGCGATGACGAGAAACACGATGGCGCCCAGCATCGGCCAGGCCCACGTAACGCGGAAACCTTCGACAAACCAGGCCAGCGGCGCGAGCACGATTGCGGACGCCACAAACTGCACCAGCGCCGACGCGCGCAAATCCACGCGCGGGCAGAACACACGCTGATACAGGGTGCCGGTGGTGACCGCCAGCAGAGCAACGATCACCGCGCACAGGCTGGCGATGGTCATCTCGCGGATGTCGATCTTGTGCCATACCACGAGCACGACGCCGGCAAAGCCGACGGCTATGCCCAGCCATTGGCGGCGCGAGAGTTGCTCGCCCAGCCAGCGCGAGGCGACCACGGCGGTGAGCAGCGGCTGGACCGTCAGCAGGACGGCCGTAATGCCGGCGGACACGCCGAGATACTGCGTGTAATGACTGCCGCCGAGGTGGATGGCATGCATGAAAAGGCCGGCGACGATCACGTGCCCGAGTTCCGCGCGCGACGCCGGCCACTGCGGGCGCACGATCAGCACGATGGGGATCATGCACGCGATGCCAAACAGGAAGCGCAGCGTCAGGAAGGTGAAAGGCGGCGCGTACTGCATGCCGATTTTGGAGGCGAGAAAGCCCGAGCCCCAGATGGTCACGAAATACCAGGCGAGGAACGAATCCAGCCAGCGGCGATTGGAATGGGCGGACATCACGACAGCCCGAGTATACCTTGCGGCAAATCATCGCCGCTGAGTGGCGACCCGCCCGGCATTACATTTTAACCGCGTCACGCTTCCCGTAGCAGCACGCGTCCCGGCCGCGCACCGGTTGTCTTGCCGTCGCGCCATACGATGGCGCCATTGACGACGACGGTACCGATGCCGCGCGCGGGCAGCGTCGAGTGCACGAAATCCGCCGCGTCCATCACGGTGTCGGCATTGAACAGCGTGATGTCGGCATATGCGCCGGCCTTCAGCAC
>CANJHY010000188.1:0-8359 GCA_947474275.1 Betaproteobacteria bacterium
AACGCTTCTTCCGCGACCTGAGCCAAAATGCAATCGAACGCGGTGTGTTCCCCAACGTGCCTGAACTCATCAACACGATCCAGAACTATGTCGAAAACCACAACCGCGATCCCAAGCCGTTCATCTGGACCGCGCGCGCCTCGGACATCCTCGCGAAGGTCGTCAAAGCGCGCGCACGACTCAATAAGTTGCAATCTGTTTGACGCACTACACTAGGTATTCATCGCCGAGAATCGAACTGTGACGGCACGTGCGCGGTAATCCGTAACCACATTCACCAACGCGGGTTGGCCGGCGTCCACCGCGCGCTGCGCGCGCTCCAGCGCCGGTCGAATGTCTTCCGGCTTTTCGACGTATTCACCATGACAGCCGAGCGCTCGAGCCATTTCATCGAATCGAGTGTAGCCAAGCTCGCGCCCCGGCTTTTCGCGATTGACGTCTGCGGTCCACCCTCCATTGAGGCTGATAATGACCAGCACCGGGATCTTGTGTCGTACTGCGGTATCAAGTTCGAGTCCGTTCAAGCCAAATGAACCATCACCGTGAAGCACGATTACCTGTTTGTCAGGCCGGGCGACTTTAGCGCCGAGTCCGAACGGCAGACCGACCCCCATGGTACCGAAAGGCCCTGAATTAAGCCTGTTTCCCGCCACATAAGTAGGAATAGACTGCCGACCGTAATTAAGTATTTCCTGACCATCCACACACAGAATTGCGTCACGCCGCATAAAATCGCGCACTTCCTTGCACAGACGCAGTGGATGTATCGGGGTCTGATCCGTACTAATTTCACGTTCCTGGGCAAGCGCTTTCTTGGCGTTAATCGTTTGCAATTGCGCGCGCCAATCTGCATAGAGTGATGGCGTCACCTTGCCTTTGGCGGCCCGCGATAACTGCTGCAGAACTGCTCGTGCGTCCCCGACCAAACCAACATCAAGCCGCTGAGTAGTGCCTATTTCGGTGGGATCCACATCAATTCGGATAACCTTTGCGTCAGCACTGAAGCGTGGCGGACGCAGATGTCCGAAAACATAATTAACGCGGGTTCCCACAACAAGAATGACATCGGCCTCCTTGAGTGCCGTCGAGCGCGCATTTTGAAAGCACAGCGCGTGATCCTCGGGAACCACGCCGCGACCCTGTGGCGTCGTGAAGAACGGGATTCCCGATGCATCGACCCATGCATTTAGCTCTGCCGCGGCATCTGACCAGATGACACCGCTGCCGGACAAGATAACAGGCTTCTTCGCATTCGAAAGCAACCCTACCGCCGCAGCCACCTGCTCTTCATCTGCGAGCGGGCGCGTCTTCTTCGGTCCGCCATGCAGAGGCCAGACCACCGTGGATTCATCAATCGAGTTCAGAAGAACGTCTGTTGGCAGATCGAGATAAACAGGCCCGGGTTTCCCTGACCACGCTATGCGAAATGCCTGATCGATTAACTCGGGAATGCGCCGCGTCTCGTAACAGCGCTCCGCCCACTTTGTTACTGGCCGCATGATCGCAACCTGATCAATCTCCTGGAAGCCGCCGATGCCCCACTCGCTCCACGGACTGGATCCGCCGAGCGCGACCACCGGCGCACAATCGACCAGGGCCGTCGCAATCCCGCTGGCGAGATTTATGGTGCCGGGGCCCGAACATGCCATACACACTCCGGTCTTGCGCGTAACGCGTGCATAAGCATGCGCCATCATGGCAGCCGCCTGCTCATGACGAACATCGATACCGCGCATGCCGTGATCCAGACATGCCTTCTCCGCACCAAGCATCGGCGCGCCCATTAAAAAGAAAAAGGCATTTACACCGTGGCGTTCAAGTGCCTGTGCAACAAGTTCTGAACCGGTAACGGGCATCATATCCTCTGTTGAAAAATGGGAATGCAAAAAATTGCCAGGCTGATAACCACAAAGATAAGACTCTAGCGACAATTATCCTCGTGGCGGCGTCAAGCGGCGGACCCTGATAGTCGCAGCGTACACCACATCTCGGTTGATCAAGCACAGAACAAGCCGGCCTTTGAATTCTATCGCAGACTTCGTTCAATTTGTTGGGTCTATACAAATAGAACGGATGCAGTACTCGGAGCTCGGGATCCCAAGCTCATACGAGTCAGCGTAATCGGGAGGCATCAAGAATATAACGTTAATTAACGTATTTCCATTCCTCAACGAATTGTAACTTTATTGCCCCCTCTTGCGCCTTAATCACCAGCATTCAGAACTCATGGAAATATCGGGCACGGCTCAAGCTCGCCTCAATAAGGAGGATTCGCCTATTGCGCAGATTGCACGTGAATAACTTTTTTTCGTAACCGGCGAACTCTTGGCGCCCATAACAATGGTGGGGCGCCGCTTCCAGCAAGACAGTTGCGACAACCTACCGGATGGGTAGCTCCGTCCCGACTCCCTGCGCGCGGGCCAATTCGAGGGTCCGAACCGCTACGGCGAGGTCTTCCAAACCGAGGCCATGCGATTCAAATAGTGTGATCTGCGTGGGCGACATTCGTTTTTGCTCGGCACCGGAGACGACCTGGCAAAGTGCTTTAACATTCCCCCAGTCGAGACCACCAGCCTTCTCAGCAGCGAGCAGATCACCGCTTTCGGAGCGCGCAACCGTTACGTCATCTACGACAATTAGATCCGCACGCCGCACCGCGATCGAATCGATCTCGCACTTCTCTGCAAAATTTGAACCGGCGGCATTGATATGTACGCCCGGTCTGAGCCAGCGTCCGTCAAATACCGGCTCGCGTGATCCGGTAATGGTAGTGATAACGTCCGCCGCCCCAACCGCTCGCTCGGGATCCCCGCTGGCGACCAACTCCACATCGAGCCGCGCCGCCATCACTCGGCAAAATCGTTGCGCCCGCTCCGCTGAACGACCTACGACGTTGACACGTTCAAGCTTTGGCAAAACCGCCGAGATTGCTTCGAGCTGACTTTCGGCTTGCCACCCGCA
This sequence comes from Betaproteobacteria bacterium, assembly GCA_947474275.1. Classification (GTDB taxonomy): domain Bacteria; phylum Pseudomonadota; class Gammaproteobacteria; order Burkholderiales; family SG8-41; genus PALSA-1004. The sequence goes on from CANJHY010000188.1 coordinate 2,962, forward strand.
CCCGAACAGAGTCATGACGCGGCTTTCCGCTCTAGCGAGATATTTCGTCGCAATTCCGCTCGCAGCACCGGTTCTAATCTGGCCAAGCGCATTCGCCTCCAGCACACCGATCATTGCGCCAGTCGAAATCCTGTAGACGAGAACGGTGAAGCTTGAGCCGACCGATATATCGTTGCGAACGATCGGATAACACTTGATCGCAGCGGCATCAAGCGCTGCAGAAGTGGCGCACAGGATATTAATACTCACTCCATGCGACGCACTGCGCTGCCTTGGAAAGTTGGCGGCGTTCCCGCGCGCCTGCTCTACAAATGCATTTTCTACTGCGGCCAACGCGTGCTCCATAGACAGCAAACGGCGCACATCCTCTTCGCGCAAAAAAAGTGCCATGATTCTCCTGCTGCGAAGTTCTCGCGGGGTTCGCGCCGATCGTTCAGTCTACCTGCGGGATGCCGACATCCTTGACGAGCTTGACCGTCTTGGCCAACTCGGCCTGCATATGCGCACCCAATTGCCCGGGCGTACCGCCAACGATCTCAAGTCCAAGTTCGAGCAAACGGCTTTGGACCTCCGGCGTGGCAAGCGCCTTGTTGAAGTCTGCACTGATCCGCGCCGCCAGTTCTTTCGACATCCCGCCGGGACCGGCGACCCCCATCCAACTGGCAAACGAATATCCCGGCACTCCCGATTCGGCTATCGTTGGCGAATCGGGTAACGAATTGGCGCGTTTTGCACTAGTCACGGCTAGCACGCGCACTCGCTCGGCCTTAATGTAAGGCAGCGCCTCGGGTATCGGCTGGAACACGACTTCAATCTGCCCGCCCAGGAGGTCAACCAATGCCGGCGCCCCCCCTTTATAGACCACATGCGTTAGTTTAATGCCCGTCATGTAACTGAACAATTCCGCTCCCATATGCAGCGGACCGCCAACGCCGGCCGACCCGTAGTTGAGTTGGCCGGGTTTAGACTTGGCGAGCGCGATGAATTCCTTGACACTACGTGCCGGAACCGCAGGGTTCACAATCATGACCTGCCCCTGATGGACAAGCAGTGTGATCGGTGTCAGATCCTTGAGGGCGTTATATTGCAGTTTGCTGTAGAGCGCGAGATTGGTCCCGAGTCCGCCGTTGCTACTCACCAGCAGCGTATATCCATCCGGCTCCGCTTTCGCAACGATATTGCCACCAATATGGCTCGCCGCCCCCGGCCGATTGTCAACGACGACCTGTTTTCCATACATCGCAGACAGCTTTTGAGCGAGTATGCGCCCGACCATATCCACACTCCCGCCAGCCGCAAACCCCACCACTAGCCGCACAGGCTTCGCAGGATAGGTCTGAGCAAAGGCACCACCAGCGCAAAAAACCAGCAGTAACGAGATCAGCCGCGTAGAGCAATTCTTCTGCATCGTGTATCTCCCAGCATCGTTGTTGAAGTGAAATCTGCGGTTTTAGCCGCGCTTTTCAAAAAGCATGCGCGCATCCACAATGGTATAACCGGTAGCATGCGCAATGACCGGGTTTAAATCGATCTCGGCAATATTCGGATGCCGTTGGACGATTCCACTCAAGCGTACCAGCAAGTCCGCCAGCGCTGATCGATCCACTGGGTCGGTCCCGCGCGCACCATCGAGCATCGAAGAGTAGCGCAACCCGCCAATCATCTCCTGCGCATCGTCGATCGTGATGGGCAGAGCCCGAAATACCACATCGCTGATCACTTCGACAAAGATACCGCCCAAACCAAACATCATTACGGGCCCATGCTGCGGATCGCGCGTCACACCGATAATAACCTCGGTGCCGCGGTCCGCCATCGGCGTGACTAACGTGCCCTCAATCTGCGCATCTCGCCTGTAAGCCCGCGCGCTCACTTCGATTTCTCGAAACGCCGCCTCCAGCGCTTGCGCCCCGTTGAGTTTCAGCTTCACGCCCTTTGCTTCCGACTTATGCAAGATATCCGGCGACACAACCTTCATTGCCAATTCTACGTTGCCGAAAATCTTCGCTGCAGCGGCGGCATCGCCGGGATTACGCATGAGCACATGATTCGGCATCGCAATACCGTAAGCCTTTAGTACCTCCCGCGCCTCCGTCTCAAGCAGATCGCGTCCGGCGTCCGCCGCCGCATCGATAATGCGTGTCGCCTCAGCCACGACGGGGCCCGCCGAATCTGGCTCCGATTTTGCATTGCGCACGCGCGCCGCGGATAAATCGGCAGCGCTCGCCAGACACTGGACTGCCACTTCGACATGCCGCTGGAATGGAACGCCCGCACTGCGCAGGACGTCAAGTGCTAGCGTCTTAAGCTCGGCATAATGACTCTGCACTATCACGGGCTTGCCATAATGGTGCATCATCTTTCCGAGTTCCGCGCACACCGCGTCCTCCGCCGGGGCAGCCTGCGGCCCAAACCGGTCCGTATATCCGCCGAGCAGACCGACGACGAGCAAAGCGTCAATATTGGGATCTTCGAGTATGGCTTTGCAGATAGGTCCGTAATACTCGGCACGCGGATCGGTACCACCACCCGCATCAACCGGGTTGGAGATCGCCGTAGCGTTTGGGACGACTGCGTGTATTCTCGCCTGCGTTTCGGGCGTGAGTTGCGCGAGCTTTAGCCCATGCTCGACGAGTGCGTCGGCGGCTACGGTGATCGGACCGCCGCCTTCGGACAACACAGCCACACGACGACCGCGCATGGGCGGGAACAAGCTCAACGCTTCGGCGACGGGATAAAGGTGATACAACCGATCCACCACCGTCACACCCGATTGGCACAACACACCGCGATTTACGGCATAGGCTCCTGCAAGCGATCCGCTGTGCGACTTCGCCGCACGCTTGCCTTCGCTCGTGCGTCCGGCGACGTACATGACAACGGGCTTGAGCTGCGTCGTCTTGCGCGCAGCGGCGCTGAAAGCGGGTGCGTCCTTAAATCCTTCGAGATACAACATAATGGCAGACACTTCGGGATCCTCGCCGAGACAATCGACGTATTCATGGAACTGTATGTCAGCCTGATTGCCGACGCTGAGCATCGTATTAATACCCATGTAGCCATGTACTTTTGCCTGCATAACGATCGACGTCACGCAGTTCGCGGAGTTCGACAACAGCCCCAACGGACCACGCGGCACGCCCGCCATACCCCATGCATTGCATCCCAGGCGCGCGCTAAACATCCCGTTGGTGTTTGGGCCAATAAGACGTACGTTGTAATGGCGGGCAAGAGCGACAACCGCGTCTTCGAGCTTGCGGCCTTCTTCATCCACCTCACTGAATCCGGCGGCAAGAATAATCGCCCCCTTAACCTTGCGCTTCCCGCATTCCTCGATAACGCCCATTACGGTCTTGGCGGCAGTACACACGATCGCGAGGTCAAGTTCACCGGGCGCATCCGCAATCGACGGGTAGCACTTGAAGTTCAGTATCTCAGACTCGCGGGGATTGATCGGAATTATTCTCCCCGTGTATCCATCGGACACGAGAGAGCTGATGGCTCGATTACCGCGCTTGGTAGAGTCCTTGGATGCGCCAATTATTACTATGCTCTGAGGGTTCAGAATGCGGTCTAGGTAGTGCGCCATACTCGTGCTCTGCTTTCTTGGAGTTCTACGAATTGCCGTATATGGATCCGCACAGTGATTGCGTGGTCTAATACTTTATTGGAAAAAGGGATCTGGAATTTATCAAACGAAAAATCTACCCAAATTGGCGCCGCATGCCACTCCACCGCGCACAATCTGTCATCAGTCTACCTGAAGGAATGAGCATGCGCTTTGAGTTCCTGGATGCCGGGCAACGATGATGCCGTCCACGTAGACCGCCACCAAGTCGGTATGGGTGAAATCGCGCGCCGACATCTTGGCCAGCGCTTGAGCGCTATCCTTGATGAAATGGCGCGATACCGCGCTCCTGGAAATGCCGATTTCGTCGGCGCGCTGGTACATCACCCGCGTGTATTTGCGGGTGCTCACGTTGCAGGTGAGCACGTCAGCGATCCGACGCGAGAGATCTTCGTCGCGTGCCAACGCCGCATAGCCGGGCACGGCCACCGATTCAGCAGCCATCATCAGCAATTGTTCGACGAACTGCCGCGACAACTTGCCCAGCAGATCCTCGCTGGAAAACTGCGCTTGCCCGATCATCGACATCAGCGGCAAGGCCGCTTGCGGGTTGGCCGTCAGCCGGGGCAGCGTTGCCGAGTTCTTGTTAAAAAATTACGACTTGCGAGTAAACATGTTCATGCGGGCGCGTTCAGGAACAAGGGCCGCGGCGTCTACTACTCCACAAACGTGCCGCGAATCTGTGCGCCCAGCCGATCGGCAATTCCACCACCGGCGGGGTGTGCGGCTGTTCCTTAAGGTGCCGTGCCTGCCAGCGGATTGTTGATGTTCAGGGTTCCACTCTTCACGGAAGCCGCGAGCTGGATGCGGCGATTCGGCGGCGGATATCTTACAAATCGATTGCTGTCGTCGGCCGATGCGACGGGCGGGTATCTTGTGAGGCCATTGTTTTCGGTGTTCGAATCGAGTGGCGGATATCTGACGAAATTAGCGCTTCCCACAGTCGAATTACTCGCCGGGTGACGCACCGCGTGGGTGTCGTCGCGTTGGCTTTTTTTCGCGCTCGTCGCCGCTGTTGTGTCATCGCCTGGCGGCACGGGATATCGAACGAAATAGGCCTCACCTGCGGCATTTGAAAATGGCACGCTGCCGGTCAGAAATAGTGTTGCTGCAGTCAATGCCAGAATCTTCGTGCTGACCATATTTTTCATGCCTTTGCACTCCTGTGTGGACGCGACAACCCGGATCCAGCGCCTGCTGGGTCTATTCACGAACAATGTAGCAAAGGATGTGCCTGCTATTCAAAGCGCGCAGAATCAACACGTTATATACATTTCGCCATTTTATTGACGTTTCATCGGTGCGCTTTTTATGACGCGAGCGTCGTCATTTTTCTGACCGGGATTCAATTGCGCTGCGGTTATTCCTTCAATCACAGGGAATTTGCCGAACACTGGCGGCGCTGCGAGCGCACGCACTAGATTTTGGTGGTCCTTAATTTGTAAACGCTAGATGTTGTGGGGGGCGTGCAGAACGCCAGAATTAATAATAAAAAGTTGGCGTAAATCATTCAAAACATTCGCAATGTTGATAATATGAGATGTATCAATCGGCAATTCAGCACACCGTAGTGGTACGCCAAAACGGTCATACATTCAGCAAAAAAAAAGCATAAGAGGCCAGGATGAGCGCTGTAAAGATTCTGATTACCAGCCAAAAAGGTGGCGTCGGCAAAAGCACTATCTCCGCCAACCTTGCAGCTTATTTTTCGGACGTAAAATTCAAACGCGTTACCCTGATCGATTTCGACCATCAGGCAACCGCGAGTTA
>CANJHY010000189.1:0-8343 GCA_947474275.1 Betaproteobacteria bacterium
GCGGGAATAATTCCGCCACCGGCACAGTCAAGAGCGCGACGGTTGCAAGTTTCCGGACAGCCTACGGGTCGTAGTCTCCCGCAACAATCCGGCTAGAGGTTGCGCAGTTTTTGCCGCAGACTTGCGAGTGCTGCGGGGCGCTGCTCGATGGGCATCCTGCGGCTCGCCGCGAGAGCCGCGGCTCTGTCACCTGCCGGGAGGCCAAGTGCGTCACACAACCGGTTGATCATTTCGTCAAATTCCTCCCAGTCATCCGGCGTATACGACCAGTAATCACTGGTCCGGCCGGCACGTGAACCGCACCCGTTAGCAGGGCCAGCTGTCCACTGCTCAAGTGGCGCAGCTCAGCACCGATCAAATCGTCGCCCTGACCACCGCGCAGGTCGTGGCCTTGAGCACAACCCAGGTCGCGGCGCTGACGACCGAGCAGGTTAATAGTCTGGCCAGCGATGATCTGCAAGCATTGACCACCGCCCAGGTTCGCGCACTCACCTCGGATCAGATCGGCAACCTCGCCGGCAGCCAAGTGGCTCTGATGGAAACCGCCGACATTGCCGCGCTGACTTCCAGCCAGGCCCCCAATCTGTCGACCGACGCCATCGTCGCCCTCACCACCGCGCAAGCCGTGGCACTCAGCAGTGCGGCCCTTAACGCGCTGACCAGCGATCAATTGGCCGCGCTCGAAACCGCCGATCTCGCCGCGCTGACGACGACGATAATCAAACAGCTATCCACAGCTCAAGTGGCGCAGCTCAGCACCGATCAAATCGTCGCCCTGACCACCGCCCAGGTCGTAGCCTTGAGCACAACCCAGGTCGCGGCGCTGACGACCGCGCAGGTCAATAGTCTGGCCAGCGATGATCTGCAAGCATTGACCACCGCCCAGGTTCGCGCACTCACCTCGGATCAGATCGGCAACCTCGCCAGCAGCCAAGTGGCTCTGATGGAAACCGCCGACATTGCCGCGCTGACTTCCAGCCAGGCCGAAAATCTGTCGACCGACGCCATCGCCGCCCTCACCACCGAGCAAGTCGTGGCCCTCAGCAGTGCAGCCCTTAACGCGCTGACCAGCGATCAATTGACGGCCATCGAAACGGCCGACGTGGCCGTTCTGAGCACCGCCCAGATCAGTAACCTGTCTACCAAACAAGTGGCTCTGTTGGGAACAAATCAGATAGTCGCGCTGAGCACAGCCCAACTGGCTACGCTGACCACGACACAAACCAATGCCCTGACGACCGAGCAGCTTGGCAGCATGTCCTCTGCCCAGCTCGCCTCATTGAGCCTCAGTTAAAACCGCGGGGAAAGGGGCTTGCGCGCAGCGCGCGCAAGCAGATGAGTTTGCCTATCGTTCTGTCAGCCGCAGGCTCAATCAGCAAAGCTTTTTTACAACCGCTGGTTCGCTGACCGGCCGGCACATCGACGGCGAGCCCGCACCCCGTTATGCCGGGCGAACGGTAAACCGAGGCCGCCGATTCAAACCAGCAGCCAGTCCACGTTCTCCAGAAATTTAATGGGGCTGAACGGCTTGGTAATGCAGGCATCGGCATTGGCCCTGCGGCCCGCGGCCAGATCGCTGTTCTCGCCTTTGGCAGTCACGAATGCTATTTTTACCGCGTCACGCCCCAAATATGGAAGCGCGCAACGCAAAAGGCAGGGACAAGCCCTCTGCACGGGCTGAATCGTTAGTTTTGGCTCCGCCCATAACGTTTCAGGGTAAACTTTCGAGGCCTAAAATTTTGGCCAAGTGATAGAATTGCGTAATGTATGTTAGTCTGTTGCCCCGCCGCAAATCTTAACGATTAAGATTGAGAAGTGCCCGCCTGCAGAGGGTAGCTCGGCGACCGCCACGCGTTACTATAACTAGCTACGCGTTACTATAACTGTATTGAGGAGTGCGTTATGCCGAATCCTGAGATCGAGCAAATATCTGTCGCACAAAAAGCCAGCGAGGAAGTCCTGATATCCATCATCCGCACTTCGTTTGAAGGAATGCGGCGCCTGTCGGAATTGAACATGGCCGCCGCCCAGGAAGCAATTTCAAGCACGGTAACCAACAGCAGCAAACTCGCAACGTCGAAAGGCATGTCCGACATGTCCCGTGTCAGCCAACAAATGGCAAAACCCGAGCGCTTGATGGAATACTGGCGCAACATTCATGACGTCGTGACCGCTACGCAGAAAGAAGTGTCCACGGTGATGCAGGCAAACTACGCCCAACTCAGCAAGATGGCCACCTCCGCGATGGAGAAGAAGCAGTCGTCGGCCATGGGCGGAAGCGACATGATTACCAACGTCATGAAGAGCGTGCTTGAACAGACGAACAAGGCGTTCGACAACATGACGGCGATGACGAGCCAGATGACCAACATTGCCAATACCAATATCCGGACTGCCACGGCCGCCACCGAAAAAGCGGCCGCTTCTATCACGGAAATTGCTGGCAAGAAGTAACGTTTTTTCGGCGAAATGCCGCTGAAGTCAAGACGATGTGGTAATTGCGCACGCAATCGCGGCCGTGGTGCAGTCGGGGATGCCAGCCGGCATCTGCGGTGCAGATCGGTTGGCGGTAACTTTTGAAATACTAACAGGGAGATATAGACGTGCTAAAGGGTAAAAACGCAGTCATAACGGGCTCCACCAGCGGTATCGGCTTGGGCATTGCGGAAGGTTTTGCAAAGGAAGGCATCAACCTGGTCCTTAACGGGTTCGGCGACGCGGCAGAAATCGAAAAATTACGGGCAGGTCTTGCCTCCAAGTTCGGCGTCAAGGTTTTGTACGACGGCGCGGACATGAGCAAGCCCGAGCAGATCGAAGCCATGATGCGCAGGGCGCTATCCGAAATGGGCGGCGTCGACATCCTGATCAATAATGCGGGCATCCAGCATGTCGCACCGGTGGAAGAATTCCCGCTGGCCAAATGGGATGCGATCATCGCGATCAATCTTTCCTCGGCATTTCACACCACGCGCGTGGCAGTGCCTTACATGAAATCCAAAGGCTGGGGCCGCATCATCAATATCGCCTCGGCGCATGCAATGGTCGCATCTCCTTTTAAATCCGCCTATGTCGCGGCCAAACACGGCATTATGGGATTCACCAAAACCATCGCGCTTGAAGTGGCGGAAAAAGGCATCACGGTTAACGCGATCTGCCCCGGTTATGTGTTGACGCCGCTGGTCGAAAAACAGATTCCCGATACCGCCAAGGCACGCGGAATCACCGAGGATCAGGTCAAGCGCGACGTGCTGCTTGCCGCGCAACCGACCAAACAGTTCGTAACGACCGAGCAAATCGCAGGCACGTCCATATTTCTGTGCTCCGACGCGGCGGCATCGATTACGGGCACGAACATCATGGTCGAGGGCGGCTGGACGGCGCACTAATCACGCCCTGCTGCGATACTTTAACTGCCGCGCCAACGATTGCCACGCCCCGCGTTGCGTTCGTTGTCCAATTCAGGTGCGGCTGCGCAATTTTGGTGCGATATTGGACGCACCAAACTTCAAACTTCAATAATATAATCGGCGCTGTATAGGCGCGAAAGGCTCAACCATGACGGCAAAAACCAAGTTACCGGGGGCATCCGCGACTGAAGCTTCCAAGGGCACGCAAAAAAAGAAAATCAACCTTGCCCTGCAGGGCGGGGGCTCCCACGGCGCCTTTGGCTGGGGCGTCATGGACAAATTCCTCGAAGACGGACGCATCGAAATTGAAGGCGTCTCGGGAACCAGCGCGGGCTCCATGAACGCGGTGGTCTACGCGTACGGAAAACTCAAGGGCAATGACGGCGCACGCGAAGCATTGCACAATTTCTGGAAGGCGATTTCAGATGCCGGACAGCGCTTTGCCATGCCGAAAATGCCATGGGACACGGGTGGGGCGAAAAAAGAAAACCCGATGCAGGACCTCATGAAATCGATGATGAGCGTCGTTTCGCCGTATCAAATGAATCCGATGAATTACAATCCCCTGCGCGAGGTGCTGGAGCAGCAGGTTGATTTCGAGGAACTCGAGCGCAGCGAGAGCTCCACCAAACTGTATATCTGCGCGACCAATGTACGCACCGGCAAGGTGAAAATATTTCACACAGCGGAAGTCACCGCCGACGTGGTGCTGGCTTCGGCGTGTCTGCCGCAGGTTTTCCAGGCGGTCGAAATCAAGGGCGAGCACTACTGGGACGGCGGCTACATGGGCAACCCGGTTCTCTACCCGCTCTTCTATTACACCGAGTCGCGCGACGTGGTGATACTTCACATCAATCCGATCGAACGGCCGGGTCTGCCCACGACGGCGGCGGATATCGCCAACCGTCTCAACGAAATCACCTTTAATTCCTCGCTCATCAAGGAACTGCGCTCGGTCTACTTTGTGCAGAAATTGCTCGACGACGGATGGATCAAGGACGAGCATCGCGACAAATTGAAATACGTGCTGATTCACTCGGTGCGCGCGGATAACGCGATGAGCGACCTCTCGTCCGCCAGCAAGATGAACAGCGAGTGGAAATTCCTCACTACCTTGCGTGACCGCGGCCGTGCGCTTGCATCCGAGTGGCTCGAACACAACTTCGAGCATCTCGGCGTACGCTCGACGGTGGACCTGAAAAAGGAATTCCTGTAACCGTCACTATTGGCGCTAGCTAGCTCCAATGCAAACGCGGCGAATCGGTTGACCCGATTCGCCGCGTTTCTTTTTACAACCTGGTTCGTTGCTTACTTCGCCAGATAATCGTGTACAACCTTGCCATAAGGCAGCGTCATGTCAGTCACCATATGCAGGCCGCCGATTACTTCCCTCACCGGCAGATCTGCGAGCGGGCAATTCACGGACGGAATCAGCTCCAAGCGTGCCCGCCCCGTCCATGCACCGTGAACGGTGACATTTTCAAACTTGATCGCCACCAGTTGCGCAATCGCCGGCGTGCCATCAACGTCAGGAATCAGCTTGAGCGTGATCTGCGTGCGCGACAACTGTTCGACCTGCTTGGCGTGGTCGGCACGAAACGCGTCGTGCTTGTAGACCATGGTTCCAGTTGCAATCGACTGCGTCGCGTAATGCAATGTTCCGGTTAGCGTATCGGCATTTACTGCCAGCACCGCTTTGCCGTATTTCATCGGGTAACCCCAGATTTCGCGCCCACCGGCGAGAGGCGGCGTGTTGTTCACGTACATCTGGCTGACGAAATTGCATTGCTCACCCTTGAAAGTGCAGGGAATGATCTGTGCCGCCGCCGAATAGGCGCCGAAGCCCTCGCCATCCGGCAGATCGAGCCACTGCACTGCAACCGTGTCGCCTGCGGGCTCCAGTGGTTCGGGCAAGGCGGCGCGAATCAGCGCGGGATCGGTTTTGTAATTGATGATCAGATATTCGCGATTAAAGAACTTATAGGGCCCGCGTGGATACGTCGGGCTCTGCAACGGCATTGATGGAAGCGCTTTGACATCATTTTTGTTCATGGTTTGGTCGTCCCGTCCGCTCAGGCGTCTTTAAGATAGTCGAACAACACCCGGCCGTGCGGCAGGGTAAGGTCGCTAATGAAATGCTTGCCTCCGACAATGCGCTTGATCGGCAAATCCGCCGCCGGCGCGTTGACGTGCGGAATCAGGTGCAAGCGGGCCGGCGAAAGCCACACGCCTTTAACCGTAATATCCGTAAGGTTATAGGCTACCAGCTGGCATATCTTCGGACTGCCATCGACATCGGGAATGATTTTTAGATTACACGATGTCCCGGCCATACCCTTGGCTTGCGCCTCAACGCCGCCAGGCGCAGCCTTGTGCTTGTAAGCCATGGTGCCCATGGCAACCATCTGGCCGGCGTAATGTAATGTGCCGGTCAACGTATCCGAGCACACTTCCAGTTTCGGATGCGCATATTTTTTCGGGAAGCCCCAGATTTCGCGGCCTGCGGAAATCGGCGGCTCATCGTCCAGATACATCTGCGCCGTAAAATTAACCGGTTCGCCCTTGTAAAAACAAGGAATCACGATGCCGCTCTCCGTGTAATCACCGAAACCGGAACTGTCCGGCATGCGGATCCACTCATAGAGCACCAACCCGTCCGGATTCGGCTCCAGAGGCTCCGGCACCGCCTGCCGCAATAGATCACGGTCGGTTTCGTAAGTGACTATCATGAATTCGCGATTGATAAACCGATACGGTCCCATCGGATAACTCGGGCTTGCTGCCGGCATCGATGGGAGCTTGAGAATCTGCTCTGGTGTCATTTAATACCCCCCTGTAAATCAATACTGAAAATAAAAGCTGCCCGCATGATAGCGTAAATACGCGCAGCTGTGACCAATCCGCTATTCAATTAAACGCTATCGGCAACATGGTTATGCATCGATCTCGGGGACATGGTCGGCCAGGCGCGGAAACTCAGAACGCCATCGCCGCATTTCATCATTCCCCTGGCGATTGCTTTGCGCAAATGACCCTTAATTATTAATACTCGCGCGCCGGTGGCACTGCGCCGCAATATCAGCTATGTGGTGGCCGGCCCGCTCCCGTCCCTTGCGCCGGGCCAATCAAAACGCGTAATTATATTGCGCGCTCAAGATGTCGACGCTGTTATTGTAGCTACCAATGACCGAGCCTTGCGCCGACACGCCCACGCCACGCACCTGATTGATCGTGCCGCTGCGCGGCACGAACAGATGCGCGTATCCGAAGTCCACCGTCGATTGTTTCGAAACCGCCCATTTGCCGCCAATGCCTAACCATACGCGGTCGTTGTCGGGCAGCGCAGTGGTACGAAACTGATCGGTTACCGGCGATCGTTCATAGGCGACGCCGAGCTTCAGCGTCATGTCCGGCGACCATTTGTAATTCGTCCCGGCACCGACACGCCAGCTGTCGCGAAACTGGAAGTTGAAGGTATCGGCCACCGCACCAGAGGCCAGCACGAGCGGGACCGCCTTGATCGAACTCCATTGGGTGTAGGTGAAGTCGCCGAGCATCTGCCAGCGGCCTGACAGTTGGTGCGACAGCGCCACTGAAGTCGTGGCGGGCAGCCGCACATTGGCCGTGCCGGTCGTCGGAAAGCCGGGGGCCCCGACGACTTGCACCGTCCCGGCCAGGTGATAACCCACGCTCGAGCGGTAAGAGAGTCCAAGGCGGGTTTCCGGCGCAAGCGTGAAGAATGCGCCCACGTTCCAACCCCACTGATTGTCGCTGATGTCGAAATTAGACGCAGTTTCCACGCCGATAAACGTCGAACGGTTGAGCTTGAAATTGAAACGCTGGTAGCTCAATCCGGCGCCGAGCGAGACCGTATCGCTGAGCTTGTAAGCAACACTCGGATTGACGTCGTAAGTCCTGATTTCCGATTTCTGCGACTGAAAGCGCCCGATGAAGCCGGGGTCGTAAGTGGTTTTGAGCCCGAACGGCACCGTGAGACCGATCCCCGCCCACAGGTTAGGACTGAACTGTTTGGAAAAATAAATGTTCGGCAGATAATTCCACCCGCCCGCATCGCCGCCGTTACTACCGCCCGCAGGCGCGCCCGCTCCCGTGGGTGAGATAGAAGCACCGGAATCGCTGAATTTTGCCGAAGGCTTAATCGCGACCGCCGAACCCGTGAACTGCGCGCCGGGCAGCTGGGTCATCGCAGCCGGATTGTAATAAATCGTGCTGGCATTCTCGGCCGCGGCGGCCTGCCCCGCATATGCATTCCCAAGTCCGCTGGCATTTTGCTCCATCACCTGGAAGCCCGCGCCAAACGATGTAGTGCTCGAAGCGGCAAGCGCTACTGCAATGCAGACCGACAATTTATTACAGGATATATTCATGGATTCTCCAATCTGAGTTGCATGATCCTGGCATCCCGGTGAGGGCACCCTCCGGCAAGACACTTCGCTAACGCGGGGAAATCGGCTGCAAGAATACAACAAAAAGATATTCAGTGCGCATGACGGCGCATCCTGCCCGCGAAGGGGCGCGAACCGCAGACGGAGATGCCATCCATGGTCGATTCAAAGGTAATTACATTTACTTTTACTGGCGCTAGCAGGCGTATACAATAACAATATAAAATCTCCGGTGGCGGGTCGCCGGGTCACGCCGAACTAATTCCCCCTACATCCTCGCTTCGCGACTGCGTTGCCGACTGCCTTGAAAGACTCGCTTTATGACAAACCTCGGGCAATCTGCGGCGAACCGCGTCGCGCCCGGGGCGACCAGGTTCCGCACGTATCTGGTGGGAACGTATATTATCGGCTCGCTGGCCGCGGTCGCCGTCACGTTCCTGCTGGTTGCGCTGGGCCTCGAATTCACGCCGCAGCAATGGGGGCATCTGCTGCTGGTCTCCGCGGTGGCGGTGCCCGCCTATACGCTGCCC
>CANJHY010000190.1:0-8303 GCA_947474275.1 Betaproteobacteria bacterium
CAACATTTTCCCCAACATGCAGCTGATCGACGTCTCGTCGCTCCAGCTGCGTGTCTGGAAGCCTTTGTCGGTGAACCGCACCGAGATGACCTCGTGGTGCCTGGCCCCGGTCGGTGAGCCCGCAGCTGCGCGCCGCCTGCGCATCCGCCAGTACGAGGACTTCTTCAATCCCACCGGCCTTGCCACGTCGGATGACAACGTGATCTACGAATGGCAGCAGGCAGGCCTGCCGGCACGGGCAGCGGGGCCGACCCAGGGCTACCTTCGCGGTCTGGGTTCGCTGGGTGCAGGAGCCAACGCACATGCCGCCGAGCTGGGCTTCCGGCCGGACTCATGGATGAGCGGATCGTTCGGGATGGGCAGCGAAACCTGCTTCCATCCGGGCTATCGGGAGTGGGCGCGGCTCCTCACCAAAGGCATGGATTCCTAGGGCTTCAATGCCTGATGGTGATGGCAGATGCGTCCGGTCTGGCACTGGTCATCGCCTTCTGCGCCATGCGCGCCAGCGCTGCCTTCGTGTACGGCTTCTGGAGCAGGTCGGCCTGGATCTTCGCTTCGCTATTTTTCACAGGCTCGGCGAACCCCGACAGGTAGAGCAGGCCGATGCCCGGATGGTATTGGCGGGCACGGCGGGCGAGTTCGAACCCGTCCATGGTGGGCATGATGACGTCGGTGACGAGCAGGTCGTAGGCGCCTTCGCCAAGCAGCCTCAACGCATCGGCCCCGGTGTGGCATGACTGGACCGAGTAGCCCATCTGTTCGAGCAGGGTGCTGGTGACTTCGAGCAACTCGGGCTCGTCATCCACCACTATGACGCGCCCGCTGCCGGGCTCGACGTGGCGGGCCAGGATCTCTGCCGAGGACTGCGCCTCGGCACTGGAAACGAGCGGCAGGAACAGCCGTATGCTCGTACCCCGTCCCGGTGCACTCTCGATCCGGGCGTCGCCGCCCGATTGGCGACAGAAGCCGTGCACCATGGACAGGCCCAGGCCGGTGCCGCGGCCCCGCTCCTTGGTGGTGAAGAAGGCGTCGAACGCGCGCTCGCGCACCTCGGCGCTCATGCCGGGGCCGTTATCGGTGACGCTGATGCATGCGTAGCCGCTCCCGGCGCTGTTTTCCCCGGCTTGGTCTGGTGCACCGGCCTGCGATACTGTGCATTCAACGGTGAGTACGCCACTACCCTTCATCGCATCCCGCGCGTTGGCCGCGAGGTTGAGGATCGCGCTGTCGAGCCCGCCCAGATCGACGCAGACCATGAGCGGGGTTTTCCCCACCGTGTCGATGAGGGAGATGCCCCCGCCGACCGACGTGCGGACCAGCGGCAGCAGCTCGACAAGGTGCGAGCGCAATTCGACCAGCTCGGGCGCGAGGTTCTGGTTGCGGGCGACCGCGAGCAGTGACCGGGTGAGCCCGGTGCCGCGCTCCGCTGCGGCTAGAGCAGCGCTGACACGCTTGAGGGCGGGCGCGTTGCCGTCTACGGTTTCGGCCAGCAGGTCCAGGTTGCCGACGATGATCGCCAACAGGTTGTTGAAGTCGTGGGCGAGGCCCCCCGTCAACTGGCCGATGGCCTCGAGTTTCTGGAGCTGGAAGAGCTGGTCGTTCGCTTCACGTGCCTCCTTGTGCGCTTCATCCGTCGCGGTGGCCAGAGAGTCATTCGCAACCCGCAGGCTGGCCAGCAATTCCTCCCTTGATTTTCGCCGAATGATCTTGCGCAGCCGGTGCAGCAGGCGTGCTTCCCGCTCGACTTCCTGTTCAGGGTTCTGAGGGGGCAGATGCAGCGCGATGCGAATGACGAGGACGGTACCTTGCGCGTTCGCTTCGCCCGGGGTCTCGCGACGTGCCCGCAGAGCGCTGCGTGGGGCATCGGCCCAGGCTGATTCCGCAAGGGCGTGCGCCGCTACGAACTTGAAGCACAGGTGTGCCTCGTTCGTGCGCAGCTTGGCGTACACCTGCAGTTCCGGGGTGCCTGCGCAGCGTATGAACCAGCGTCCGACGTCGGACAACTCGGCTGCGAAGCGGGCGGGCAAGTCGGTGTCTGCATGGCATTTCTGCAGCAGGTCATAGGCCTTGCCGCGCGCATCGAGCACCGCCTGGAGGTCGCGCAGGGCGAGCGTCCCAAGGACTTTCATGGCGCCCACTTGAGAATCACGCAGCCGGCGTCATCGTGGAGCTTGGCGAGCTCTGCGAGCAGGCGTTGCGTGATGTTTGCGGCGCCCCAGTACCCGCGCTCGGTCACGAATTTCCGCCCGGCGATTTCCGGGATCCCGTCGGTGGTGAGCATCAGGATATCGCCCTTCTCGAGGATGATCGGCTGGTCAGGGAAGTACGCCGGCAGCCGCTCGCCGAGCGTGCCGTCCCTGGATACGCCCTGCCAGGGGATGGCGCCCAGCTTTGCAGCGCGGGTGTTGCCAACGCCGGCATAGGTGACTTTCCCGGAGTGGGGATCAACAAAAGCCAGCCCCGCTGCAGCGCCGAGCGTGGCCTGCAGGACATGGTGGATCTTTCCCAGCAGTGCGACCACGTTGGGACCGCCTTCCCGGGTGAGTACTTCAACAGCCTGCTCGGCCACCGCAGAGGCCCGCGTGCCATGTCCCGAAGCATCGATGATGGCGAGCAAAAGACCGCCTGCACACTCAATCGCGAGGGCTGCATCGCCACATTTCTGGGCGCCCGGGAAGGCGCGGACCCGTGCGCTGGCATCCCACTTTTCCTTGTGGATTGCCGGGTCAGGAAGCACGTGATCCTGGGGGAGCTCTGGTTTGCGTTGATAGGGACGACCTGCAATCCGCTTGCGTGCAAATACCGAGGTGCCTGTGTCGACCACGGAGCGGAGCGTGAACTCGTCGGCCATGCGCTTGACGCCCGGCAGCCCGAGGCCCAGGCTGCCGCTTGTGCTGAAGTGGTCGTTCAGTGCGAGGGCAAGGTCGGCAATCCCGGGGCCGTTGTCTTCGGCGCTCAGGCAGATGTCGATGTTGCCATCGGATTCGGTCCGCTCGAGGCTCAGGCGTCCCCGGCGGGCGTATTTCGAGATGTTGCTCGCGAGTTCCGAAGCGATGGTTGTCACGAGCGCACGATCGACTTCAGACGCACCGCGCAGCAAGGGCGATCGCGCTACTCGTGCCACGATCAGCGCAACCTCGTCCATGGACTGGATTTCGAAGCTCACGCTCCGGTCCCGGGGAGCGTTCAAGCGGGATCTTGCGCTGGCATGTCGTCTGAATCGGCTGCGCCGGCGGCCAGCCTGTTCAGTGCATCCTCGAGCTCGCGCTCGAACTGGAGTCCCTCGGTGTTTGCGTCGTTGCTCACCAGGTAGGCGACGACTCCGGGGCGCAGGCCCACGACGAAGGCCTGGGCGCCCAGCAGGCGAGCCATGCCCGCGATTGCGCACAGTTGCTGGAATTCGACACAGTCCATCACCCTGACATTGGACAGTTCAAGGATCACGGCCCGCAGTGAGTCCTCCCGGATGGCGTCGAGCGCAATATTACGCGCGAACTCGAAGGTCTCCGCAGCGAGGGTTTGGGGCAGCGTCAGGACTACGGACGAGTGTACCCGCGTCGACGACACGCCCCCGCTGTTGGCGCTTGCCGGCATGCCCTTCACTTCGCTCTATTTGCGCGCGTCAGCGCCGTTCCGGAGCTGCAGGATCTCGCCGCCGACGATCTTCAGTGCAGCCTCGAAGGCGTCACGCAAGGTGGAGGTGGTCTTGACTTCGCCGACGTTGACGCCAAGCTCGACGAGGGCACGGGCGATCGCCGGGGAGATCCCGGAGAGGATCGATTCGCAGCCCATCAGCCGGGTGGCCTTGGTGATCCGGATCAGCTGGTTGGCGACCGCGGTATCGACCGCGCCTACGCCGCTGATGTCGAGGACGAACACTTTCGCGCGCGTCTCGGCGATCTTGGACAGGCTCTTGTTCATGATGTCCTGCGTGCGGGACGAGTCGACGATGCCGATCAGCGGCAGCAGCAGGATGCCTTCCCAGATCGGCGTCACCGGGGTGGACATCTCGAGCAGCAGCGCATTGTGTTCGCCGATCCTTTCCTGCTGCAGGCGGGAAATCTCGTCGAGCACAAGGTAGGACTCGAGGAAGATCAGCTTGCTGACGGCGACGATCATCGCGCTGACGTTCGCGGGTACAGGTTTGAGGGCGTACAGGCGCTGGACCAGCAGGGCCGTGGAGATCGACATCCCCGCGCAATAGATTTGGTTGGGCAGGCCGATTTTCGCGTGCACTGCGCCGATGTGGCGGCGTGACGCAAAGAATGCCTCGTCCGTGCGCGCCTTGAAGAATTCACGCCAGTGCTGTCCCTGCATGCGCTTGACGCGCTCAAGGGCATTGGCATTGCCGCCGAAAAATGCCTGGTACTCCTCCTGCATGGCGAGCCAGAGGTAAAAATCGTCGATGAACGCATCGATCGAGGGCTCGAGCAACGTCCCGGCTTCCGACACGAGGTCAAGATCCTGTTCGGTGATGCCGAATTTCTTCAGGATTTCAGCGTAGAGGCTGGAATTGGGCATTGTTCCTTGGGGACGATGGAAGGGGGGGGAGAGTGAGTCTCAGTTGCAAGTGTTGGTGCGAATGTTAAGAAACCTTAAGTTGCCCCGCGCTACCGGACCAATTGAAGTCGAGGGGGGCATTCCTTCCACTGCGGGGAGAGTGGCGCGCCGGGATGTAGTTGGCTATTGTTCCGGTCCTGCTGTTTACAACCAGACTTGGGGGTCCACCATGCATGTGTTTGCCTTGCGCCGAACCGCTCTTGCCAGCCTTGTTTTACTGTCCGTCTGCCCTTCCTTTGCCGCTGAAGTCACCGCTCCCCAGGTCGTCGAGGCGATCGAGGGCACGTTCGGCGTGACCAAGGGCGAGCGCCGCAACCACATCAAGGGCACCTGCGCCGTCGGCGAGTTTGTCGGCGCGGCCGGGGCATCGGCGCTGTCCTCGTCAGCGATGTTCTCCGGCAAACCGGTGCCCGTGGTGGCCCGGTTCTCGTTGGCGGGTGGCAATCCCAAGATCCCGGACACCGCCGGCAATCCGCGCGGCATGGCGCTGGAGTTCAAGCTGCCGGGCAACCAGCTTCAGCACATCACGATGCTGAACACGCCGGTCTTCGGTGCGGCCTCGCCGCAGACGTTCCTCGCCGCCACGATCGCCACGCGCCCCGACCCGGCCACCGGCCGCCCGGACCCGGAGAAGGTCAAGGCCTTCCGTGCCGCGCACCCGGACAGCGCCCCGCTGGCCGCGTATCTCGGGGCGAACAACCCGCCCAGGAGCTACGCCAACAGCAGCTTCTGGGGCATCCACACGTTCAAGTTCAGCAACGCCGGCAAGAAGGTCACGATGGTGCGCTGGCAGTTCGTGCCCAAGGACGGCGAGGTGCGCCTGACTGCGGACGAGCTCAAGACCGCCGGCGCCAACTTCCTCGAGGACGCGCTCATTTCGCGCGCGCAGAAGGGCCCGATCCAGTGGGACATGGTGGTGTCGATCGGCGAGCCCGGCGACCCCGAGGACAACCCCACCGTGCAGTGGCCGGACATCCGCAAAAAGGTCACCGTCGGCACGCTGTCGCTCAAGGCGGCGATGAACCAGAAGGGCGCCGAGTGCGAGAAGATCAACTTCGACCCGCTGGTGATGGCCGACGGCATTGCGCCGACGAACGACCCGGTGCTGCTGTTTCGCTCGCCGGCCTACGCGGTGTCGTTCGCCAAGCGCCTGAGCGGCCAGTAGTCGTTAGTCGCCCTTGATGGCGCGCGCCTTGATGACGCGCGCCCAGCGGGCCATGTCGCTGCGGATCAGGGCGTCAAACTGCTCAGCGGTGCCTCCCACCGGCACCATGCCGGCGGTGGCGATCTTCTCGCGGACCTCCGGCAGGGCGTAGGCCGCATTGATCTCGCGATTGAGCTTCGCGACCATGTCGCGCGGCATCCCAGCGGGGGCGATCATCCCGATCCACGTCGAAACCACAAACTCCGGATACCCCTGCTCGACCAGCGTGGGCACGTCCGGCACGGCCGGCATGCGCTCGCGCGTGCCTACGCCGAGGCCGCGCAGCTTCCCGCCGCGGATATGCGGGATCACGCCCTGCAGCGTGTTCATCGTCGCGTCGACCCGGCCGCCGATCGCCTCGGCCACGGCCGGTGCATCGCCCTTGTACGGGATGTGCTGGAAGGTTGCACCCGCATCGAGGAAGAGCAACTCGGCGGCCAGGTGCGGTCCCGTGCCCGCGCCCGCGGTCGCGAGCGTCAGCGTGCCCGGCTTTGCCTTGGCCATCGCGATCAGGTCGGCCACCGACCTCGCTGGCGAGGCGGCCGGCACGGAGAGCGCGAGGGGTGCGTCGACGAGGTGGGCGATGCCCGCGAAATCGCGCGCGGTGTCGTAGGGCAGGGCAAAGAGCGCCGGGTTGGTCGCGTGCGGCAGCCCAACGACGCCGATGGTGTAGCCGTCCGGTGCAGCCTTCGCGATGACCTCTGTGCCGATGCGCAGGTTGGCGCCGGCGCGACTTTCAACAACGAAGGGTTGCCCCAGCTTCTGCTGCAGCCGGTCGCAGACGAGGCGGGTGATGAAGTCGGTCGGCCCGCCCGGCGCATAGGTGAGGATCACGCGGACGGGCCGCGTGGGGTAGTCCTGGGCGGAAGCGGGCAGCGCGAGCAGGCTGCATGCCGCGGCCACGCACAGTGCGATGGTTCGCGCAGTGAGCCTCATGACAGCGCCCCGTTGCCAGCCGCAAACGTGGAGGGGCGTACCTCGGGCACGGTGACCGCGCGCCGCTCGAGCCAGTACTGGGCAGCCGGCGGCACCAGCGCGAACTCCTTGTCGAGCCCGAGCTTTTGCGCCGCGTCCATGGCCCAGTTCGGGTTGTAGAGCATCTCGCGCGCGAGGGCGATCAGGTCGGCCCGGCCTTCCTGCAGGATGCGCTCGGCCTGGTCGGCATGCACGATCAGGCCCACGGCCATGGTCATTACGCCGGCTTCGCGCCGGATGCGGTCGGCATAGGGCACCTGGTAGCCGTAGGCGGGGCGCGCTGCGCCCGCCGGCGCCTTGCCGAGAATGCCTCCCGAACTGCAGTCGATCACGTCCACACCGAGCGGTTTGACGAGCTTGGCGAGGTCTACGCTTTGCGCCGGTCCCCAGCCCGCATCGTCCTCGGCCGACAAGCGCAGGAACAGCGGCTTTTCGCGCGGCCAGTGGGCGCGCACGCTTTCCACCACCTCGCAGGCAAAACGCATGCGGTTGGCCTGCGAGCCGCCGTAGGCGTCGGTGCGCTGGTTGGCCTGGGGCGAGAGGAACTGGTGGATCAGGAAACCGTGCGCCCCGTGGATTTCCACCATGTCGAACCCGGCCGCGTGGGCGCGGGCAGTCGCCTTGCCCCAGTCGTCGACAATTTTGTGTATTTCGGCAATCGATAGCGCACGCGGCACCGGTGCACCTTCGCCGGCCGGCAGTGCGCTGGGCGCGACGAGTTCCCAGGCCTCCCAGTCCTCGACGCCGGCGTCTTCCTCGCGCAATGGCCGGCCGCCTTCCCACGGACGCTGGCAACGGGATTTGCGGCCGGAGTGGCCGAGCTGGATGCCTGCGGCCGAGTTGCAGTGATGGATCATCTCGACCACGCGCCTGAGCTGCGGCACGAACGCATCGTCCCACAGGCCGAGGTCACCGACCGTTCCGCATCCGCGTCGCTCGACCTTGGTCGACTCGACGATCACCATCCCGGCGCCGCCGGCCGCATACCGGCCGGCATTCATGAGGTGCCAGTCGGTGGCAAACCCCTTTTGCGCGGCGTACTGGTGCATGGGTGCGACCACCACTCGGTTCTTGAGCGTGACGTCGCGGAGCGCGAGCGGGGTGAAGAGGAGCGGTTTGGTCATGGCGGTGCGTCGGTTGCTCGTGCGTTAGGTGCGGCTGATTGGTAGTGTACGGACCCGGTAGCGCGTTTCCTCAACCAGGATCAAAGTGCCGGATTCCAATTCGGTTGTGCGTTCGGTCAGCACTGCTGCAATTCGGGCATTTACGGCGGGTGCGGTTTCGTCTGACATCCTGAAGATCAGTACGCTCGGGTCAGTCAGGATTCCCAGAGCGAGAAGGTCGCCGAAATCGAGATCGAAGGTCAGCAGTACCCGCTTTTCACTACGGCAGCGCTCGAGGATCTGCGCGTCGGAAGCGCGCTGCATGTCGAGTTCGCGCACGTGAATCGCATCGTGGCCGGATGCCCGCAGGAATTCGACCGTACGCGGGGAAATCCCCGCGTCCGCCAGGAATTTCATTTCGCCAGGGCAGGCAGCGGGTAGACGCGGTCGTCGGCGATCAC
>CANJHY010000191.1:0-8295 GCA_947474275.1 Betaproteobacteria bacterium
CATGAAACGCGTGATGCGCTGTCACGATTTTGGCTCAGGGCTAGAAGAAAGTCTCGCGGCTTAGTCATTCTAAGCAAGAGGCTTTCGACAACGCGGCGCCGTGACTCGTTAGCCGCAGGCCCGTTTGCGGGAACGGTGACGTGGCTCCCGTGATCGCGATGCGCCGCACGGCTCCCGTCTCCGCCCCAAAGGCAGGACCCTTTCGCCGAGATCCGGGAGCTACAGGCCAAAACTCGTGGCAGCCCGAAGGGTTGCTGCCAGAATCGGCGATGGCCGCGTTGCTCGTCTTGCCAATACAGTAAGTATTGGCTTCACCGGGCGCCTTGCCCTCACCAATTCTGGCAGCAACGCACACGTGTTTCATGCTGTTACGGACTCTCATTTCCGCTTGTCAGTCGCGGCCATATACCATTACTCTAGGCCGCAGCCATGGAAAATAAATTCGCGAAGAGGATAAGTTTCAACGGTGTCAGGCGCGCTTTTGCCGTGCTGACGGCCGTTATGCTTGCGGCGTTTTCGTGCATTGCGGCAGCGCACGAAATTCCCAGCGCCGTCAAAGTGCAGGCGTTCGTCAAACCGGACGGTCAAAAGCTTCAACTGCTGGTGCGCGTGCCGCTCACCGCCATGCGCGAAGTCGATATTCCGAAACGCGGCCCCGGTTACCTCGATCTCGCGCGCGCCGATGCGGCGCTGCGTACCGCGGCGACATTGTGGATCGCTGACAACATCGATCTCTACGAGGCCGGCAGGCAACTTGCCTATCCGGTCGTGGTCGATGCCCGCGTGTCGCTGCCGTCGGACAAGTCTTTCGCGTCGTTCGACGAAGCGCGCGCCCACCTCGCCGGCCCGCGGCTGCCGGAGAAGATGGAGCTGTTCTGGAACCAGGGCATGCTGGACGTGCTGTTCGAGTACCCGATCCAGTCGGCAGATGCCGCGTTCTCGATACACCCGCGTCTCGAACGGCTGGGCCTGCGCGTGACGGTCGCACTGCGTTTCCTGCCGCCGGGCGGCGCCGAGCGCGCGTTCGAGTTCCACGGCGATCCCGGCACGGTGGCGCTCGACCCACGCTGGCACCAGGCGGCGCTGCGCTTCGTCGAGTCCGGTTTCTGGCACATCCTTGAAGGCGCCGACCACCTGCTGTTCCTGCTCTGCCTCGTCATACCATTCCGGCGCTTCGGCGCGCTGGTGCTGATCGTTACCTCGTTCACGGTCGCGCATTCAATTACGCTCATCGCCTCAGCCTACGACCTCGGGCCCAACGCGCTGTGGTTTGCACCGCTGATCGAAATGCTGATCGCGCTGTCTATCGTCTACATGGCGATCGAAAACATTATCGGCACCAACGTGCAGCGCCGCTGGATGCTCACTTTCGCGTTCGGCCTTGTGCACGGCTTTGCGTTCTCGTTCGCGCTGCGCGAGCAACTGCAGTTCGCCGGCAACCACCTCCTGACTTCGCTGCTATCGTTCAACATCGGCGTCGAGTTCGGCCAGTTGCTGGTGCTCGCCGTGCTGATCCCGCTGATCCGGCTGCTGTTTCATTACGTTGTGCCCGAGCGCATCGGCGTCATCATCTTGTCCGTTTTGATCGGTCACACCGGCTGGCACTGGATGCTGGAACGCGGCGAGCGCCTGGGCCAGTTCCCGTGGCCGGCATTCGATGCCGCCACGCTGGCGAGTGCGATGCGCTGGTTGATCGCGCTGGTGGTGATGGCGGCCGGCATGTGGGCAGTCAATGCAGCATTGCGCAAACGGGGAGTCCAACTGAAATGATCTCTGCCAACCTGATGCAAAAAGTGCCGCGCGCGCTGATCGCTATTGCGCTCGCGATGATGGCGCCCACCACGGCGGCGGCGCAGCAGTACCCGTCGAAACCGGTGCGCTTCATCATCCCCTATCCCGCGGGCTCCAGCAGCAACGACATATTCGGACGCGTGCTGGCGCTGCGGTTGTCAGACTCGCTGGGCCAGCAATTCGTCGTCGACAACCGCTCAGGCGCCTCCGGCCACATCGGCGGCGAACTGGTGGCGAAGGCAGTGCCCGACGGCTACACGCTGCTGCTGGGCACCAACGGCGGCATTGCGATCAGCCCGAGCGTTTCCAAATTGTCTTACGACCCGCTGCGCGACCTGGCACCAGTGACGCTGTTCGGCATCGTGCCCTACATCATGGTCATACATGCAGGCGTGCCCGCCAACTCCGTCGCCGAATTCATCGCGCTGGCAAAAGCCAAACCGGGGCAGTTGAAGTTTTCTTCTTCGGGCGTCGCCGGCACGCCGCATCTGTGCGGAGAAATGCTCAAAGCAATGGCGCATATCGACATGCTGCACGTGCCGTACAAAGGCGGCGCGCCGGCCACCGTCGATCTGCTCGGCGGGCACGTGCAGGCATATTTCTCGGGCATCCCGGCGCAACTGCCGCATATACGCGCCGGCCGCGTCAGGGCGCTGGCGATTACGACATTGAAACGCTCGACGACCATGCCCGAGCTGCCCACTTTCGATGAAGCGGGCGTGCCCGGTTACGATGCCAATTCATGGATGGGCGTGTTTGCGCCGGCGCGCGCGCCCAAGGCGCTTGTCCAGCGGCTGCACTTGCAGATCGAGGCCGTCATGAAATCGCCGGAAATGCGCGAGGCTATGACGAGCCAGGGCATAGAGCCGGCTGCGCTCGGACCACAGGAGTTTGCCGCGTCGATCCGCGCCGACTATGAGAAGTATGCGCGACTGATCAAGCAAGCCGGCATCCGGCTCGACTGAAAAAAGGAAATATTTTGACACCAGCCAGCGGAGCGCGTTTGCCGTGGTGGAGCCTCGCGGTTCCGGTTGCTGCCTGCATAGTGCTCGGCTTCGCGCTGGGCGGTGCTGCAGGCACGCTGTGGGCGGCGATCTTCGGCGCCGCCTTGATCGCAAGCGTGCTGGCTGCGGTGCATCACGCCGAAGTGGTCGCGCATCGTACCGGCGAGCCTTTCGGCACACTGATACTCGCGGTGGCCGTGACCATCATCGAAGTGGCGCTGATCGTCTCGCTGATGCTGGGGAACGGCGAGGGCAAGGCATTGATCGCGCGCGACGCAGTATTTGCTGCAATCATGATCGTCTGCAACGGCGTGGTCGGGCTCTGCATATTGTTCGGCGGCATCCGCCATCACGAACTCGCGTTCCGGGTTGAGGGCACCAATCCGTCGCTGACCGTGCTTGCCGCGCTGGCAACCCTCACCCTGGTGCTGCCGACGTTTACGATCAGTTCCCCCGGGCCGACGTTCACGCCCTCCCAGCTTGCGTTCGCGGGTTTGTCGTCGCTGGTTTTGTATGGCACGTTCGTCTTCATCCAGACTGTGCGCCATCGCGATTATTTTCTGCCCGCCGCCAGCGGCGACGAGGAACACGCGGCACCACCGTCCGCAAAAGCCGCGCTCATCAGCGGCGCCCTGCTCGTGCTTTCACTGGTGGTGGTCGTCGGTCTCGCGAAAACCCTGAGCCCTTCGATTGAAAGCGTTTTGCGCAGCGTGGGCGCGCCGAAGAGCGCGGTGGGCATCGCCATCGCGATGCTCGTGCTGCTGCCGGAAAGTTTCGCCGCCATGCGCGCGGCGCTGGCCAACCGCTTGCAGATCAGCTTCAACCTGGCCCTCGGCTCGGCGCTCGCCAGCATAGGCCTGACTATCCCGGCGGTCGCATTCGTATCCATAGTATTTGGACTGCCGCTGAGCCTGGGTTTGGACCCGGTCGGACTGGTGCTGCTGGCGCTGACGCTGATCGTCAGCGTCCTCACATTGGCGACCGGCCGCACCACCCTGCTGCAGGGCGTCGTCCACCTGGTGATATTCGCGGCCTACCTGTTTCTGACGCTGGTGCCTTAGCGGCGGTGCGCTCGCGCGCCGTGCAGGAACTTCCGCCGGCCGGATGGCAATCAAACTACTTTTCCGGTATGTTGCATCCACTGTTTTTTCTGAAAGCATGAACTGAAATGCTGTTGTGCCCGACGACGCGCGAGCACCTGCTTCGGCTGCTGCCGCAAGGCGGCGAAGTCGCCGAGATCGGAGTGGCAACCGGAGATTTTTCGCAGGAAATCCTGGCGGCGTCCAAGCCGCGCCGCCTGCACCTGATCGACCCGTGGGAGCACCAGAACCGCGCCGACTATGCGCGAGACGCCAACAACGTCGCCGCGAGCGCGCAGGAAGCCCGTTTCGAAGCAGTGCTCGCCCGCTTCCGCACGCAGATCGACGATGGCGCCGTCAAGGTGTATCGCGACTATGCCGAGGACGCCGCGATTTTTTTCGGCGCCGGGCAGCTCGACTGGATTTACGTCGACGGCATGCACACCGCCGAAGCCGCCTATAACGATCTCGTGACCTATGCCCCGAAGATCAGGGAAGGCGGCTTCATCGTCGGTCACGACTATACGAACCACAGCCAGGCGCGGAAATGGAATTTCGGCGTGGTCGAAGCCGTCAACCGCTTCGTGCTCGAGTGCGGCTACGAATTCGTCGCGCTGACCATCGAAAACTTTCCGACCTACGTGCTCACCAAAAGCAAGGAGTCGGCGCTGCTGTTGACGCGGGAATTGATCCTGAACGTGCCCCAACTGATCGAAATCCGCGACTTTCCGAAAAAGAATGATTTCCAGCACCAGTCGCTGGTGGTGGAAAACGGGGTGATCGTTTACCCGTCTTTCTAGGGCCGCCTGCTCGGCGCTACACGAATCGGCTGGCGCCGCGCCTGGACGCGGCTATTTGGCCAGCCCCAACTGCGTGAGAAGATTGCGGTGCTCGGTCAATTGCTCGCCCAGAAAGGCCTTCGTGGCTTCCGGCCCGAGGTAATTTCCAATCCAGTAGTTTTTTTCGAGCTCCGCCTTCCATTGCGGCATCGCCGCCATCTTCGCGAACGCACCCGCCACGGCACGCACCTCCTCGTCGCTCACGCCGCGCGGCGCGACGATGACGCGCCAGGATGTATATACGGAATCGATGCCCTGCTCCTTCCACGTCGGCACGACCGCCAGGGCACCGCCAAGACGTTCCGGTGACGAAACGGCGATAACCCGCACCTTGCCGCCCGCCAGTTGCGGCAGGGCGACGGGCGCGGCAACAGGGACGACGTCGACATCGCCACTAAGAAGCGCGATCAACGCGTCAGAGCCAGACTTGTAGCCGACATAGAGCGCCGCTTTGACATCGATGCCGGCGCCCTTGAGCATCGCGGCAGCGGCAATGTGGTTGGCCCCGCCCAGCGCCGTGGCGATACCGAACGACGCGGATGAGGCGTTCTTCCGCAGCCGCGCGACCAGGCCCTTGCCATCCTGTATCGCCGAGTCCGCGCGCACCATGAACACGATGTTGTCGGAAAACAGGCGGCAGACCGCCGTCATGTCCTGGAAATCGACGTCGCCTATCCCCATCAGCTTGTTGGTAATGAGGCTGGGCGAGGCGATGGCGAGATAGCGGCTGTTGCCCGGCTTTTGGTTCAAATACTGATAAGCGATGGTGCCGCCCGCGCCGGCCTTGTTAATGACGACGCTTGAGGTTGAAATCAGCTTCGCGGTATCAAACAGGTTTTTTATTGTTCTGCCGGCGGTGTCGAGGCCGCTCGCCGGCCCCGAAGGCACGACAATCTCGACGATTCCGTTCGCCGGCCAATCCGCGCCATGTGTGGCAGGCGCAACGGACATCACCGCCGCGAGTACTATGATGGACCAGGCTGCATTGCGGTTCACTCGGCACCTCCATGTCGCGCTACGCGCGGAATCATGCTTTCATTTGCGAAACTGCGCAGCTCTTTGTCGCCGCTGTTTAACAGCGCCGTATGCAACGCCAGAATCAGGCGGCCTGCCGCCGTCTGGTGCCAGAACCACTCCTGCACGCTGTGCGCTGAACGCTCGCCCGGTTGGCCCGCGTTGGCCTCTGCGTAAAAAGCCTTGAGTTCTTCGCATGCCAGCCGCATCGCATTGGCCAGCGGCATGCCGGCGCGGTACGACGGCACCGGTTTCCCTTCAGCCCACGCGCCCATGAACTGCGCCAATTCCTCCGGCGCAGCCCCGGCGACGCCCAGCGCGGTGCGCCCGCGCCGCTCCAATGCGATGTCGTACCACGAGCGCAACTGGGAGACCTCCTCCAGCACGAGCTGCGACAACGGAACGTCTTTGCCCGCGGACGAAAAATCGACTCCGCACACCATGCCTTCTACGGGCTCGGCGGACACCACAGCAGGCGCCTCCTCGGCATAATCTTCCAGCACCGGACCGCGGTCGCGCCCGAATAAATTCAGCGCTGCCACAACGACGCGGCGCTGAAACGCCGCGTCACCGGGCACGCCGAGCGGCCGGCCGAGCATGAACGGCACCCACAACGCGCGCGGCGGATGCATCGCCGCGGTATGTTCGCGCACAAGACTGATGAGGACGGTGGGCACACCTTCGTCCTCGATATACAAAGCCAGTGCGCCCACGGCGCACGTGCAGTTCGGTCAGACCGGTGTCAGCAACACCGCATCGACATTGTCCTGCTTCAGCAGGCGGCCAACTTCACGCGCGCTGGCCTCCATGCGGGTAACCGGCGAGCCCGCACCCATGAACGAATAATGGTAATCGGCCACCGACCCGATGACGCCTTCCGCCGCGAGTTCGCGCAGGCGGTCGATGGGGAACACGACGTTCAGGTCCTGCTGAAAGCCGGTGCGGTCGAAATTGACCGACACCTGGCTCATCACGAGGTCCGCCGCGGCGATGCTGCCCGGAATCACCCGGTAGTCGTTGCGCGCGGCGCCGAGGCCAAACGGACGGTCGCCGCGCGTGTGCAGTCCCGCGCTCGTCACGATGGCAATGCGCCGCTTCGAGAGCGGGCCGCCAGCCACCCACGGGTTGAGACCGAACTTCGGCAGCGCCGGTATTTTTTCGAGCATGTGCTCGCGCTCCCATGCAGGAAGGTCAACGAGTCGCACCATGAATTTTCCTTTCGATAATAATTCTGATTACCTTACCAACCGATCGAAGCGCCGCCGTCCGCGATCAGCAACTGGCCGGTCACAAAGCGCGCGGCGTCCGAAGCAAGGAATACCGCGATGCCGCCAATGTCTTCAGGATCGCCGATGCGGCGCAGCGGCGTCAGCGCTTCGCGGCGCTTGCGCCTCTCTTCGTCAGTCCACAGTGCGCGCGCGAAATCGGTCTTGATGAGCCCCGGCGCGATGCTGTTGACGCGTATGTTGTGCGGGCCCCACTCCACCGCCAGCGCGCGGCCGAGTCCGGCATCTGCCGCCTTGGTGACGCCGTAGAGGCCGTTGACGTTGCTGCCGCGGATCGCCGCGATGCTCGAAATGATGACCATCGCGCCGTCTTTTCGTTCCGCCATCTGCGGCAGCACCATGTTGGCGAGCCAGAACACGCTGCGCACGTTGCTGCCCATGATCTTGTCGAACGCTTCGTCGGAAACATTTGCCATCGGACCGAACACCGGGTTGATCGCGGCGTTGCACACCAGGATGTCGATGCGGCCCCATTTGGCCAACGTCTTGTCGACGAGGTTCTGCAATTCCGCTTTCGAGCCGATATTGCACGGCACGCCGATGGCCTCGTGGCCGGCAGCCGTGAACTCCTTCGTCACCGCCTCGACCGCATCGGCCTTGCGGCTTGAAACCACGACTTTCGCGCCGGCGCGCGCCATCTCCTCGGCAATCGATTTGCCGATGCCCTTGGTGGAACCGGTGATCAACGCAACTTTTCCCGTCAGATCAAACATGAGTATTCCTCGTCAATGAATCCGCAAACTCGCGCTTACTTACCCACCCACACCACTTCGTTATCCACTGCATACAGCTTGCAGACCTGGCCATATCGCTGGCAGTTGCCGATGGCTCGGCCCATCGCGTAATCACCGCTGGCGGAACCCCAGCCGCCTCTGTCGCCTACCGCAAAGGCGCGCGGCTGTTTGGCTTCCAGAAATCTCGCGTAGCCGCCGCTTTTTGCCGAAGCGCTCGGCTCCTTGCCAACATCGGCAAGCTCCGCGTATCCGCTGGCCGGTGGTTTGGTCACGATGGCCGGTTGAGTAAAGCCAAGCTTGTTCAGGAATTCATCGACGACCGGCAGCCATGCGTTCATGTCTATGGTCAGACCGGCATGCCCGTCTTCGCCCGCCGGCGGAAACGATTTGAAGTCCGCGTTGCCGCCGCCATCCACCCATGCTTTATGCCATTCCTTCGGAATCTCGGCACCCCAGTACTTATCGTTCTGCCAGTACAGCCACAGCATGGGCACGGTGGATTTTTTTGCCAGACCTCCCCAATAGCTCTCAACCCGGTGGGGGCCGCA
>CANJHY010000192.1:0-8229 GCA_947474275.1 Betaproteobacteria bacterium
CCCAAGTTCGCGACCTATCGCCTGAAGAACGACGGCGCCTATCGGACCAAGTGGCGCGTGTGCTATCGCCTGGCGAAGTTGCCGCCGCGCGTGATGCGGCAGGTGCAGGATTACGGCAAGAAAGTCTTTCGCGCGCTGAAACTGCGGGATTACGCGCGGCTGGATTTCCGCCTGACCGACGAGGGGCGTCTGGTGTTCATCGAGGCAAATCCGAATTCCGACCTCACGCCCAATACGCTGGGTCGTAACCTGTGCTTTGTCGGAATCGAATACCACAACCTGATTCCGCGCATCGTTGAGACGGCGCGCAAGCGTTATCGCGGGCGGTAGCGCCCGTAATCGGCCGCCCGCCGGATTGGATACGACAGTCAGCATGTTTGCGTCGCGCGCGGGCATCCATTTGCCGTTTTTCTTATTGAGTGTGGTGAGCGTATTTCCACCACGCGTCATCGGCGTCGCACCGCTGGGCGGAGTCACCACGACCGATAGCTTCGTCCACATGAGCGCTCAATCGCCCAGCACCTTGATTTACTGAATCTCACCCTTGCCATTGAACTTTGGCATCTCCTTGCCCGCGGGCGGTTTTGACGCCGCGGCATACGCCGCCTTTCCCATCATGGGCGGGTGGTGACAAAACTTACGTGACAGAAAGTCATATTACACGGCTGTATTTTTCGCCGATTTTTCCTGAAAAAAATTTCGCGTTGCATCCTTACGCTAAGTTGCCCATTCCGGCTAAACCGACTTTCGTCGGGTTTGGTTTTCACGCGCGGGTGGGAAGCGGGGCGTCATCGGTGCTGGATTCGAGTAACGGCTCGACAGGTTTCTCATCGGGCGCCTGCTCGTCAAGAGGTTCGGTGGCGGTTTCGGTCGCCACGACCTCGTGCCCGAGGAATCCCCCCGACTGATGCTGCCACAGCCGCGCATAGTGCCCGCCCAGCCGCAGCAGTTCGTCGTGCGAACCCTGCTCAACGATGCGGCCTTGTTCGAGCACGATCAGGCGGTCCATGCGTGCGATGGTGGAGAGACGATGCGCTATCGCGATGACGGTCTTGCCTTCCATCAGGCCGAGCAATTGTTCCTGGATCGCCAGTTCCACTTCGCTGTCGAGTGCGGAGGTGGCTTCGTCGAGTATGAGGATGGGTGCGTTTTTCAGCACGACCCGCGCAATCGCCACGCGCTGGCGCTGTCCGCCGGAAAGTTTGACGCCGCGTTCACCTACGTGCGCGTCATAGCCGGTGCGGTCGCGCCAGTCCTTGAGGCCGACGATGAAGTCGTGCGCATGCGATTTGCGTGCGGCTGCATACACTTCCTCGTCGCTCGCGCCGGGCCGGCCGTAACGGATATTGGCGGCGATTGAACGGTGGAGGAGCGAGGTGTCCTGCGTCACCATGCCGATGGCAGCGCGCAGGCTTTCCTGCGTCACATTGCTGATGTCCTGCCCGTCGATGCTGATGCGGCCTTGCTCCGGCTCGTAAAACCGCAGCAACAGGTTAACGAGAGTCGATTTGCCGGCGCCGGAGCGGCCTACCAGTCCGACGCGCTCGCCCGGGCGTATGGTGAACGTGAGGTCGTCGAGGACCCGGTGCTCGGCGCCGCGGCCGTAACTGAAGATAACGTTCTCGAAACGAATCTCGCCGTGCGGCACTTTCAGTGCGTCCGCACCCGGCCGGTCGAGCCCGCTGTGCGGGACGGCAATCGCCTGCATGCCTTCCTGCACCACGCCGATGTTCTCGAAAATGCCGGTGACTTCCCAGCTCACCCAACCCGCGATGTTGGCGATCTGCCATGCGAGCGGTAGCGCGGTGGCCACCACGCCGGCGCTCACCGTGCCCTGTGCCCACAGCCAGATGCCGATGGTTGCAGTGCCGGTGAGCAGCAGCGCGTTCATCACCGACAGCCAGAACATGAAGCGCGAGATCAGCCGCATGTGCGCGCCCATGGCGTTCTGGTGATCGTCTATTACTTCGCGCACGTGCGCGTCTTCGTCGGCGAGCCGCGCGAACAACTTGACGGTGAGGATATTGGTATAGCTGTCGACTATGCGTCCCATCACCAGGGAGCGTGCTTCGGAGCTGCTCTTCGCCAGGTCGCGCATGCGCGGCACGAAGTAGCGCAGGAACGCGAGATAACCGGCGAACCACAGCAGCGTCGGCACGCCCAGCCGCCAGTCCGCGGCGCCCATCAGCACCAGCGCAGTGACACCGTAAACCACGATGTAAAACACCGCGCGTATGCTCGACATGACGCTCTCGCGCAAGGCGTTGGCGGTCTGCATCACGCGCTGGGCGATGCGCCCGGCGAAGTCGTTCTGGAAAAACGGCAGGTTCTGGCGCACGACGTGCCAGTGACTTTGCCAGCGCACCATGCTGGTCACGCCCGGCAGCAGCACGTTCTGGCGAATCGCGACATCGGCGAACAGCACTGCCGGGCGGACGATAAGGATCAGCACCACCATGGCAGTCAGCATCGGCATGTGGGCGGCAAGTGCGGCCTGCCGGTCGGCGGCTTCCATCAGCGAAACCAGCTTGCCGATGAACACCGGAATCACCATGTCGATCAGCGCCACTGCAAGACTCGTAATGAACACCAGCAGATACCAGCGCTTGGTCTGGCGCACGAAGTGCCAGTAAAAAGCGATCAGGCCCGGCGGCGGTACGCCCGGGCCGGTGCTGGCGGTGCCGCGAATGCGCGATTGAAGATAATGGAACATAAGGAACGCCGGGGCGCGTGGTTTTCTTTCCAGGAGCAGTCTCAAAAACTGTTTGGAACCGCCGATGAACGCGGATGAACGCAGATAAGCTAAAGGGGTTTGACCTTGATTCGGGGCAAGGGCTGGAATTATATCGGCGTCAATCGGCGGTTGCTTGTCGGTGTTGCATTTTTTGGATGAGTTCTAGACGAGAGGCACGTAATCGTATTCGCCCACGCCTTGCAGGATGAGAAAAGTCGCCGAGCGGTCGCCGCCGTTGATGACTAGGTGAGGGCGGCGCGGTGGGACGGCAAATGTTTCGCCGACGTCCAGCCGGATTTCTTCTTTTGGCTCGCGCATGAAGATGCGGATGCTGCCGTCGAGCACGTAGAACGTGTCCTTGATGTGGCTGTGAAAATGCCACGGTACTTGCTGCGTTGGCGAGATCTGCAGCTCGTTGATGCGAAAGCCCGGCCGCTCGGCATGGCGGACGCGGCGCTCGACTTCGTAGAGATGGCTTGCATCCTTGACGGGCTGCAGGGTTTTTTCCATGGTCGCGCCTTTACGGGGTGTCTAAATGAACGTCATACCCGCGCAGGCGGGTATTCAGACGCAGTTTAATCTTCTGGGTTCCCCCCGGCCAGATACCTGCCGGGGCAGGCTCTCACGCGTGGAAACGACGAAAGTGCGGTCTTTCAGGCCTTTCCTGCGCGATTATTCGGCAGTCATGCCCGACGCGGCAACCACTTTCGCCCATTTCTGGATTTCACTTTTTACGAACGCGATGAACTCGTCGCCCAACAGAGGCGCCGGCTCTGCGCCCAACGCGTTGAGCTTCTCGCGCACGTCGGGCAGGCGCACGATACGGACCGCCTCGGCGCCGAGGCGGTCTGTAATGGCGCGCGGTGTTCCTATGGGCGCAAACACGCCGAGCCAGTTGATCATCGCGTAGCCCGGCAGCCCGCTTTCGGCGACGGTGGGCAGGTCTATCAGCGTGGAGCGCTCGCTGCCAGTGACGGCGATGCCGCGCAGCCTTCCTGAATTGATATGCGGCACTACGGATGCCGCCGTGGCGAACGTCGTCGAGACCTGGCCGGAGGCGACGTCGATGACCGCGGGCGCGCCGCCCTTATAGGCGATGTGTACCATCTTGACCTGCGCCATCATTTCGAACAGCGCCGCGGCAAGGTGCGTCGATGTGCCCGCACCGGAAGTCGCATAGGTAATCTGTCCCGGCCGTGCGCGGGTCAGTGCGATCACGTCTTTCACTGTGCGTACGGGCAGCGAAGGGTGGACGGCGAGCACGTTGGGCGCATCCGACAGCCGGGCAATCGCCTGGAAATCGCGCAGCGTGTCGTAGGGAATTTTCTTGTAGAGGCTCTGGTTCACGGTGGACGTGCCGACGCTGCCTATCGTGAGCGTGTAGCCGTCGGGTGCGGCGCGCGCCGCGATTTCGGTGCCGACTATGCCGCCCGCGCCGGCGCGGTTCTCGACCACCACCTGCTGCCCAAGCGCCGTGCCCAGCGGTCCCGCCAGTATGCGTGCGCCGAGATCGACGTAGCCGCCGGGAGAAAATCCGACGACCAGACGTATGGGTTTGACCGGATAAGTATCAGCCGCGTGAGCGCTGCTCGCGGCCGCCGCAAGCAGCAGCCATTTTGCGTAGCGTGTCATTGGCATGGTTCTCGGTGCGGTATCGTTAAGGTCAGAGCGATCTTGAGCCGCAGATAAACGCAGATACACGCGGATAAATTTAAAAAATTCATCGGTTACAGAGTTTACGGAAATTTTAAAAAAACTGCACCGGTTGGCGTATTTTCCCGGTGAATTCAGTGAGTCATTTGCCGGAGGATTTTATCTGCGTTCATCGGCGGTTTATCTGCGGCTAAATTCCGGTTTTAAGTCAGCGTACGCGTTTTGCTTTGCCTGCGAGTTTGCGGTAGACGGCCGGTCGCGCGAGCGGCGGCACGACCTTGCGCACGTGCTGGGTGCGATAGCCTGTGCCGGTTCCCGCCGGCTGAAACGCTGGCACGAGATGGCGTTTGCCGTTGCCGATAAGATCGGCGCGGCCCATGCGGTTCAAAGCTTCGCGCAGCATTGGCCAGTTTTCGGGATCGTGATAACGCAGGAATGCTTTGTGCAAACGGCGTTGGCGCCCGCCGCGGATGATTTTGACTTCTTCCGACGCGTCCGTCACTTTGCGCAACGGGTTCTTGTTGGTGTGATACATCGCGGTGGCAAGTGCCAAGGGTGTCGGCAGGAAGGTCTGCACCTGGTCGAGCCGGAAGCCGTTGTGTTTGAGCCAGATTGCCAGCGCCAGCATGTCTTCGTCGGTAGTGCCCGGATGCGCGGCGATGAAGTAGGGGATCAAATACTGTTCCTTGCCCGCTTCTTTGGAAAAGCGGTCGAACATTTCCTTGAACTTGTCGTAGCTGCCGATGCCCGGCTTCATCATCTTGGAAAGCGGGCCTTCCTCGATGTGTTCGGGCGCGATCTTCAGATACCCGCCGACGTGATGCGTCGCCAATTCCTTCACATATTCCGGCGAGCGCACGGCGAGATCGTAGCGCAGGCCGGATGCCACGAAGACTTTCTTGATGCCGGGAAGCTCGCGCGCTTTGCGATAGAGATTGATGAGCGGCGTGTGG
Organism: Betaproteobacteria bacterium; assembly: GCA_947474275.1. Taxonomy (GTDB): domain Bacteria; phylum Pseudomonadota; class Gammaproteobacteria; order Burkholderiales; family SG8-41; genus PALSA-1004. The sequence goes on from CANJHY010000192.1 coordinate 5,341, forward strand.
TCGGTGCCGAGGTTTTCGCAGACGTCCGGAAACACGCACGACAGGCGGCGGCACGCGGTTTCGATCTTGGGGTCCTTGCACGCCATGCGGTACATATTGGCGGTCGGCCCGCCGACGTCTGAAATGACGCCGGTGAAGCCGGGGGTCTTGTCGCGGATTTCCTCGATTTCGCGCAGGATGGATTCTTCGGAGCGGCTCTGGATGATGCGGCCTTCGTGCTCGGTGATCGAGCAGAACGTGCAGCCGCCGAAACAGCCGCGCATGATGTTGACCGAGTAGCGGATCATTTCCCACGCGGGAATCTTGGCATCTCCGTACGCCGGATGCGGCGCGCGCGCGTATGGCAGTCCGTAGACGTGATCCATCTCCGGCGTGGTCAGCGGTATCGGCGGCGGATTCAACCACACGTCGCGGTCGCCGTGCGCCTGCACCAGCGCGCGCGCGTTGCCGGGGTTCGATTCGAGATGAAAAGTGCGCGAAGCATGTGCGTAGAGCACCGGGTCCTTGTTTGCCAGCTCGTAGGACGGCAAACGGACGACGGTGCGCGCACGTTCTTCCTGGCGCGATGCCAGTCGTTCCGCGCGGGACTGGATACGGATCGGATGAACGTTGGCGGGCAGGGCAGCGGCAGGCGGCTTGGCCGGATTTTTGGTTTTCGCTTCGTAGGGATCGGGATGCGGGTTGATCGCGCCCGGCGTGTCTACGGTGGTGGAATCCGCTTCAGTCCAGCCCTCGGGATGCCACCCGTGCGTCGTCATGAAAGCGGTGCCGCGCAGGTCGCGTATGTTCGCAATTGGCACGCCTTTCGCGAGGCGGTGCGTGAGTTCGACGATGGCGCGCTCGGCATTGCCGAAGATCAGCAGGTCGGCTTTCGAATCCGGCAGAATGGAACGGCGCACCTTGTCCGACCAATAGTCGTAATGCGCAATGCGGCGCAGGCTCGCTTCTATGCTGCCGATGACGACGGCCGCGTCGGGAAAAGCTTCGCGGCAGCGCTGGGAGTAAACGATGACCGCACGGTCGGGACGCTTGTTCGCCGCCGCGTTGGGCGTATACGAATCGTCGGAACGCAGTTTGCGGTCGGCCGTATAGCGGTTGACCATCGAATCCATGTTGCCGGCGGTCACGCCGAAGTACAGATTGGGTTTGCCGAGCCGCGCGAAATCGTCGGCAGACTGCCAGTCCGGCTGGCTGATGATGCCGACGCGAAAGCCTTGCGCTTCGAGCAGTCGCCCGACCAAGGCCATGCCGAAGCTTGGATGATCGATGTAGGCGTCGCCGGTGACGAGGATGACGTCGCAGGAATCCCAGCCGAGCGTATCCATCTCGGCGCGCGACATCGGCAGGAAAGGTGCGGTGCCGAAGCGGTGCGCCCAGTGCTTGCGGTACGCCGAGAGTTGCCTGGGTGCGACTGTGTTCATACGGTCATGCGTTCAGTTCAATGAGGTGACGATTTAATCCGCCATCGCGGCAGCGTTTACGATACCGATTGAGATGGACATTGCCGCGAGAAGAATTGCCGGTGCAACTTTGCCCTCTCTCACGTCTGACGACAGCTGCGGCAGGATCAGGCGGGCGGTGCCGAAAGCAAAGAGCTGCGCCACCAGCGCGACCGCGCTCCACAGCAGCATGTCGACGAGACTGCCGCTTTGCGCGACGGACTGCGCGAGCGGACAGGTATAACCGAGGATGGCGCCACCGAGCGAAATCGCCGCGGCGGCGTTGCCTTCGCGGATCAACGTGATCTCGCGGTACGGCGTTATCGCCGTGTAGATCGCGACGAACGTCATTATCGCACCGATGGCTGTCGCGAAGTAGATTAGATGGGCGCCGACGCCGGTCGTGAGGAGGTCTAGCCAGTTGGTATCCATGCAGTTTCTCCGGATAGTCCGTTACAAAACGAGGGAATACATCCTCTCATGCTCCGCTAATTGCGGCTATGTTTCAGATCATATTGAAACAGGCCTCAAGTTATCATTCGAAATAATGCGGCACGAACCGGCTGCGCTTGGTGGCGATCGGCGTGGCGTCCTCGCGGATGCCGATGTCGGCGGGTTCGTCGTCGACGATCCACGCGCCGATCGCGGGGTAGTAGCCGTCAAATTCAGGCAGTTCGGCGCGCGCCTGGTAGACGAGGCCTTCGCGGCCATCAGGACCGCCCGTGCTGTTTTGACAGTCTTTCCCGGTAAACGTTACGTTTGCGCCTTCGCGCGAAAAAAAAGGGTTCGCGACAAAACTCGCATCGAGGTATTCCGGAGTGAAATAAGCCGGCAGCAGGTTGGGGTGAGCGGGAAACAGTTCCCATAACACGGCGAGGATGGGGCCTTTCATGAGACCGCCTTTTGCGCGGTCTGACTTTCCCACCAGCGCTTCAACCAGCCGGTATTGCCGCCGACTTCGACAATTTCCCGCAATGCATCAGGCAGCGGCGGATATTCGCGCGTGGTGCCGCGCGTATGGTTCACGAAAAAACCGTTCTGGAAGTCGACTTCGAGCTGGTCGCCGGTTTCGCACATGTCGCCGACGTTGACGCAGTCGGTCAGCACACGCAGGCCGCAGCCGACCGCTGCGCGGTAGGCCAGAAACGGCATCGATTCAGAGAGCAGTCCCAGGCCCAGCGCCTGCATCGCGATATAGCCATTGGCCTTTGGGCCCATGCCGAAATTGCGCCCGGTGACGATGATGTCGCCGGGTTTTGCGCGCGTGTGGAAGCCGGGGTCGGTTTCCGCGAAAAGGTGCGGGATGATCTTCTGCGGATCCATTTCGCGCGCGACGATGATCCGGTTCGGGATCACGCCGCCCGCGTGCGGCACATCATGTCCCAGCTTGTAGCAGCGGCCTTTAAGCAGCCAGTTGAATTCGGTCATATTTCCACGTCTTTGCACTTCA
>CANJHY010000193.1:0-8054 GCA_947474275.1 Betaproteobacteria bacterium
CTTTAACAGTGCCATCCAGCTCATCAAGGCAAATGCCCGTGGCTTTAGGAGCTTTGCCAATTACCGCGTAAGAATCTTGTTTCATTGTGGCAAGTTAGATATGAGCATCGCTTGAAGAAAAAATCACCGCAGATTCGTCGAAGAACCAAAGAATTTATCGGCGGTTGCTTGTCGGGGTTGTATTTTTGAGATGAGTTCTAATAAGCTGGATACAGGAGGGGCGTATGGGATCGATACCTGGCCGCAAGGCCGTTTTTGCCGCTGCGCTGTTGCTTGCGCTGCTCTCTGCAAGCGCGCTCGCGCAAACCGCAGCACCCGGCCGCGCTTATCCAGTTAAACCGATACGCCTGGTCGTGCCGTTTCCCGCTGGTGCGTCCAGCGATATCGTTGGCCGCATGCTGGGACAAAAAATTTCCGAGCAACTGGGCGAGCAGGTGGTGCCCGATAATCGCGCCGGCGCTGGCGGCAACCTGGGAATGGCAATCGCGGCCAAGGCGCCTCCCGACGGCTACACGATTGCCATTGCCACTTCGAGCATTGCCGTCAGCCCGTCGTTATATGCGAACCTCGGCTACGACCCGGTGAAGGACCTCGCACCCGTCGCGCGGCTAACGTCGATTCCGAATGTCCTGCTTGTGCATCCGTCGGTGCCGGCGAAGACGCTGAAGCAGTTCATCAGCCTTGCGCGCGCAAATCCCGGCAAACTCAATTTCGGTTCGGGCGGCGCCGGCACGACCAATCATCTTGCCAACGAGCTGCTCAAGCACCTGCAAAAAATCGACATGGTGCATGTGCCTTACAAGGGCGTGACGCAGGCGATGACGGCGATGATGGGCGGCGAAGTGGATGAGGTGGTCATGCCGGTCACGACGGCAATACCGCAGGTGCGGGCAGGGAAGGTGCGCGCGCTGGCGGTGCTTTCAGAAGAGCGCGTCGCCACGCTGCCGGAAGTGCCGACCGGCAAAGAGGCCGGCGTCGAAGGCCTCGTCATGCCGTTGTGGTACGGCATGTTCGCGCCGGCGGCGACGCCGCGCGATATCGTGTCGCGGCTCAATCGCGAACTGGTGAAGGCGCTGGAGTCTCCGGACGTACGCGAGAAGCTCACGGCGCAGGGCGTCGAGCCGTGGCCAGGCACGCCGGAGCAGCTGGCAGAATTGCTGCGCGCGGATATCGAGATGTACGGAACTATCGTGCGCAGCGCGCGCCTGCCCCGGCAATAACGGAATTCAGCCGGCGTTATTTGAGCGTGGCGGCAATCTGCCTGATCTCTTCCGGCGTGTGTTCGCCGCCCAGAGCGGTACCCGGGATCAGATATTTGCCCATGTCGGCGAGCGACCCGACGACCACCGGCTCGTAGCCGACGTCGCGCACCAAAGCTGATGCCACTTCGAGCGACTTGGCGTCGTCGCCCGCGATCGGCATGCCGATGCGCACGCTCTGCTTTGACGCCTCGGCCATCCGCGCGTAGCCGATCGCGTTGAAAGCGCGGACGATCCGCGCCCCCGGCAAAAATTCCGCCGACGAGACGCCGGCGCCTTTTTCGCGCGCCGCCACCGCCATGTCGCCGTCGCGCGCGACGATGGGATTGGAAGTGTCGATGATGATCTTGCCCTTGATCAGGTCAGCCAGGTCTTTGCCGACGGACGGGAGTGCCTTGTAAGGCACAGAGATCAGCAGCACGTCGCCGAACGCTGCCGCTTCGCGCGGCGTGCCGGCCCTGGCATTTTGCCCGAGGCTTGCCGCCAGCTTCTTGTCCGCTTCGAGATCGAGCGACGAGAACATCACTTCGTGCCCGGCCTTCACCCAGGCGCCGCCGACCGCGCCGCCGACACGGCCCGAACCGATGATGCCGATTTTCATTTTGCCGGCTATCGCGGCAGCGGCGCGCACTGCCACCGGCAAGCTGCCGAAAGCGAGCGTTATTGCGGCAGCGCCGGCGGTCTTGAGAAATTTGCGGCGGGTTTGCCGGGTGGGGGTGTTTCGTTTCATGGTGTGTCTCCCTTGATTATTGTCGATGTGCCTCAGCGCGAATCAGCCGCACTTGATGCCCAAGAGCTTCTCCAAAAACCGGTCAGGATTCAGTGTAAGGCAGCATTTCACGCATGGCAATGAGCGGTGGGGCCGGCGGCAAACTGCGCGTAGTTTGATTTTGCCACTGCGTTAATGCTCATTAAATCACGCGTTGCGCGTGGCAGGCAGCGCAGGGAAAAAACGGCAAAGGATGTAGAGTCGGCAGCATCAAATCCATGAGGGGCATCACATGATTACTCGACGCAGGCTGGTCCTGACGCTCGCCACGCCTTTCATGGCAATCGCCCAGCCCAAGCGGCGGATTTACCGCATCGGCGTGCTGGGCCTGAAAGGCGCGCAGCCGGCCGAGCTGGCCATCGAGGTGCCGGCGCAATACGAGCTGGCCATCAACCAGAAAACGGCCAGGGCGCTGGGCGTCAACTTCCCGCCGACGATCCTGTAAAAAGCGGACCGGCTGGCCGGATATGGGCGCGCCGTGCGCCAACCAAGTAAAATGCGGCAGCGATCCTGCCCATCCGCTTTCCCCGCCAACAGGCAGTAAAAATCAACGCCGGCGCGCCGCCGCGCGATTGAGGTCGCGGCCGCTTGTCTTGCGAAGCCTGATGCCGCTTTATCTGATATTTGCCATCGCGTTTCTCGGGTTTACCTGCATAGCCGCCGCGCGTGTTGTGCTGTCGCTGTATGCGCTCGAACTCGGCGCGCACCCGTTCGCCATCGGCGTGCTGGTCGCGATGTTTTATGCGTGCCCGCTATTGCTGTCATGGCCGATGGGCCGGCTGTCGGACCGGGTCGTGCCGCGCTGGCCGCTGCTGGTCGGGGCGATGTGCGGCGTGTGCGGCATGGCCGTGCCGTATTTCGTGCGCGAATTGTGGGCGCTCTATGTCGCCGCCGCCATGAGCGGGCTTGCCCTGTCGATCCTGCACGTGAACGCCCAGAACCTGGTGGGCATACTGAGCGGCCCGTCCGAGCACATGCGCAACTTCAGCAACTTCAGCATGATGGGCGCGGCGACGAATTTCGTCGGCCCGCTGGTCGCGGGGCTGGCCATCGACCACACCAGCCACGCGATTGCCTGCCTATTCGTGGTTGCCATCTGGCTCATGTCATGCGGACTGATTTTGTGGCGCGGCAAAGTATTGCCGAAAAGCAAACGTCCCACTGGACCCAGGATACACATACGCGAAACTCTGTCCGACCGCCGCATCTGGCGCATGCTGACCACCAGCAGCCTGGCGCAGCTCGGCCCGGATGTATTCCAGTTTTATGTGCCTATCCACGGCCACGCCGTCGGGCTGTCCGCAACTGCCATCGGCGCAGTGCTCTCGGCGTTCGCCGTGGCAACGGTCGCGGTGCGCAGCGTGCTGTCGCGCCTGGTTGGCCGCTTTGGCGACGAGAAGCTGCTCGCTTATTCGTTTTATCTCGGCGGCGCGGCGCTCATCCTGGTGCCGTTTTGCCACAGCGCGCTGTTGCTCACGGTGGTCTCTTTCCTGTTCGGCTGCGGCATGGGTTGTGGCCAGCCGATCACGCTGATGCTGATGTACAGCCAGTCGCCGCCGGGCCGCAGCGGCGAGACGCTGGGCCTGCGCCTCACCGCGAACAATCTGATGCGCGTGCTGGGGCCCGCGGTGTTCGGCGCGGTCGGTTCGGCATTCGGCCTGCTTGCGGTATTCTGGATCAACGCGGTGGTGATGGGCGGGGCCGGCGCGCTCGCGTATCCGAAAAAAGATCTACTGGCGAACCCTGAGACCGGGCCGCAGTAAAACGAGGAGTTGTATCGATGTATAAAAAAATTCTGCAACGCATTTTACCGTTGACCATTGCCGCGTTTGGCACGATGGGCCATGCGCAGAACTACCCGCAAAAACCGATCAGGCTGATCTTGCCGGTGCCGCCCGGCGGCGTCGCGGATGTCATTGCACGACCGCTCGCGCAGAAACTCACGCAGGACCTCGGCCAACCGGTTGTGATGGACCACCGTCCCGGCGCGACCGGCGCGATCGGGTTGGGCCTCGCGGCCAAGGCGGCGCCCGACGGCTACACCCTTTTGTGGGGATCAACCAACACGCTGTGCATGGGCGCTGCGCTCTACGCGAAATCGCCGCCGACCGACGATTACGCCGCGATCACGCCGGTGATCATTTTTCACAACGTGCTCGTCATGCACAACGCGGTGCCGGCCGCGTCGATGGCCGAGCTCATCGCGTTGGCGAAGGCGAAACCGGAAGCGCTCCGGTTTGCATCGTCGGGTGAGGGCAGCACCAATCACCTGACCGCGGCGCTGTTCGAGGCGCTCACCAAAACAAAATTGACGCACATCCCGTACAAAGGCGGCGGGCCTGCCCTGATCGACGTGCTGGGCGGGCACGTCGACGGCATGTTCGCGACGGTACCTTCGGCCGTGACCTATATCAGGGACGGCAGGTTGAAAGCGCTGGTGGTGACCAGCGAAAAGCGCGAGACCGCATTGCCGTCGGTGCCCAGCGCGAAAGAAGCGGGGCTGCCCGGCCTGATCGTGTCGACTTTCAACGGCGTGCTCGCGCCGGCCGGGACGCCGCGCAGCATCGTGAATACGCTCCATGCCGCGATCAAGAAGGCCGCGCAGGCGCCGGACATGGTGGAGCGCTACGCCGCGCAGGCCGCGGAGGTTTACATCACGACGCCGGAACAGTTCGCCACGATGATCCGCAATGACTTTGTGAAATGGGGCAAGTTCGTCAAGGACATCGGTCTGGCGGACAAGAGATGAAGTTGTAGACGGGAATTTCATGGCAACTCTGATCAGAGATAGGCTCGCTGAGCTGGTGCATGGCATCCGTTACCGGGACCTGCCACCGGAAGTCGTAGTCGCAGCCAAGCGCGTCATTCTCGATACGCTGGCGTGCGCGGTTGGCGCCATCCGCAGCGAACCCGCCGCGATAGTGCGCGGCGTCGCGCGGCAACTCGGCGGCAATGCGGAAGCCACCACCCTGGGCGACGGCGGCAAGACTTCATGCGCACTGGCGACGCTGGTCAACGGCACGCTGATTCGCTATCTCGACAACAACGACTACTACTTCGGGTTGGATTCGGCGCATCCGAGCGGCAATCTCGCGCCGGCACTCGCAGTCGCGGAGAAATGCGGGCGCAGCGGCAGCGACGTCATAGCTGCGCTGGTCGCCGCTTATGAAGTCCACCTGCGCATGTGCGACGTGGTGGGCACGCCGGGAATTTCCGCGCGTGGCTGGCATCCGGGCACCGACATGCAGTTTTCGAGTGCGGCACTCGCAGCGCGCTTGCTGAGCGACGATCCGCAAGTGACTGCCAACGCCATCGCAATCGCGGGCAGTCATCACAACACGCTTGCGCAGTCCCAGCGCGGGCATATTCCAATGATGAAGGCGACGGCCGAGGCCACGGTTGCTAAAGGCGGCGTGGAAGCTGCGCTGCTGGCAATGGGTGGGCTCACCGGTCCGGAAGAAATCTTCGAAGGTGTTGCGGGCTGGGGCAAGACGGTGGCGGGGACGATGGACTTCGAAGCGCTGGTGGCGCCGGTCGGCGAGCGCTACCGCATACTCGATACATGCTTGAAGCCGTATGCGGCGGTAGCAGGAGCGATGGCGCCTATACGCGCTGCGCTCGACCTGGTGACGCGGGAAAGAATACCGCCCACGGACATCGATAGTGTCGTCATCAAGCTGCACGCGAACGCCGTCAAGAAAGCATCGGATCCGCAGAAGAACTATCCGCGCGACAAGGAAACGGCAGACCACAGTTATCACTATTGCGTAGTTGCGGCGCTGCTGGATGGCGAATTCGGGCCTGCGCAGTTTACGGACCAACGCATTGCGTCGGCGGACATCAAAGAGTTGATCGCAAAGACGCGACTGGAAGCCGACGACGAACTCACTGCGTTATGGCCGCGCTCGTCGGGCGGCGGTGTCGTGGTCAGGCTGCGCGACGGCCGCGAATTCACGCGCGTGCACAAATATCCGCCCGGCCATCCGAACAACCCGTTGGGCGACACCGATATCGAGCGCAAGTTTTTCGAACTGGCGGACGGCGTGCTGAAAAACGAGCAGGTGCAACAGGTGATCGACGGGGTTGCACAGTTCGAGAATTGTACTGATATTGGGGATTTGTTAAGTCACATGGCTACGGCTTGAGCGCAATGGCTCTGTCCACGATCGCGGTTTTCACCAAGAACCTCACCAATCCCGCCTATGCCGCAGCGCGGATGGGTGCTGACCGCACGGCGCAGCGCATGGGGCGCATGTTACTGAGAGTAAATGGACAGCTCGCCGCGAGCTGCATTGATGGCATTCGGCCTTGCGCTGATTACTGACTTACCATATAGTAAGGAAATCTATAAAAAGTAGGAGTCGGAATGGCCACATCCATCATGACCACCAAAGGGCAGGTGACTATCCCGCTGGGCGTGAGGCAGAGGCTCGGATTGGACGCGGGCGATCGAATTGAATTCGTCGAGATTGAGAGCGGCATGTTTGCAATCAAGCCCGCAATCGATGACGTGCGCTCGCTGAAGGGCTTGCTGCGCAAGCCGTCCAAACCTGTAGGCGTGGCCGACATGAATGCGGCAATTCGGGCGCGGGGCGCCGGTCGGTGATCGGCATCGATACAAATGTTCTGGTGCGCTATATCGCGCAAGACGATGCGATCCAGTCCCGCCTTGCGACGTCTTTCATTGAGAAAATATGCAATGAGGCCGCGCCGGGTTTCGTCGGACTGGTCGTGCTCGTGGAAGTCGTTTGGGTGAGCGAGAGCAGTTACGGAGCGACCAGGGAAGAAGTCGCAGAAATCGTGCGCAGAATCCTGAGCATCAAACAATTAGTGGTGCAGGACGCAGAGACGGCCTGGAAAGCCCTGCGTCTTTTCGAATCAAGCAAGGCGGATTTCGCGGATTGTCTGGTTGCTCATTCCGCTGTCTCAGCAGGTTGCAAGAGCGTGGTGACTTTCGATAAGCGAGCGTCGAAGGCCGGAATGACATTGCTGAAGTAACCGTTCCCAATTGATTGGCTCCGACTGGCTGCGTGCGCTGCGTTTTTTCCAGTTTTTGGCTCGCGCCAGTTTGTAGAGTTAATGCATACCGGTAAGCCATGAATGAAAAACAGCCCGTTATAGCGGTTTTCACCAAGAACCTCACCAACCCCGCTTATGCTGCAGCGCGGATGGGTGCTGACCGCACGGCGCAGCGCATGGGGGCGCGCACTGTTCACTACGTGCCGCAAAAACCCGATGATGCGGAAGAGCAGATTGCGCTGATCGATGCGGCGCTCGCCACGCGTCCTGACGCATTTGCGCTGGTGCCGGCGCATCCGACCGCGGTCAATGCGGCGATTCGCAAGATTGTCGCGGCCGGCATTCCCATCATAGGTTTCGTCAACCCGTTTACCGAGCAGAACATCGTCAGCTTTGTCGGCTCCGAAGACTATCCGCTGGCGTTCAGGGTCGCTACGTACCTGTGCGAGCATTTGAAAAGACGCGGTGATATCGTCATCGTCGCCGGGCCACGCGAATCGGTGTCGAGCGTGGAACGGGTACGCGGATTCTGCGACGCGCTGAAAAAATATTCGGACATGCGCATCGTGGCGACGATCAGCGGCGAATATCAGCGCGATGACACTTTGCATGTCGGCGCGGTTTTTCTGAAGTCCGGCGTGCGGTTCGACGCGATACTTGCAGCCAACGATGTGATGGCGCTGGCCATGCTGGAAGTGCTCGATGCGGCGGGACGCACGAGTGTGGTGACCGGCATCAACGCGGTACCGGAAGCGATTGCCGCGATCAAAAGCGGCAAGTTGCTCGCGACGGTCGATTTCGACGCCATGAAAATGGGCTGCCTCGCCACTGAAGCAGCGATTCGCCATTTGCGCGGCAAGAGCGTGCCACCGCAGATCATATTGCCGGTGCAAGTCGTCGACCGCGCCAATTGCGCGCAGTGGGACAAGCCTTTCGAGGAACGCGCGTGTCCGCGGTGGGAAGATGTGGTCAGATAGCGCGCTTGATTAGCAACCGGGCGCGTCCTA
>CANJHY010000194.1:0-7984 GCA_947474275.1 Betaproteobacteria bacterium
GCTGATCCAGGGCGGGCGGCTTGCTGCCGTTTGCAAAGCGAAAATTCTCGCGCTTGTGATCTCGGATGTCACCGGCGACGATCCCACGCATATCGCGTCCGGTCCCTGCGCGCCGGATCCAACCACCTATAAGGATGCGCTCGACATCCTGACCCGCTACGAGTGCAAGATCCCGGCGACGGTGCAGACGACTCTCGAGCGCGGCATGCGCGGCGAACTAGCCGAAACGCCCAAGCCCGGCGACAAGATATTCGCCAGGACCGAGAACCGCGTGATCGCGACGGCGCAGCAGTCGCTGCAGGCCGCAGCGAAATTCTTCGAAGCCAACGGCGTGCGTGCCGCCGTGCTCGGCGACAGCGTGACCGGCGAAGCGCGCGAAGTCGCCAAGGTCTACGGCGCACTCGCGCGCGAAGTCAAAATGCACGGACAGCCTTGGCAAACTCCAGTCGCGTTGATCTCAGGCGGCGAATGCACAGTCACCGTGCGCGGCAAGGGGCGCGGCGGACGTTGCGCGGAATTTCTCGTTTCGCTGGTTGACGACCTGAAAGGTGCCGACGGCATACACGCCCTCGCGTGCGACACCGACGGCATCGACGGCACCGAAGACAACGCCGGCGCCATTGCAACACCGGATTCGCTCGCGCGCGCGACAAAACTCGGCGTGCACGCCGACCAACTGCTCGCCAACAACGACGGCTACAGCTTTTTCTCCGCCATCGGCGACCTCGTCATCACCGGCCCCACGCGCACCAACGTCAACGATTACCGCATAATACTCGTCCTCTAATCCGCGCAATTTGATATGCGCTCTTGGCTTTTTTCGTCGAAGACCCGCGACGACGAGTTCGCGCACCAAGGGATTGGAATATGCGGGATCCCGGCGTAAACTTTGGCGATACATACAGGAGGCATCATGGCAAATACGATACCTTTGGAAAAGATGTCCGTGGAAGAGAAGCTTCAGGCAATGGAGTCGCTTTGGGACGATTTGTGCAGCAAGGCGGCCGGCGTGACCTCACCGGCGTGGCATGAAAACGTGTTGGCAGAACGAGACGCGGCGCAAAAACGCGGGGATGATGAATTCGAAGACTGGGATGCGGCCAAAAGGAATATCAGAACCAAGATTTCATGAAAGTCAGGATACTTGGCTCGGCCAGCCGGGATTTGATTGACGGTTACCGGTTCTATGAAATGCAGGCCGAAGGCGTTGGCAACTATTTCCTTGATTCACTTTACTCGGATATCGACTCGCTGATTCTCAGCGCGGGCATGCATTCCGTGCATTTCGAGAAATATCATCGCCTGTTATCAAAGCGATTTCCGTTTGCTATCTATTACCGGGTTGAGGACCAGACGGTGCTTGTTTATGCCGTCCTCGATTGCCGCCGGCGCCCGGCATGGATCAGGCAAAGACTGAGCTAAGAACTCACCAATACCGCAAACAAGCATTGCCTGCGCCTCGAACTTTAGTCATGGACGAACAGTTGCAAACGGCCATAAGCCGTCGTCCGTCCCGCAGTTAGTGCGCGATCAGCGAAGACGCCGGCGGCAAAGCCGAGCCGCGTAATTTGTTGATAGCGAGCGCCGCCTCGTCCAGTGTGCGCAACGTGCCGGTATCGAGCGGCAGCGCCTGCGCGCGCTGCACCCGGTAACGCCGCTCCGCATCGCCCGGGACCTCGATCGGCGTGTCTGCGTCGACGCGCTTCGCCGACTGCACGTAGTCGATAAACGCGTTCGCCTCCTGCTCGAAATGTTCGCCCGCGCCGAAACGCGACGGGTCGAACACGATGGCGAGCATATTGTTGTAGAGCCCCGGCACGCGCAGGCGCGGCGGGTGCGATGTATTGCCGCCAAAGAGCGCGCTGCCGAGCAGGTCGCACACCATCGCCAGCGCATAACCTTTGTGGCCGGCCGCGGTGAGCAGTGCACCCATCGGCTCTTCATACATGACGGCGGGATTGGTCGTCGGGTTGCCTTCATGGTCGATCAACACGCCGGCCGGCGCCTGCCCTTTGCGGTTGTAGGCGACGCGCACCTTGCCCACCGCGATCGCGCTGGAAGCAAAATCGAGCAGGATGGGCGGCGCATTGCGGCGCGGCAGGCCGACGGTCAGCGGATTGGTGCCGAAGCGGCTCTGCCGGCCGCCGTGCGGCGCGACGATCGGGCGGCTCACCACGTTGGTGAAATGGATAGACGCGAAGCCTGCGGCGATCGCCTGCTCCGCCCAGTGCCCGACGCGGCCGATGTGATGCGTATTGCGCAGCCCCACGATGACGACGCCGTTGCGGCGTGCGCGTTCGACCGCGAGTTCCATGGTCTGGTATGCCATCGACTGGCCGATGCCGCGGTTGCCGTCCACCACCAGCAGCGACTCGGCATCGGTGACAACCGAGATGCTTTGATTGAGCTGCAGTTCATCGGCCTGCAGCGAACGCACATACGGCGCCACCATGCCCACACCATGCGAATCGTGGCCGGCGAGGTTGGCGCCGATCAAATGGTCGGCAGTGAGTTGCGCCTCCTGCTCGGCGCTGCCTGCCGCGCGCCAGAGGTTGAATACCCACTGGCGCATTTTTTCCGTCGGTAGCAGTACTTCCGATTCCACTCTAGGGCTCCTCCGCGCCTTACGGCGCATTCGCACTGTCCGGGTCACACCTGCTTGAAGGCGTCACTCCGTCAGTAAAAAAATCTCAAGCATGCAAAATCATGTGCCACCGACTGGAAGCCCCCCCCTTAAGGCCGTTCGTGCTGAGGTATCGAAGCATGAATGGCCGTCGTTGTTCCGAGCCACGCACCTCTTCGCCCTTCTATACATCAGGGCGAACGGGCTTTTAAGATTCCCCCTGGTGTTACCGGCGCACCGGGCGCCATTGTAACGCGGCGCCATCTCCGGTTCATCCCGACGAAGACTTGAGGTCATGCTTGACGCGCGACAACCAGTTCTTTACGTACTCGGTCCAGCGGTGCGCCGTCACGAACATCGTCGTGATCTGATCGGCGTCGTACGAAACCAGCTGCCGCAGGCAGCGCAGCAGATCGCGGTCGGTGGTGGTGTCGCAGCCTTCCTTGATCTTGTCGAGCAGTCCGACATCGTGGCCCGCATCGATGAGCGGGCCACGATCGAAAGCAGGCCCAGCGGGGGAAGTTGTTCCAGCGGGATGCGGCTGCCGATTGCGATATGCGGCGGTTTGAGCAGAAGTATGCGCATGGTGACCTCAAACGGTAAGAGGGAGGTTAAAGGCTATGCATCCGCAATGGCGGGGCCGGGCGCAATTCTGGCGCGCCTGAGGCGAATTGTGGCAATCCGCAGGCGGGCGCGCAGCAAGCTAAAATCAGACTATGACCCACGCAATCCACAAAGCTTTGTTGGTGCTGTTAATCGCCGCAGGATGCGCGAGCGTTCCGGCGGCCTGGGCGCAGGACGCGAAGACAAACGCCGATGTTGTGCGCAAAGCGATACTGGCAGTGCCTATATGGCACATCGACAGGGGCAATGGCACGTCGCTTTGGCATTTCGAAATGCGCGGCGACAAGCTATGGGCCAAGATCGTCAATATCGGCGGCAACCCCATAGGCGACGTGCAGGTTGACCTGGCCTCCGATGGGTTGACATGGACAGGCCCCGACGGCTCGCGAGCCGCCATTCAATACGACCCGCAGGATGTACAGTACCCTTTCAAGGGCACCGATTCCAAAGGCAGAACTTATGAATTCACGCCGCGATAGCGCATATCTGATTCGGCGCCTCCACCATGACTGCACAGTAAAACATGACCGACCTTAGTGTTGCACCCAGCAAGAGCCGCTTCATCGAAGCGAACGGCGTCAAACTCCATTATCTTGATTACGGCACTGCAGGACGCCGGCCGATGCTGTGCGTCCACGGCGGATCGGCACACGCGCACTGGTTCGACTATGTCGCGCCGGGATTTACGCCCGACCATCATGTTCTTGCGCCGGATTTACGCGGGCACGGCGACAGCGCATGGGCCGACCCGCAAACCTATTCGTTCGAAACCCACGCCGAGGATATCAACGCCTTCCTCGAAAAGCTCGATCTCAAGGACGTCGTGCTGATCGGCCATTCGATGGGCGGCATGATATCGCTCGTTTATGCGGCGAAGTATCCGGGCCGGGTCAGCCGGCTCATCGTCGTCGACAGCACCATGCTGATGCCCATGAACAACGTCACCAAGATGCGGGAGTTCAGCTCGCGGCCGGCGAAAATTTACGCGACACAGGACGAACTCGTCGCGCGTTACCGTCTCGAGCCCGCGAAATCGCAAATCGCCACAACTGAAGTCATCCATCACGTGGCCATGCACAGCGGAAGGCAGGACAACGAAGGCGGGTGGCAGCACAAGTTCGACCGCCCCGTGTATCGGAACTTCCGGCAGGTCCCCGGCGTGCCGTTATGGGAGAAGATCAAGATACCGGCGATGGTCATAGCGGGAGAGCACAGCACACGGTTCAATCCCGAGGTGCTGGCCGAGATCCGGGCCAAGGCTCCGCAGGTGCAGAGCGCCGAGGTGCCGGCGTCAGACCATCACATCACCCTGGAAAATCCGCGGGGATTTGTCGACGTTGCGCGGAAGTTTCTGGCGCCTGAGTCATGACCGCATTGCCATCTTCTGACATCACCGAGGCGATCGACAATATCAGCTATTCCAGCTTTGTCGTGCCGCCGGCGTACATCGATCCCAACGGCCATATGAACGTCGGCTACTACTCCGTCATCTTCGACCAGGCTCTCGATCTCCCCTGGGAAAAGCTCGGCATAGGCTCTGCGAGCACCGAAGCAACCGGTTGCAGCACGTTTACGCTGGAAACGCATGTCACCTACCAGCGCGAGGTACACGCGGGCGATCCGCTTGATTTCACCTTTCAGGTGATCGACTTCGACGCGAAGCGCCTGCATTACTTCATGACCATGCATCACGCGCGCGAGCGCTGGCTGGCAGCGACCTCCGAGGCAATCTCGCTCTGCGTCAACATGACAACGCGGCGCAGCGCCACCTGGCCCGCTGACAGACATGTGCGCCTGCAAGCCTTGCACGAAGCTCATTCGCAACGCCCGCGCCCAGCGGAAGTCGGTCGCGTCATAGGCATACGCCGGAAGTGAATGCGGAAGTTACCGCCGATTAGAAAGGCGGTGGACATTCGACGCGCAGCGCCAAGCCCGTTGTGGGATCGCAGAATTCTATTTCGCACGCGTGCAGCATCAGGCGCTTTGCTTTCGCGCAGGATTCTGGCGTGCCGTAGAAGTCGTCGCCGAGGATGGGATGCCCCATCGCTTCCATGTGCACCCGCAACTGGTGCGAACGGCCGGTAACAGGATCCAGCTGAATGCGCGACATCGCGTGCGAGGTATCGATGACGCGATAGCGGGTCAGGCTCGGCAGTCCCGCGTCGTGATCGACTTTCTGTTTCGGGCGACGCGGCGAGCCGCCGCTGATAGGCAGATCGATCTCCCCCTCGGCAGCCGCTGTCCACTGCCCCTCGATCAGCGCCTGGTAACGCTTGCGCACGCGACGCTCCTGAAACATCACGCTCAACTCGCGCTGCGCATCGGCACCACGACCCATGACGACGATGCCTGAGGTGCCCATGTCGAGACGATGCACGATCAGGGCGTCGGCATATTCAGCCTGCACCCGGCGCGACAGGCAATCTTCCTTACCCGCGCCGCGCCCGGGCACACACAATAAGCCGCTGGGCTTGTCGACGACGATCAGTTGCTCCGAGAGATGGAGAATGGCGAGCCCGCGATTTGCTGGCGGGTGGTAGGGCGTGGATGGCATGTTGCGGATTGTCTCATTGCCAGGAACCGGGGGCGGACCATGCCAAAGCCCTGATCCGCTGACATGGGCGAGATTCATCAAGAGAGTTCCGGAACCTGCAGCCGGATCGTAGCAGGCGACATTCTTGACCCTGTTTGGCGCGAGGCAAACAGGGTAACTTCTCGAACGGCAGGTGCAAGAAACTTCCGACTAGACGCTAATCTCCACTGCCTTCCCCGACTCCACCGCAGCAACAATCCCTTCCAGCCCCTCGATCACATCCATCATCTGCGCGGTGGAAATCGGATATTCAGACCTACCGTCGATCGCATCAGCGAATGCTTCGAGGTTCGTGCGCAACGCATTGACCGGCTCGAACGCCAGCCGCTCTACCTTGCCGCCGCTCATGCGTAGAACCAGCTCGGTCGGTCCGGTCGCCTCAACCGACCCCTGGTTGCCGAAGACATGCACGCGCCAAAACAGCGGCGTCGCACGCACGCCGCACAGCACGCCGCTCACGTGGTTCGCGAATTCGAATGTGATCGAAAGCGTATCGAGCGATTCCGGCGGCGGGCGCTTCTGGATGTGCTGGGCGTTAACGCGGCGCACCGGGCCGATGAGATTGACGAAAGCATCGAGCACGTGGATGCCGGTCGCGGTGATGCTACCGCCCGGCGCCTCGCCGGAGGATTCGCGCCAGCCGTAATGTAGTTTGTTGCTCGCGTTCTCGTTGCTGAAATGCCCTTCGACGTGCAGCACTTCGCCGAGCACGCCGCTGTCGACCACGCGCTTCATTTCCTGCATCGACGGCCAGAAGCGCTTGTCCTGGCCGATGCCTAGCAATACGCCCGCCTTTTGACAAGCCTGCACCGCGCGCTCGGCATCTGCGCGCGTGAGCGCCAGCGGCTTCTCGCACAGCACTGCTTTGCCGGCCTGCGCCGCCGCGATGATCTGCGCGGGATGCAGTGAGTTCGGTGTCGCGAGCACAACCATTTTGATCGACGGGTCGGCGAGCAATTCGGCGTAGTCACTCGACAGGCGCAGGCCCTGTTTGTCGGCGAACTCTTTGACTTTCTCCGGATTCCGCACCACGCCGCGCGTGAAGCGCACCTTCTCGCTCACGCCCTGCACCGAGTTGACGTGGTTCTGTCCCCAGCGGCCAAGGCCGACTATTGCGGCGTCAAGCATCGTATGTAAAAGCGAGCTTAAATTTCATGCGTAACCGCCGATGAACGCCGATGAACGCCGATACGATCGAAAATAGGAGCGTCGATAGCAGGCAATATGCAAAGAGACGCGGGCAATCCCATGATTGTCCTGTCGGTCATTACTTTGTTTTACATCTGCGTATATCGGCGTTCATCGGCGGTTAAAAACGTTCTGGATTTTTAAGCAAGTCATTCCGGCTTGATGCCGGCATCTTTGACGACTTTCGCATAACGCACGGTTTCGCTACGGATGAAAGCGGTGAATTGCTCGGGCGTGCTCGTCATCGGTTCTATGCCTGCTGAGCCCAGCCGCTCTTTCATCTCGGGCGCGGTCAACGCCTTGGTGAGTTCCGTGTTCAGACGCGTAATGATATCGCGCGGCGTCGCTGCCGGCGCGAGGATGCCGTACCAGATCGGCACTTCGAAATTCTCGACGCCGGCTTCCGCTGCTGTCGGCGTCTCGGGGATTACCGGCGAGCGCTGCGATGACAACACCGCCAGCGCGCGCACCTTGCCTGAGAGTATCTGGCTGGACGCCGCCGGCACTGCCATGATCAGCATGTCGACTTCGCCTCCCAGCAAACCGACCAGCGCCTGGCCCGACCCCTTGTACGGAACGTGCACGAGGTTGATCTTCTCAAGGCTCTTCAAAAGCTCGGGCGCGAGATGCGTGGTGGTGCCGACCCCACCTGACCCGAAGTTGAGCTTGCCCGGGCTGCGGCGCGCGAGCTGTATTAATTCCTTCAGCGACTTCGCGGGCACCGAGGGATGCAGCAGCAATACATTCTGGATCAGCGCGACTTGCGAGATCGACGTCAGGTCTTTCGCTGGATCGTAGTTGAGTTTCGAATATAACGACGGGCTGATCGCGACCAGCGGCGAACTCAAAACTATCGTGTAGCCGTCGGGCGGCGCTTTCGCCGCGAGCTCGAGACCGAGATTGCCGCCGGCGCCGGGCCGGTTGTCGGCCACCACCTGCTGCCCGACCTGGTCGGA
>CANJHY010000195.1:0-7969 GCA_947474275.1 Betaproteobacteria bacterium
ATGGTGCTGCTGGCACCGGGGCGGTTGTCGATTACGAGCGTTTGGCCCAGCGCTTCGCTCAAGGCCGGCTGTATCGTGCGCGCCAGCGCGTCGGCGCTGCCCGCCGGCGCGAAGGGCAATATGAAGCGTATCGGCTTGGTTGGATATGCGCCTGAATCCGCGGCGGTCGCGGCGATAGCGCTGCAAGAGAAAGTTACCGCGATCGCCAGCCGCGCAGTACGTCGAAGGTCTGTGTTGTTCATATCTCGCATAATAGCAAAAGCTGGCGTTTTCGGAAGCGGCTCGCTACACGCCGCGTTGACGATAATCTATAATCAGCCGGGCAATTCAACTGACTTGCGTGTGGCACCTGCCACCGTATCCACCTACCGGCAATCCTTTGATGACAACTTCCAGCAACTTTTGGCAGGCAAGCGACGGCAATACACTGCACTACTGCCTCGACGATTTTACCGACCCGTGGAAAAAAGCCGACTGCGTCGTGCTGCTGCATCCGGGCATGGGCAGCGCGCTGCGGCTCTACGCGTGGGTGCCGCATCTCGCACGCGACTACGTCGTCGTGCGGCCCGATATCCGCGGACACGGCAAATCCGAGCCCGGCCTCGACAAGCCGCTGACGAATGAACGGCTGGCGCGCGACCTGATCGAGCTGCTGGATCGCTTGGGCTATGAGCGAGCGCATATCATTGGTGCGTCAGCCGGCGGCATGATCGCCATGCATGCAGCGCTGCGTTTCCCCGCACGGTTTGCCTCCCTGGGGTTCTATGCGGCTACAGCTGGCATCAATCCCGAGCGCCCCAAGAAAGGCAATTGGCTGGCGCGCGTCGCTGCCGGCGGTGTGCGGCAGTTTCTGACCGAAACCATGCACGACCGCATCGGCAATGCGAGTCCGGAACACCAGAAATGGTTTCTCGATACTGCAGAAGGCGTGACTCCCGAGCATCTCGGACGCTTCGTGCCGCTGATGGCAAGCGAGTACTTCCCGGAGCGCCTGGGCGAGATCAAGTGTCCGACGCTGATGGTGGTGCCCGACCCGGATCCCATGGTCGAAGCGCACGAATATGAGCAGATGCGGCAGTATCTGGGCAAGAACTGCCGTTACATCAGTGTCAAAGGCGCCGGTCACAGCATGGTGGGCGAGATCCCCGATCGTTGCGCGCAGGAAGCGAAGCGATTTGTCGACGACGTGCGCGCCGGCCGCGCGCTGTGATGGAGAGACAAATGAAAGCGGCGGCAGCGATTTGGTGCGTGACGCTTGGAGTTGCCGGCGTGGTCAACGCACAATCGTATCCCGTCAAGCCGGTGCGCCTGGTATCCGGTTTTCCTGCCGGTGGTGCCAACGATTACCACGCACGCGTGCTCGCGCAAAAGCTGACCGAGTTTTTCGGGCAGACCGTCAT
The DNA here is from genome assembly GCA_947474275.1 of Betaproteobacteria bacterium. Lineage (GTDB taxonomy): Bacteria > Pseudomonadota > Gammaproteobacteria > Burkholderiales > SG8-41 > PALSA-1004. The sequence goes on from CANJHY010000195.1 coordinate 1,401, forward strand.
AGTCGAGAACCGCGGCGGGGCGGGCGGCACGATCGCCGCCGATGGCATCGCCAAGGCCGCGCCGGATGGCTACAACCTGCTGATGGGTTTCGGTTCGCTGGCTGTAGCGCCCAGCGTTTATGCCAAATTGCCGTTCGACGTGATGAAAGATTTCACGGCAATCTCGCTCGCCTGCCGCATACAAAACGTGCTGGTGGTGCCATCCGCGCTGCCGGCGAAGAATGTGAAGGAGCTGATCGCGCTCGCCAAAGCCCATCCCGGCAAGATGAACTACGCATCATCGGGCACCGGCGCGACACCGCATCTGTCGGCTGAAATGTTCAAGTCGCTCGCCAAAGTCGATATTGCGCACATACCGTACAAAGGCGACACGCCGGCCTTCGTCGATCTGCTGGCAGGACAAGTGGACATGATGATCACGGTAGTGCAATCGACGCTCGTGCATATCGCGTCCGGAAAACTGCGTCCGCTGGCCGTGACAGGCAGCCACCGTACGGCGAGCCTGCCCAATGTGCCGACCATGCAGGAAGCGGGGCTGCGTGGTTATGAACTCACGTCGTGGTTCGGCGTCATGGGGCCGCCCAATATGCCGCGCGATCTGCTCGACCGCCTCAATGTCGCCATCGTCAAGGCGATCGCGCAAAAAGACGTGCAGGATAAATTCGTGAGCGGCGGCTCGGAGCCCGAATCGAGCACGCCCGAGCAGTTCGCGCAACTGATACGCGACGACGTTGCCAAGTTCGCGCAAATCGTCAAATCGGCCGGCATCATTCCTCAATAGAAAAACGGACCATGGAAAAACAGATTTTCAAAACCAGCGACGGCATCGAGATCGCTTACTACATCGACGATTTTACCGATCCATGGAAACCGGCGAGGCCGCTGCTGATGCTGCATCCGGCGATGAGTAGCTCGCGGCGTTATTTCTCCATGGTGCCCCAGCTTGCGCGCCATTTTCGCGTGATACGCGTGGATACGCGCGGCCACGGCGCTTCGCAAATTCCGCCGGCGGATTCACCGCTTAACAAGGAAGTGCTGACGCGCGATGTGTGCGAACTCCTTGACCATCTCAAACTCGACAAGGTGGACATCCTGGCGGCGTCTGCCGGCGGTTATGTCGGCCAGCAACTCGCCATTCACCATTCGGCCCGCGTCAAAAGCCTGATCCTGTTTTGCTCGACGCCGGGTTTTAAGGGCGAGCAGGGCAAACGCTGGCTGCGCGATGCGGCCAAACGCGGCATGCGCGCGGTGTTCGGCGAAACCATCAACGACCGTTTACCGGTGGGTGTCGCGGACCAGCGGTTGATCGACTGGGTGCTCGACGAAATCTGCAAAAACGATCTCGATTTCATCAGCCGTTTCGTCGGCTATTGGACCGATACCGATTTCATGGACGAAATCAGCGCCATCAAATGCCGCACGCTGATCGTGGGCCCCGGCGCCGAGCCGATAGGCTCGGTATCGCTGTATCCGGAAATGATCAAACGCATCAAAGGCGCCGAACTGATCATTTACGAGAACGAGCGCCACAATATTTACGACTACCTGCCTGACCGCTGCGTCGCCGACGTGCTGAAGTTTCACTCGGTGAAATAAGCGGGGAAAATAAACATGTACAAACCATTTCCGGTCATCAGCATCGAAGGTGATGCGCACGAGTGCGGCGAGCAGCATGGCGCGCAAGCGGCCGACCGTGTCGCCAAGACCATAGAATTTTACCTGCCGTCGTTCGTCAGTCAGGCGAAACTCACACTGGACGAGGTGCGCGAACGCGCGCGCGGTTACGGCGCGCAGATTGAGGCAATCGACGCCGACATCATGCAGGAACTCAAAGGCATTGCCGCCGGCGCGAAACAAAAGCTGGAAGACGTCATCGCCGTCAACTGCCGTACCGAAATCCTCTACGGCAGCCAGGGCGGCACCAAACCAGCGACTGAATGCACAACTGTTGTCGCGCTGCCCGAAGCGACCAAGGACGGCAATATCCTGATCGGCAAGAACTGGGACTGGCGGAACCAGACCGTCGAATCGGTCGTCGTGCTGCGCATACGCCAGCGCAACAAGCCGGCGCTGGTGCTGATCGTAGAAGCCGGCATGGTCGGCCGCGACGGTTTCAACGAACACGGTGTGCTGGTATGCGGGAACCTGCTGGTGTCGAATGACGACCGCGGCAAAGTGGGTGTACCGATCCCGATACTGCGCCGGCGCATCCTGCATTCGCGACATTACTACGAAGCCATTGATTCGCTGGTGCGCGCGCCGCGCGGGGCATCTGGCAATTACGTCATCGCCCATCGTGACGGCATGGCGATCGACTTCGAAACGACGCCTGATAATGTATTCGTCGTTTACCCTGAACGCGGCCTGCTGACGCACGCCAATCACTTTCAGTCGGTCGTTGCGCAGACGACCGGTGTGTCCAAGTACTACACAGGCGACTCGCTTTATCGCGATTTCCGCGCGCGCCAGTTGCTTGAACCGAAAATCGGCAAGATCACCATCGACGATATCAAGGCTGTGCTGCGCGATGAGTTCGGCGCGCCGCGCGCGATCTGCCGCACACCGCACGAATACCCGGGGCACGAACCGACCATGACTATTGCGTCGTTGATTTTCGATTTGAAGCATGACGTGATGCACGTCGCCGCCGGACAGCCCACGCAGTCGGAGTACCAGGCCATCAAACTGCCCGACGCACCCACTTTGAAAGTTGCTAATGCCCGCTAAATCAGAACTCGGCCGTTTGCCTGCAGTCGACGAAAGCACCAACCCGGAAGCGGCTGCGGTATTCGCCGAAATCAAGAAGACGCGCGGCAACGTGTCGCACGTGCTGCGCAGTCTCGCCCATGCACCGCAAGGGCTGCGCGCGTTCGCCGGGTATGGCGAGTACGTGCGCTATCGCACGACGCTGAGCGGGCGGGTACGCGAATTGACGATATTGGCGTTGGCGTGCGGCAATCAATATGCGTGGACCCATCACGTGCCGTTCGCGCTGAAGGAAGGCGTAATGCAGGCCGAAGTCGACCAACTCAATGCAGGAAAACTGGCAACGACGCTGAGCACGTCAGAGTGCGCGGCAATCGCCTATGCGCGCGAATTCGCACAGGGCGGCAATGTCAGCGATGCGACATTTGTGCAGTTGCACAAAGAGTTCGGTGAGCGCGGTGTTACGGACGTTACCCTGTTGTGCGGATATTTCATTGCGCTGGCGTCGGTGATCAACGCACTGCGCGTGGAGCTGGAATCCGACCGCACACCAATGATGAAACCGGTGAGCTAGCGCGGCGGTCTTGAAGGAAAAAATCACGTTTGTCGGCGCCGGCGCCGTCGGCGGTTATACCGGCGGTCATCTTGCGCGCGCCGGCCATGACGTGACGCTGATCGACCCCTGGCCCGAGCACATCGCGCAAATCAAGACCCGCGGCCTGCATCTGGGCGGCACCCAGGGCGAATACGACGTGCAGGTCAAAGCGCTGCACATTGCCGAAGTGCAAAGTCTCCCGCCTGCCGCAATCGACATCGCATTCATCTGCATGAAATTGTACGACACCGCGTGGGCGACTGCGCTCATAGTGCCTTACCTCGCGCCCGGCGGCATCGTCGTGACCATGCAGAACGGGTTGGTCGAAGAAGAAGTCGCGCGCATCGCGGGGTGGGGCAGAACGCTGGGTTGCATCGCAAGCACGATCAGCGTCGAAGCCGTAGCGCCCGGCCGCATCGTGCGCACGCAAATGCCCGGCGGCGATGCTTATACGGTGTTCCGCGTCGGCGAACTCAACGGCCTGCTGACAACGCGCGCGCAACGCATCGCGGAGATGCTGCGCGCAGTTGACAGCGCCAAGGTGACTGCCAATCTGTGGGGCGAGCGCTGGTCCAAGCTCACCGCCAATACGATGACGACTGGATTGTCGGGAGCGTCGGGGCTGGATTTGAATCAGGTCATTGATTACGAACCTGCGCGGCGGTTGCAAATCCGCCTCGCTGCGGAAGCGATACGCATAGGCAAGGCTGCCGGGTTCAAGCTGGAATCGATACGCGGACTGGCAGCGAAGAAGTGGCTGGCAGCGGCGGACGGTGACGCGAGGATACTCGCTGAAGTCGAGCATCACATGCTGGAAGGTTTGCGGCTGCGGCCCGAAGGAGGGCGCTCAGGCACCGCGCAGGACATCGCCAAGCGCCGCCGCACCGAAGTCGATTTCATGAACGGCTATGTCGCAGCCAAAGGCGACGAACTGCGCATACCCGCACCGACGCATGCGGCTATTGCCGCGCTGGTAAGGCGCGTTGAACGCAACGAATGCGTGCCTGCGCGTGAACTGCTGCAGGGTATATAAGCGCGGCTATTCCGGCTTGACACCTGCCAGCTTCGCAAGTTTCGCGAATTTCTGGATTTCGGATTTGATGAAGGTGCCGAACTGATCGGGCGTGTCGGATGCTGCTTCCACGCCGAGCTCGCCGAAGCGCGTCTTGATGTCGGGCATGGCGGCGATCTTCGCCATCGCGGCGGACAGTTTGCTGATCGCATCCGCGGGCGTGCCGGCAGGCGTCAACAGTCCCCACCAGGTGCTGATGTCGAATTCCTTGAGACCGCCGGCCTCGGCGATGGTCGGCAGATCGGGCATCACAGGCGTGCGTTGCGCGCCGGTGACGGCCAATGCCCGCAATTTTCCTGCCTTGATGTGCGGCGAGGTGGCTGAGACGGCGAGAAACGCGAGATCGACGTGGCCGCCGAGCAGGTCGGCGATGGCTGGGGTATCGCCCTTGTAGGCGACGTGCACCATCTGCACCTTGGCGAGCGTGTTGAACATTTCGCCCGCAAGGTGCGGCGGCGCGCCGATACCCGAGGACGCGTAGTTGAAGCGGCCGGGCGTGGCGCGTGCCAGCGCAATGAGCTCCTTGACGGAGTGGGCTGGCACCGACGGATGCACGACGAGCAGGTAAGTGCTTTTCGCCGAAATGCTGATCGGCGCGAAATCGCGCACGATGTCGTAAGGCATTTTGATGTACAGGCTGGGCGCCAGCGTGTGCGCGCCGGCCGCCATCAGCAGCGTGTAGCCATCGGCGGGTGCTTTTGCCGCGACGTCAGCGCCTATGGTGCCGCCCGCGCCTGAACGGTTGTCGACGACTATGCTCGCACCCAGCAATTCGTTGAGTTTCTGTCCGACGGAACGCGCGACGATATCGTTGGCGCCGCCGGCCGGATACGAGACGATGATGCGAATGGGTTTTGCCGGATAGCTCTGGGCGGCGGCGAGCGATGGAATGAAAACAGCAATCAGCAGCAGACAGGCGTGGATGTTTCTCATGAACTACTCCCTGGAACGTTGAGGGTTACATAACTGCACGACACCTCGATTCCGTCATTCCCGCGCAGTCGGGAAACCAGAACGAAAAAACCTGGGTCCCCGCCTGCGCGGGGACGACGAATATTTGCTGTCGTGTTACGTCAAGTTCAACAGAACAGCTTCCGCTTACAGTCCGGCTTTCGCTTTCTGCCAGTCTTTTTCGATTTTCAGCACCGCCGGCGATTCCATTTCAACGCCGAACGCCATCACCATGGTGCCTAGCGCCCGGTAGTAGGTCGCTGACAGCGCGATATCGGTGATCTGCCGCGGCGTGAAGTGGCGCGCGAGTTCGGTGAACGTTTCGCTACTGGCGGATTGCGACGAAAACGCTTCCTGGATGAAACGCGCAATCGCCTGCTCAGCCGGCGGTAGCGCGGTGGGCACGCGTCCCGCGCCTATGTCGTCGACTGCCGCCTGTGGAATGCCTGCCTGCACGGCAAGCGCCGAGTGGTGGGTCCAGGCGTAGGCGACGCCGCGCGCGGCGCACAGGATGGAAAGCTCGCGCAGCCGCTCAGGCAGATCGGTCTGGTATTTCGTGTAAGCGCCCAGCCGCGCCAGGTGTTTCAGACCTTCGGGTGCGTGGCCGATGGAACTCAGGGCGTTCGATACGAAGCCGCGGGTGGCTTTGATTTCGCCGAACACTTCGGCGACTGCCGGCGATGCTGTTTCAGTGACGGGAGGAAGGCGGGACATGCGTGTTTTTCTTTCGTTGAAGGGATGTGCCGATAGTATCGACGCGCGATTCGTTTGGTCAAGGCGGAATCTGCCGGACGGCCCAAACCCAGCGCTGACTATGGGTTAGAATCTGCAAAACCTTCCGGGAAAATTGCGATGCGCGAAAGCAGCGGGGTGGCGAAATGAAACACAGGATTGCATGCACGCTGACAGTCGGCGTAGCCGCGTTTTGGTGCGTTGCCTGTCCGGCGCAAAATTATCCGGCGCGGGCGGTGCGCATGATCGTGCCTTTCGCGCCCGGTGGCGGCACCGACATATTGATACGCACGATAGCGCCGCGGCTGAGCGAAGCGCTGGGCCAGCAATTGGTGATAGACAATCGCGCGGGCGGCGGCAGCACCATAGGCAGTGAATTGGCAGTCAAGGCGGTGGCGGATGGCTATACCCTGCTGGCGGTGGATACTTCATTCACGACCAATCCCAGTCTCTACAGCAAATTGCCATACGATTCCGCGCGGGATTTTGCGCCGGTTTCACTACTGGCGGCGG
>CANJHY010000196.1:0-7790 GCA_947474275.1 Betaproteobacteria bacterium
ATCCAGAATTCGAACACCTTTCAATGCTTCCATTAGATCCTCACTCGTTATCGTTTCTCGCCGCGAGATGAGCGGCAGCAAGTCCGCTCGTACTCGCGGCAGCTTGAGCGGCGCGCTTCTCGCGTCCGCTCGAAGCGCTATTTCTTTTTCGCGCTTTGCGGGTTCAGGCTCGTGATGCGGCCGCTTTCGGTGCCAGCCGCTTCGTCGATCACGGCATTGATGAGCGTCGGCTTCTTCGAGCGCACGGCTTCTTCCATCGCCTTGCGCAGCTCGGCAGGCGTCGTGACATGCGCGCCGACGCCGCCGAACGCTTCAATTATTTTGTCGTAGCGCGCGCCCTTGACGAACACGGTGGGCGCCACGTCGGGACCGCCCGCCGGGTTGACGTCGGTGCCTTTATAGACGCCGTTGTTGTTCATGATCACGATGCAGACCGGCAGGTTGTAGCGGCAGATGGTCTCGACTTCCATGCCGGAGAAACCGAACGCGCTGTCGCCTTCGATCGCGATTACCTGCTGCTTGGTCACCACGGCGGCCGCCACGCAATAGCCCATGCCGACGCCCATGATGCCCCACGTGCCGACATCGATGCGCTTGCGCGGCTTGTACATGTCGACGATGCTGCGCGTGAAATCGAGCGCGTTTGCACCCTCGTTGACGAGCATCGCGTCCGGATTTGCTTTGACGATGTCGCGCACCACGTTCAGCGCGCTGTGGAAGTTCATCGGCGACGGGTCCTTGGCCAGCGTCTCGGCCATCTTCGCGATATTGGTCGTCTTCTTCTCGTTGATCGCGTTCAGCCAGTCGGCCGGCGGCTTAGTCCAGCCCGACCCCATGCCGGCCAGCAGCGCCGACACGCAGGACCGGATGTCTCCCACCACCGGCGCGTCGATGCGCACGTTGCTGTCGGCTTCCTGCGGCGAGATGTCGATCTGCACGAACTTCTGGCCACCCCAGTCCTTGTGGCCCTTGCCGCCCCAGGTTTTGCCCTTGCCATGCGACAGCAACCAGTTGAGACGCGCGCCAATGAGCATCACCACATCGGCCCCCGGCAGAACGAAGGAGCGCGCGGCGGACGCGGACTGCTCGTGCGTGTCCGGCAGCAGGCCCTTCGCCATCGACATCGAGAGGTATGGGATGCCGGTTTGCTCCACCAACGCCTTGATATCGGCATCGGCTTGCGCGTAGGCGGCGCCCTTGCCGAGGATGATCAGCGGCTTCTTCGCGCCTTTCAGCAAGTCGAGCGCGCGCTTGACTGCGTCGGGTGCGGGAATCTGCTGCGGCGCCGGATCGACGACCTTGATGAGCGTTTTCCTGCCGAGTTCGGCGCCGATACTCTGCGCGAACAGTTTCGCCGGCAGGTCGAGGTAGACGCCGCCCGGACGCCCCGACACCGCGGCGCGGATGGCGCGCGCGAGGCCGACGCCGATGTCCTCCGCGTGCAGCACGCGAAACGCGGCCTTGGCGACCGGCTTGGCAATGGCCAGCTGATCCATTTCTTCGTAGTCGCCCTGCTGCAGGTCGACGATCTCGCGCTCGCTCGAGCCGCTGATGAGTATCATCGGAAAGCAGTTGACGGTGGCGTGGGCCAGCGCGTTCAACCCGTTGAGAAAGCCCGGGGCCGACACCGTCAGGCAGATCCCAGGTTTCTGCGTGAGAAAGCCGGCAATCGACGCGGCATAGCCGGCGTTCTGCTCATGACGGAACGACAGCATGCGCAGGCCCGCGGCCTGTGCTTTGCGAGTGAGGTCGGTGATCGGGATGCCGGGCAGACCGAAAATCGTATCGATGCCGTTCAACTTGAGGGCATCGATGAGCAGGTTAAAACCGTCGGTCATTTCCTGTCCGGTGGCAGCGCCCTTGTCTTTGCTGTCGGTGACCGTATCCATCGAAATCTCCTTGGTGGTTGGCTACTGCTGCGCCCGAAAATTATGTTTTTTTGAGGGGTTTCAAATATATGCAGTCGCCAACCCGGCAGCCTTGACCACGGTCAATATTTACCGTTTTGGTATACTTCCGCGCTCGCCGGCAATCATGCCGCGGCTCACAGGCCCTCACGTAGCGCACCGCCCTATGACCGCCCTTGCCCGCCATCCCGAAGCTAAAATCGTGCGCCTTCAATTGCGCCAGAACTTCGTGCTGCGCGCGATCACGCGCGAGCAGTGGGAAGCACTCGAGCCGCTGCTGGAGATTACCGATTACGCAAAGGGCGCGCAGCTCGAAAGCCAGGGCGACTCTTCGATGCAGCAGTATTTCATCCTCGACGGCATCCTGAAGCGTGTCGTCTCGACGCCGGCCGGCAAGGAAATGATCCTGCGTTTTGCCGCTGAAACCGAGATCGACACCAGCTACGCGGCATGGCGCCTGAAGACGCCGATCCCGTACTCCATCCGCGCGGTAACGCGCGCGCGCACCGCGCGGTTGTCGATGGAAGACTGGAGCGCGTTCATGGAACGGCACGCGGCCATCAAGAGCGGATTCGAATTCGAAGTCATGAAACTGATGAGCGAAGTGATGGCGCATACCATCACTCTGCATCTGCTCGACGCGCCCGGCCGCGTGGCGCGCTTCATGCGCAAGCACGCGGCGCTGGTCGAGCGCCTGCCGAAGAAAGAACTCGCGGCTTACCTGAATCTGTCGCCGGAAACCCTTTCCCGCCTGAAAAAACGCGGCAAGATATAAGCGTTTTTCCGCGCTATGACCAAGGTCATAGGCCGTTGCCGCGAGCGCTCATCGCCGCGGCACACTCGCAACTTCGTTCCACTGCCCCGCCGACCTTACCCGCGACCTAGGCCTTCGAGCGTATTCCGCTTGCCCGCGCTGCCGTCAACAATGACTACACGCAAACGACGGACGTTTTTCCAACATCAGCGCGAATGGGAGGCAGCATGGAACAGGTCGACCAATACGCAATACACGATTCCCGTCTGCCCCGGCAGACAGCACTCGTCGGCAACGCGCTTTTATACATAGCGCAACGGGTGCTGGCGGTCCTGGCGGCGCTCGCGTTCACCTACGGACTGCTGGCGGCCGAAGTCGAACTCGCAAAACTCGAAATGATTACCGTAGCGGCCGCGCGCTAGCGGCGCAGGCCGTCCGCAGCAAATTGCCGCGCGCGCAGCGGTTTCAATACCAGCAAGGCCAGTACCGACGCCACCACGTTCATCGCCGCCGCGCCGTAAAAAAGCGCGTGCCAGCTCCCGGTCGGCGGCAATACCGCGATTGCCGCCAGCACCAGCAGCGTCGCCATGCCTTTTGCGGTGAACAGCAAACCGGCATGGGTGGCCGCATAGCGGGTGCCGAACGAATCGGCGCAGGCGACCGGAAACAGGCTGTAGATTTCGCCCCACGCAAAAAAGATGAGCCCGGTCAGCAGCACGAACAGCAGCGGGTCATGGCCAAGCTGCGGTAGCGCAACGATGGCGGCCGCTTCGATGGCGAACGCGATGCCCATCGCATGCTCGCGGCCGATGCGGTCCGACACCCAGCCGAAAAACGGCCGCGTGAGACCGCTGAACACGCGATCGATCGCCAGCGCAAACGTCAGTGCGGGCAACGTGAGGGCGAGGATGGACGCCGGCTCGTTCGCCACTTTGTATTCCTTGGCGATCGGCGCAAGCTGCATGATCGCCATCAGGCCGGCCGCCGCGACCAGAAAAAACATTAGGTACATCACCCAGAACACCGGCGCCTTTAATACTTCGAGCGGACGGTAATCGCGCGAACTTTGGAGTGCGCGAACAATGTCCGATTTGATTTCACCGGCAGCGGGCTGCCTGATGCCCCACGCCGCCAGACACACGATCAGGCCCTGGCCGAGGCCGAAGTACAAAAACGCATTTTCATAGCCTTGTGACTGTATGACTGCGTGCATGGGCAAGACAGTCGCCGCCGAGATGGTGCCGAAGCCGGCCGCAGTCAAGCCGACAGCCAGGCCGCGCTGAGACGAAAACCATTTGAGTGCGTTGCCTATGCAGGCGCTGTAAACCGCGCCGGCGCCGATGCCGCCCAACGCAGCGCTGACATAAAGAACCATTAACGAATCGGCATAAGCGTTGAGGCTCCAGGAAATTCCGACCATTAAGCCGCCGGCCGTCACCACCGGCCGCGCGCCGAAGCGGTCGGCAAGATAGCCTTCGAGCGGCATAAGCCAGGTCTCGCTCAGCACGAAGATCGTGAACGCGAGCTGGATGGCGGCCCGGCCCCACTGGAATTTCGCGTCGAGCGGGTTGATGAACAGCGACCAGCCGTACTGCAGGTTGGCCACCATCACCATGCACACGATGCCGAGAGCGAGCTGCAGCCAATGATGGTTGGAGCCTGGTGCGCCGCGTTGTGGATGTTCCCCCATTACCACCCCAGCTCGTTAGGACTTGCCAAGGCCCGCGCCGTGCGTACATCGGGACGCAGCCAGACCGTGCAAGCTTATTCTAAGCCTGCCGGTGTTTGTTTGGGTGCCGCGGCGAAAACCGCGGGAAGTGCTAGGCCGCGCGCAGCCGCGCCAGCAGCTTCGACAGCAGGGGCCAGAACAGCATCAGCAGCGACAACGCCGTGATGCCGCCGACCAGCCAGTTCGAGAAGAATACGCTCATCTCGCCCTGCGATATGAGCATCGACTGGCGGAACGAGTCTTCGGCGCGGTCGCCGAGCACCAGCGCCAACACCAGCGGCGCCAGCGGGTAATCGAGTTTCTTGAACACATAGCCGATGACGCCAAAGAGCAGCATGAACCAGATATCGAGCATCGCGTTGTGCACGGTGTAGGCGCCGATGGCGCAGATCACGATGATCACCGGCGCGATGATAGAGAACGGAATGCGCAGAATCGCCGCAAACAGCGGCACGCAGGTAAGCACGATGATGAGCCCGGCAAGATTGCCGAGGTACATGCTGGCGATGAGCCCCCACACGAAGTCCTTCTGCTCGACGAACAGCAACGGCCCCGGCTGCAGGCCCCAGATCAGCAAGCCGCCCAGCAGCACGGCGGCAGTCGGCGAGCCCGGTATGCCAAGCGCCAGCATCGGCAGTAGCGCGCTGGTGCCCGCCGCATGCGCGGCTGTCTCGGGCGCGATCACGCCTTCGATCTGCCCGGTGCCGAACTTTTCGCCGTTCTTCGACATACGCTTGGCCACGCCGTAACTCATGAACGACGCAGGCGTCGCCCCGCCGGGCGTAATACCCATCCAGCAGCCGATCAGGCAGCTCCTGATAGAGGTCATCCAGTAGCGCGGCAGTTTTTTCCAGGTTTCGAGCACGATCTTGGGATCGATCTTGGCGCTCTTGCCGGTGAACTTCAGGCCCTCTTCCATCGACAGCAAAATCTCGCCGATGCCGAACAGGCCGATCACGGCGATCAGGAAATCGAAGCCGCGCATGAGGTCGGTAAAACCGAAAATCAGCCGCAACTGGCCGGTGACCGTATCCATGCCGACCGCGGCCAGCGCAAAACCCAGCATCATCGCGGCCAGCGTCTTGAACGGCGAACCCTTGCCCATGCCGATAAAGCTGCAGAACGTCAGCAAATAGACCGAGAAAAACTCGGGCGGCCCAAACTGCAGGGCGAACTGTGCCACCAGCGGCGCCAAAAACGTGATCATCACGACGGCGACGAGGGCGCCGACGAAAGATGACGTGAACGCCGCAGTCAGCGCCTCGCCGGCGCGTCCCTGCTGCGCCATCGGGTAGCCGTCGAAGGTGGTGGCGACCGACCACGGCTCGCCGGGTATATTGAACAGTATCGAAGTAATGGCGCCGCCGAACAGCGCGCCCCAGTAGATGCACGACAGCATGATGATCGCGGACGTCGGCGGCATCGTGAAGGTGAGCGGCAGCAGGATGGCCACACCGTTGGCGCCGCCCAGGCCCGGCAGCACGCCGATGATCACGCCCAGCACGATGCCGATCATCATCAGCAACAGATTGAACGGGGTGAGCACGACCGCGAAGCCGTGGAACAGTGCGCTGAGTTCTACCACCCCGCCTCCATCCGCAATGTCCCGTCTCGCGTTGCCTGCATGCTAATAACCGAGGAAACGCAAAGGATCGAGGTCGCCTTTGAACAACGGCACTTTGAACCACACCTCGAACATCAGAAAAAAACTGGCGTTGACCGCGAGGCCGACGACCACGCTCTTCAGCCAGGAGTATTTTCCCAGCCACGCCATGAATATCGCGATATAAATGGCGGAAGCCACGTAGAGTCCCAGGTACTTGACGCCGAGCACGTACACCACCGCCGGGACCAGCACCGTCAGCACCAGCTTGAACGGCCCCCATAAGACGAATGCCTCGCTGCCACCCGCCCTCGCCAGCCAGGCCTGCACGAAATTAATGATGCTCGAAATGCAGATCAGGAGCCCGATATAAAACGGGAAGTAACCGGACTGCGGACCATCACTGCCCCATTTCGAACCCAGACGGTAACTGTCATAGACCACGATGGCGCCAACCGTGAACAGCACGATGGCGACTGCGAGTTCCATCGTGCGCACCGAGACGGCAGCGCCCCCGTCGGCAGCGGATTCTTTATTTTGATCCATGGGAATGATTGAACCAGGTTCTGATGACGACGCGCCTGCGCGCGCGCCGGGGCGCGCGTGCAGCCGTGCCGGAAGGAACAACTACGGCTTGGCCAGGAATCCTGCCTCGCGCATCAAATCGAGATGAGTCTTCTCGGCCTTCTCGACCCACTTGGTGTACTCGGCGCCGCTCATGAACGTCGTGTTGAACGCGCCGTCTTCCATGAATTTTTTCCAGTCCGCGGTTTCGCGCACGCGCTTGAAGAGATCGACGTAATAGTCGACCTGCTCCTTGGTGGCGCCGCCCGGCATGAAAATGCCGCGCAGCATCAGGTAATCGACGTCGACGCCCGCCTGCTTGCAGCTCGGGATGTCGTTCCACGACATGGTGTCGGTGACCTTGGTCTTGTACGGCATGCGCTCGTCGTCCATGACGCACAACGGCCGCAGCTTGCCGGCGCGCCATTGCGCCACCGCTTCGATCGGGTTGTTGACGCTCGAATCGATGTGCTTGCCGACTAACTGCACCGCGACGTCGCCGCCGCCCTTGAACGGTATGTAGATGAATTTGACGCCGGCGGCTTTTTCGATGGCGACCGTGATGATCTGGTCTTCCTGCTTGGAGCCGGTGCCGCCCATCTTGAACTTGTTGGCGCCGCCGGTTTTCACCGCGTCGAGATATTCTTTCGCGGTCTTATAGGGCGTCTCCGCGTTGACCCACAGCACGAACTGGTCGAGCGCCAGCATCGCGACTGGCGTCATGTCCTTCCAGTTGAACGGCACGCCGGTGGCGAGCGGGGTGGTGAAGAGATTGGACAGCGTGATGATGATCTTGTGCGGATCGCCTTTGGCTTCCTTGATGGCAAGAAAGCCCTCGGCGCCGGCGCCGCCCGACTTGTTGACGACTATCAGCGGCTGCTTCATCAGGTTGTTCTTGGAAATCACGCCCTGCAGCAACCGCGCCATTTGATCGGCACCGCCGCCGGTGCCCGCCGGCACCACGAACTCGACCGGTTTGGACGGCTCCCAGCCGGCGCCAAATGCGGGAACGGCAACCGCCGCCACGACCGCTGGCAGCAGCCTGATGGCGCAACGCAACATTGAAGATTTATTCATATCTCCTCCTCAGTAGTGTCCGGTTAAATATCAAACAAGTTCAATTGGTTGGCGATATTTGATTGATTTTCTGGGTATTCGTGGGGCTGGAAGGCGGAAGAGATCTGTATTTTTTCGAATACCGAGACCGAAAGAATCTGCAGCAATGTGTATAGC
>CANJHY010000197.1:0-7731 GCA_947474275.1 Betaproteobacteria bacterium
CAGACCGGGCTGGCTACGCTGGTCGAAGGAGATCAGAAAATGTTCAATCCCTATGGCGTGATTGTGGTCAATCCGCAAAAACATCCCGGCATCAATACCCAGGGCGCAACCGCATTGGCAAACTGGCTTACCTCCACCGAAGGGCAAAAAGCGGTCGCCGATTTCAAGACTAATGGCGTGCAGATGTTCTACCCGACCGCAAATAGATGGATTTTTTCGGCCCGACCTCTCATGCATTCGGGCTGCTGCTGAGCGGTGATGCAGACCTCTGGCGCATCATATTCACGTCGCTGGCGTGCTCGCTGGTCGCGTTGCTGTTGATTTCTCCACCGGCAATCACGCTCGGGTTTCTCATTGCGAAGGTCGATTTTCCCGGCCGCCGCGCGGTGGTCGTGCTGGTGCAGGCGCTGTTGTCTTTCCCCACGGTAGTCATCGGCCTCGTGATTTATATGCTGCTGTCGCGTCAGGGGCCGCTGGGATTCCTCAAGTTATTGTTCACGCCGGAAGCGATCATCCTCGGTTACATGGTGATTGCGTTTCCGGTGCTGGTCGTATTCACGCTGTCAGCAGTGCAGGGGGCCGATCCGCGTATTTACGAGACTGCACGCAGTCTTGGTGCGACCCGCTTGCGGGCAGCGTTGAGCACGCTGTTCGAAGTGCGTTTCGGGGTCATGGCCGCGGTATTCAACGGTTTCGGGCGCGTCGTGTCCGAAGTCGGCTGCGCGATCATGGTCGGTGGCAATATCGCCGGGCTGACGCGCAACATTCCAACCGCGATTGCGCTGGAGACATCCAAAGGCGAGTTTGCGCAAGGTATCGCGCTGGGCTTCGTGTTGATTGCGGTCGCCATCGGCATCAATGTGGCACTTGCGTGGCTGCAGGGGCGGGGCGGGCTCGAATGAGTTCGCCCCTCTTCGCGATGCAGTCCCTGGACAAACGCTTCGGGCAGCGCGTACTGTTTGAAGATACGCGCCTCGAACTGGAAACCGGCAATGGTTACGTGCTGACCGGCCCCAACGGCAGCGGCAAAACGACTTTGTTGCGCATCGTCGCCGGACTCGAACCGGCGGATCGCGGAAGCCTGGCATTTCGCGCCCAGCCATCGGCGCTGCCGGGTTACCCGGAAGCGTGGCGGCGCGAAATCGTTTATGTGCACCAGCAGCCTTACTTGTTTCACACCAGCATCGAGAAAAATATCGAGTACGGTCTGGCGCGTCGGGGTATGCCGCCGGCCGAACGCGCCGCGCGCGTGCGCGATGCGCTGGAGTGGGCGGGCTTGAGTGACCATCGCGACGTGCCGCCGCATAAACTCTCCGGCGGTGAGAAACAGCGTGCGGCGCTTGCCCGCGCCAAGGTGCTCAACCCGACACTGCTGCTGCTTGACGAGCCGACCGCCAATCTGGACGGTGTCGCGCGCAAGCAGGTGCTCGAACTCGTCACCGCTTTGTGCATCGACAATCACACCGTCGTGGTGGCCAGCCACGATCCTGAAATTATGCGGCTGGCGATTCTGAACCGGCTGCATCTCGCCGATCGCCGCGTCAAAACCGATGATTGACGCACCCGGCTGGTAAAATGACCGTCGATGAAGATATTCGGCATTGCGGGCTATTCGGGCTCCGGTAAAACCACGCTGATCGAGAAGCTGATCCCGGTGTTCACCGCGCGCGGGCTCAAGGTGTCGCTGATCAAGCACGCGCATCACAAGTTTGACGTCGATCAGCCAGGCAAGGATTCGTACCGCCACCGTCAGGCGGGGTGTAGCGAAGTGCTGATTTCATCAAGCCGGCGCTGGGTGCTGTTGAACGAGCTGCGCGGAGCGCCTGAGCCGTCATTGCAGGACCTGATCAAGCGTATGTCACCGTGCGATCTCCTGTTGATTGAGGGCTTCAAGCATGAGCCGGTGCCCAAGCTTGAAGTTCATCGCGATGTGGTGGACGAGCCGTGGTTGTTCCCGCAGGATCCCCATATCGTCGCGGTGGCGAGCGATCGGCGCACCGATACGAAATTGCCGCAATTCAGCATCGACGACGTCGCGGCAATTGCCGGATTCATCACGCAGCACGTCGCACTCTAGAGCATTTTCATTTTCGACTGCACCGGGCGCATACTATTCAAATGGTTACCGTGGTTTATTTTGCACGCCTGCGCGAGGCTTTGGGCAAGTCGTCGGAACAACTCGCATTGCCGGCTGATGTACGTGATCTGGCCGGTTTGCGGCGATTGCTGATAAGCCGTGGCGGGGCTTGGTCAGACGAACTCGCGGACAGCAAACCGGTGCGTGCAGCCGTCAACCAGGATATGGCGCAGGGCGATACGCCGGTCCATGACGGCGATGAAGTGGCGTTTTTTCCTCCCGTGACTGGGGGCTGAGATGGGGGTTCGTGTACAGACGCAGGATTTCGATACCGGGCGCGAAATCGCGCTGTTGCGGCAGGATAACCCGCAGGTTGGCGCGGTCGCCGCTTTTGTCGGGGTGGTACGCGACATGAACGACGGCAGTGCAGTTGCCGGCATGACGCTCGAGCACTACGCCGGCATGACCGAAAAGGCCATCGCTGAAATCATTGAGCAGGCGAAGGCGCGCTGGAAGATTTTCGATGTGCTGGTGGTGCATCGCATCGGTCAGTTGAAACCGCTCGACCAGATCGTGCTCGTTGTCGTCAGCAGTGCTCACCGCGGCGACGCTTTTGCGGCCTGCGAATTCGTCATGGATTATCTGAAGACGCAGGCGCCGTTCTGGAAAAAAGAACAAACGCCCGAAGGCGCGCGCTGGGTCGAGTCGCGCGCGAGCGACGACATCGCTGCCGAGCGCTGGCGGCGCAAAGGGTAGGGCGGCGTCTAGATGTCGAAGGCCGTCGCCAAGACGCGCATACGCATACTTCTGGGCGCGGCATTCGCAATCGGTCCCGGTAAAGCGGACTTGCTGCAGGCCATCGCGCAAACCGGCTCGATTTCCGCTGCGGCCCGTAGCATGGATATGTCGTACCGGCGCGCGTGGCTGCTGGTCGACACCATGAATCAATGCTTTCGGGAACCTGTGGTCGATACCGCAACCGGCGGCAAGGGTGGCGGCGGGGCGCGCATTACGCCGTTCGGCAAGAAGGTGTTGCGCCGCTATCGTTTGATCGAGGCCCAGGCCGCCGCTGCCATCTCCGGCGACATCCGGATTTTTGCGCGCGAATTTCTGCGCAAACGTTAATTTTTTCGGGAACAACGCATTGCGGCCGACGCACACCCGGTTGCCGGTAGCGTTATATTCTGTTAAATATAACGAGTGTCGGACTGCCTTGCGGGACTTGCGGCCGTGACGGGTACTGAAACGATTATTCTGGCGTGCGCGTTTTTTGTCATAGCCACGCTCTATACGACAGTTGGCCACGCCGGCGCCTCGGGTTATCTCGCGATCATGGCGATTGCCGGTCTTGCGCCGGAGGTCATGCGCCCGACGGCGCTGGCGCTTAACATTCTGGTTGCGACGATCACGGTGTACCGGTTCCGGCGCGCGCGCTTCTTTGCATGGCGTGGCCTGTGGCCGTTCCTGCTGGGCTCGGTGCCGCTCGCCGCTTTCGCAGGTTCCCTGCGCCTTGCGGCGGGGACTTACTATCTGCTGGTGGGTATCGTGCTGCTGCTCTCGGCCGCCCTGCTGGTGTGGCGCGTTTTCGGCAGCGGCTTTCGACGTGACGACGAAGAGCTCGCGGTCAACAAAATCATTGCGCTGCCGCTGGGTGCGTTGATTGGCATGCTGTCTGGACTCACCGGCACGGGCGGCGGCATATTCCTGAGCCCGCTCATGCTGCTATTTGGGTGGGCCGGCCCGAAATCCGCTGCCGGCATTGCAGCGCCGTTCATCTTGGTAAATTCGGTTGCTGCGCTCATCGCGGGCTCCCTCACGGCGGGTTCTTTGCCTGCTGAAATTCCCTGGTTTGCCGCGGCGGCAGTCATGGGCGCTCTCGCCGGAACCTGGTTGGGATTGAGCAAACTGTCTCAGCGCGGGTTGATTGTAACGCTCGCCGTAGTGATGTTGGTCGCGGCGGGCAAGCTGATCGCGATCGCCTGACTAGGACGTTGCCGGTCCCGGCGGGTTGCCTGCGGTATTTTGCGGCAGCGCGGTTTTGCGCGAGAGGCGCAGCGCCGAAGATAGCGCCAGCAGGCTGAACGCGATAGGGCCGTGGTAACTCGCATGCGCCAATTGCAGCTCCCAGCCAAAGCCGACCAGCAGTAGCACTTCCAGCCAGGTCGCCTTGCGATTGAGCATGAGATAGCCCGCCGTGCACAAGGCGGCCACAAAGATCGCCCACGACCCCAGGAGGCTGACAAATGACCCCACGCCGCCCACCCACGGGTCCACCCACATACGGTCGAGGAAGAAGCGGATGTTTTCCGCATCGGGGCCGCTCAATGCGCCGGAGTCGGTCAGCTCTTTCAATACGATCAGTTCACGCCCGAGGCCGATGCCGCCTATGCTGTCGAGGACGGTGTAGTAAGTCATGAAGACGACGGTCGCGATGCGTGCCATCCACGCGAGCGGCTTGTAGCGCGCCCCGGTCTGGCCGGCGAATGAATCCGTTGCCATCAGCAAGCCGAAGGAAACGACCACCACCAGCGGCGTTTGTATCATGTGCAGGAGGAACCACCACTCCGGACCGAAATAGGTGATCGCGTTGAAATAAGGGTCGCCCGGCTGGGGTTGTGAGAGAAAAGCAGTCATCCCGGGATTGAGCGTGAAATGCGCGGGATGAAAGAGCTCGATAGCTGCCAGCAGGAGAGGCGCCAAGACCAGGCTGGCGATGGCAAGAACGCGGTGGGATTTTTGCATTATCTCTTTCTCCTGGCAGCCATTCCGTTGTTGTGCGCGTTCGCTTGTCTGACCCGAAGTGTGCGGCTATTTTGGAAAGAAAAACTGCGCAAGCGAGCGCTCGTCGGTACGTGCCTGGTAGGCAATATTTTTCTTCATCGCCCACGTCACGATCTGGTGATGCAATGGAATGATCGCGACATCCGCGGCGGCGGCGGCGCCGGCTTCGCGGGCGAGCGCCTCGCGTTTTTTGTCGTCCACGGTATCGAGCGCATCCTCGACGAGCTTGTCCATTTTCGGATTGGAGTAGCGCCCCCAGTTCCACGCGCCGTTGCCCTTGTCCACATTCGGCGTCATCAGCAGCGCGCGCAGCGCGAGATCGGCCGCATACGAGCCCCAGCCGAGCATGGCAAAACTGAATTGCTGGTCGCGGGCCTTCGACAAATAGACGTTGAACGGCATGGCTTCCACCGCGCACTTGATGCCTATGCGCGAGAGCATCTGCGCGACCGCCTGCGCAACCTGGTCGTCGTTGATGTAGCGGTCGCTGGGCGCCGCTACCGTGAGGCCGAAGCCATTGGGATAGCCGGCTTCGGCCAGCAGCTTTTTCGCGCCATCGGGATCGAACGCTTCAATCTTGATGTCGGCCTGGTGACCGAAGATCTGCGGCGAGACTGAATTGGATGCCGGCACCGCGACGTTTTCCATCGCGCGCTCGACCAGCGCCTTGCGGTTGATCGCTTTTGAAATCGCGCGCCGCACGCGCACGTCCATGAACGGATTTTTGCCGAGCGGCTTGCCGTCGAGGTCGGTGACCAGCGGCGGCTGCGTGCGGTACTGGTCCATTTGAAAGAATATGGTACGCCATGATACCGCCTGCTCCATGCGCACATTCGCGTTCGCGCGCATGCGCGCGATATCCGACGGCGGCACGTTTTCGATGACGTCGACGTCGCCGGACAGCAGTGCCGCGGTGCGCGCGGGGTCGTTGGACATCATGCGGAAGGTGACTTTATCCCACGCCGGCTGCTTGTCCCAATATCCTTCGAAACGCGCGAGTTCGACGCGGTCGCCGCGCGCCCAGCGCACGAATTTGTAGGGGCCGCTGCCGATCATCGCTTTGCCGCTGTCGAAATCCGCGGGTGTCGCGTTGAGCGCCGCTTTTTTGGATACGATCATGATCGCGTTGAGGTCCTGCGGCATCGCGCCATACGGCGTTGCCGTCTTCAGACGTATCGTATAGGGGTCGATGATTTCCTTGGAGATGATGCGGCGGACGTAGACCGCGAACCCGCCGGGGCTGCCGGCAATGGCGAGCGGGCGCACCAGCGAATAGGCAACGTCATCGGCGGTGAGCTCGCTGCCGTCGTGAAATTTGACGCCCTTGCGCAGCTTGAATTCCCAGGTCGTGGGATTGACGGCGCGCCACGAGGTGGCGATGCCCGGGATGATGCGCGCTCGCTCGTCAACGCGTGTGAGCGCATCGAACAC
The DNA here is from genome assembly GCA_947474275.1 of Betaproteobacteria bacterium. GTDB lineage: Bacteria > Pseudomonadota > Gammaproteobacteria > Burkholderiales > SG8-41 > PALSA-1004. The sequence goes on from CANJHY010000197.1 coordinate 6,290, forward strand.
GTTCCAGCCGATGGCGACGTTGTGCTGGGTGGCGACGTAATGCGGATCGAGCGACGTGACGTCGGCGCTGATTCCTATGGACAGGTCCGCGGCTGCGGCTGCGGCACACATAAAAATGCCGGCGAGGGCGCACGCGGAATGATGCAAGGCGAGGGCAATGCGGTGTTTCATCAATGCTCCGATCGGGGGCCGTGAACGAATCCGGCACGCTGGAATTCTACTTGGAAAAGCCTGCCGATCGGACGGTTGCGGCAAGTTGAACGATGGCCACTTGACACCGTGACGATCGCCCGGTTAGCGCGCAACGCATCCCGTTATCAGGGTGCACTTCATGCTTCGCGTTCAGCAATCGCGGTCAGCACGGCCGCGAGGTCGGTGATGGGCGGCAGGCAGGTTACGCCCTGGCATACCCATGCCTTGAGGCCGCCGCCGGCGGGTTTGGCCAGCGCCGCCGGCAGCCCCTGAACTTCGGGCGGCATCGCCAGTGCGAGCACGTGCGGCAAATACTGTGCGTTGATGGCGCGTAGCCACGCCGGTGCATCGCCGCCGCCGCTCAGAACGACGAGGGTCGGCGGCGTCAATTGTTCGTCGAGCGCGATACCTAGTGTAGTGCGTCAAACAGATTGCAACTTATTGAGTCGTGCCCGCGCTTTGACGACCTTCGCGAGGATGTCCGAGGCGCGCGCCGTCCAGATGAACGGCTTGGGATCGCGGTTGTGGTTTTCGACATAGTTCTGGATCGTGTTGATGAGTTCAGGCACGTTGGGGAACACACCGCGTTCGATTGCATTTTGGCTCAGGTCGCGGAAGAAGCGTTCGACCATGTTCAGCCAAGAGGCACTGGTCGGAGTGAAGTGCATATGAAATCGCGGGTGGCGCTTGAGCCAGGATCCGACCTTTGGATGCTTATGGGTGGCATAGTTGTCGACGATCAGATGCAAATCGAGCCCGGGCGGGGTTTCGCGTTCGATCTGGCGCAGGAACTTCAACCACTCCTGATGACGATGTCGTGGCAGGCACTGGCCGATGACGGCACCGTCCAGTGTATTGAGTGCGGCAAACAGCGTGGTCGTTCCGTTGCGCTTGTAGTCATGCGTAAGCGTCTGTGCGCGCCCCTTCTTCAACGGCAGCCCTGGCTGAGTGCGGTCCAGCGCCTGGATCTGGCTTTTTTCGTCGCAGCAAAGCACCAGCGCGTGCTCGGGTGGATTCAGATACAACCCGACGATGTCCTCGAGTTTTTCCGCAAAGCGTTTGTCGTTGGAAACCTTGAACGTCTTGATCAGGTGCGGCTTGAGCCCATTGGCGTGCCAAATTCGGCGTACGCTCGCCTCGCTGATGCCGACGGCAGCAGCCATCGTGCGGGTACTCCAGTGCGTCGAGTTCGCCGGGACTTCGCGTGTGGTCTTCGCAATCACAGCGCGCACTTTCGCCGCAGAGATCTG
>CANJHY010000198.1:0-7679 GCA_947474275.1 Betaproteobacteria bacterium
ATCGAGATTCGCCATATAACGGACCAATGTATTGGCGCTAAGACGGTGGAAATCTCCGATGACAATCTACTTTTGTGTCGCCGCTATATTCATGATCGTGTCAGCCACAGTTGTGGTTGAATAAGCCAAGAAAGCACGACTGATCATCCCGTGTGGCGCTGATGATTTCTGTGCACCCCTCGGTGCCCGTGAAAACCATACCCGAACTCGTCGCGCTGGAAAAAAACGCGGCGGACTCAATTTCGGCTCCAGCGGCAGCGGGTCGACCAATCAACTGACCGGCGTGCTGTTCAACATTTCCGCCGGGCTCAACAACGTGCACATCCCTTGCAAGGGCGCGGGCCCGAAATTCGCCAGGCGCTCGACGACGACGGCGCCGAATCTGTCGGCAACACGCCCGCTGAATTTACCGCCATACTGATAGAGGATTTCGACAAGTACGCGAAGCTCGTAAAAATCTCCGGCGCCAAGGCCGACTAGAACGCAAAGGATTCCGCATGATCTCCACCTCGCTGCGCGTTTCACTGTTCATGCTTGCCGCGGCGCTGCCCGCTTACGCCCAGAATTACCCAACCAAAGCGATCCGCCTGATCGTGCCGTTCGCGCCGGGCGGCGGTAACGACGTGCTGGGCCGCATGTTTTCATTGCGCATGAGCGAGTCGCTGGGCCAGGCTATCATCGTCGATAACCGTCCCGGCGGCGGCGGCAACATTGGTACAGAGCTGGTTGCACACGCGCCAGCCGACGGCTATATGCTGCTCTATACGACGAATTCTTTCGCCGTCGGGCCCGCGCTCTATCCTAAGCTCGGCTACAGCATCAAAGAGCTGGCGCCGTTATCGCAGGTGGCGATTTTCCCCATCGCCATCATCACCCACCCTTCGGTGCCGGTTAAAACCATCAAGGAACTGGTCGCGCTCGCCAAAAAACAGGGCGGTCTCAATTACGGCTCAACGGGGACCGGCTCGACCAATCACCTGACCGGAGTACTGTTCAACAACGTCGCCGGCATCAACAACGTGCATATTCCGTACAAAGGCGCGGGCCCGATGATGACGGCCATCATGTCGGGCGAAGTGGAGATGGCAACGCCGACCGTGTTTACCGCGGCGCCTTATGTGAAGACCGGCCGCCTGCGCGCGATCGCCGTGACCAGCCCGAAACCATCGGCAACTCTGCCCGGCGTGCCAACAGTGGCGTCGGTCTATCCGGGGTTCGACACCAATGTATGGCACGGCTATTTCACAACTGCGGGCACTCCTGCAAGCGTGATCGCGATCCTGCACCGCGAAATCGTCAAGGCGCTCAACACAGCTGAAATCCGCAAGGCGCTCGACGACGGCGGCGCGGAATCCGTCGGCAACAACCCGGCAGAATTCACGGCCATCGTCGCGGCGGACGTCGAGAAGTACGCGAAGCTGGTAAAGATTTCCGGCGCGAAGCCGGACTAGCAGCCGCGCGAAGCCGGACTAGCAGCCGCGCGAAACCGCCCGCCATCCCCGTGTCCGCAGCGATGCGGCATAATACGTGGCCGGTCCCATGTCGGTGCCGGCCGCTTGCGAGGAACCACCATTGTGAACACTGCTGCCGGTTTGTCCCCTGCCGTGCGCCGCCAGCCCGTCACCGCACCTTGTGCGTGGAATGCCAGAGAACTCGCGGCCGATCCCGCGTGGATCTACGAGCTGGCTGCCGGCGAAATTGCCGAAATCGAACGCGCGCTGCTTGAGGTCAAACATTCGGGCATTCCCAAGTATCAGGTGCGCAGCCGCGACTTCCGGCTGCCCACGCTCGCCCCGCGCCTGGCAGCGATGTGGCAGCAGATCGAGGATGGGCGCGGCATCGCCCTCATGCGCGGCGTGCCGGTCGGGCGCTATGACCTCGACGACATCGAACTGCTCTACTGGGGCATCATGATGCACTTCGGCATCGCGATTCCGCAGAACACCAAAGGCGACCTGCTCGGCCACGTGCACGACACCGGCGCCAAATGGGGCGAGCGCAAGGATGGCGAGCTCGTGCGCGGGTATGTCACGAAGGCGATGCTGCCGTTCCACACCGACACCGCGGATATCGTATCGCTGCTCTGCGTACAGAAATCGAAGTCCGGCGGCCTGAGCAGTATCGTGAGCTCGACGGCGATTTTCAATGCGATCCTCGCAGAGGCTCCCGAAGTGCTGGATACGCTGTGCCGCGGCTTCTATTACAGCCTGCGCGGCGAAGGCAGCGGCGGCGTCACCGAAGTGAGCACCCAGCGCGTGCCGGTATTCAGCGAATACGCGGGCAAGCTGAGCGGGCGTTATATCCGCAAAACCATAGAAACTGCGTCGCGCGTCGGCGGCGTGGAGTTGACCGCCGACGACCGGCGTGCGCTTGACGTAGTAGACCGGTATACGGTTTGCCCCGAGCTGCGCTTCGACATGGCGTTCGAGCCCGGCGACATCCAGATCCTGAGTAACTGGACAACGTTCCACTCGCGCACTGAATTCGAAGACTTCGAGGAACCGGCGCGCAAGCGGCGTCTGCTGCGCCTGTGGCAGCAGGTTCCCCACGGTCGCGAACTCGCGCCGGCATTGCGCAGCCCTTTTGGCGACAAATCGCCGTTCCTCACGCGCGCGCAGGCGATGGCGAAAGAAGGTTTGAGCGTCGCCGCCTGATCCGTGCAGTCCTTCGCGCCGGCCACCACTGACGATCCCGGCAGGGAAATTTCTTGTACGTTGTAGCGCGTTCACCCGCGCTTGCGCCGCGGCTCGAACTGCTGCGCAATAACGGAGCACGACGATCACAGATGGAGTAAGGAACATGTCTCGCATGCAAGCACCTATTCAGATAACACGAACGGGCCCCGGTTTGTGCCGGCTCGCTCTGGCCACCATCGCAATCGGCGGCGTGGGCTTGCCCGTTGCCGCGCAGCCGGGCGCGCTGACCAAACCGGTGACCGTCATCGTGACGTTCCCGCCGGGTGCGGCGACTGACACCTTCGCGCGGCTTGCGGCCCGGCGCATGACGGAGCTGCTGGGCCAGCAGGTCGTCGTCATGAACCGCGACGGGGCGGGCGGCATCATCGGCACCAACTTCGCAGCCAAGGCGCAACCGGACGGCTACACGCTTTTGTGGGGCACTTCGGGTCCGATGACGATCAGCGCGGCGTGGATGGAAAAACTGCCATACGACGTCGTCAACGACTTCACGCCGATCGGCGTGTTCACCACGATTCCGTTCTTCCTCGTGACGCACCCATCGCTGCCCGTAAAGAACGTAAAGGAGTTGGTCGCGCTCGCCAAAGCACAGCCGGGCAAGCTTAACTACGCCTCGGGTGGTGTCGGCGGCATTTCGCATTTCGCCGCCGAACTGTTCAAGGAAATGACCAAGATCAACGTCACCCACGTGCCCTATCGCGGCACCGCCATCTTCGAGACCGAGTTAATTTCGGGGCAGGTGGAAATGGCGTTCGTGAGCCCGACGGTGGCGCAGCGCAACGTCAACAGCGGCCGCCTGAGGGCGCTCGCCGCCACCGACATCAAGCGCTCCAGCGTGTTCCCCGAGGTGCCGACGATGAAAGAAGCAGGCGTGACCCACTACCAGTTCACGCAGTGGTATGGCCTGCTCGGCCCTGCCAAACTGCCGCCGGCGCTGGTGTCGCAATTCAACGCGGCGCTGATGAAGTCGCTGGACGATCCGGAAGTCCGCAAACGCGTGGTAGCCGAGGGCGGCACCATCGCTGCCAACACACCCGAACAGTTCGCCGCCGCGTACAAAGCGGAACTCGCGCAGTATGAAAAAATCATCAAGGCCGCCGGCCTGAAGGTGCATTAGAGGGTCCTGCGAAGCACCCGCAACAGGTCAGACCCTGCAGTAATCCGAGCCGCAACCGAGGTCGCGGTCGGCTTCTGTCAGCAACCGGTCGAACGTTTCCGGCACGCGGATTTCGCGGCCGATCACGCGCGGGCTGTAGCCCTGCAGCCAGTAGCTGTTGGTCGGATGCCCGCCGCCCGCAACGATGATCACGAAGTTGTCAGGCTTAAAGGTAATCGGCCACGGATCGTGCTTGATGCTTTCGCGTGTGAGCGGATTGGCGTCTATTTCTATCCATGCCGGACCGCCATTGCGCTTCAGATCGGCGAGCGGAATCTTCGAGTGCTCCCACAAAAATTCGCGCATCGATTTCTTGGTCCAGCCTAGCCGCGTCATGGTCTGCGCGACGACAGCCGGAATCAGCAACACGCCGGGCGTACCCTTCTCGTAGCCGCCCAGGCTGGTGAGATTGGGCACGCGCATGAAATCGGCCATGCGGTGCATACCCTGCAGCGCGTCTTCTTCCGGCGTTTCTTTTTTGGCGCCGCGGCGCCGCATATTGGTCGCGCCGTTGGCGAACAACAGCGAAACCGAGTTCGCGCCCTGCGCGAAACCGTGGCGATCGGTGCAATGCGGCAGCCAGCCTGCGGGCAGGTTTTCTTCGTCTTCCGCAAACACCAGGTTCGTATTGCGGTTGCCGCCGTAGTTCGCCATCGCGCCTATGCCGGGCAATGCGCCGCCGACATTCTGCTGTATCAGCCGCAACGCGCGTCCTATGCTCGCACCGGCTGGCTGCTGCGGGTCGGGACCCAGACAACCGAAACCTGAATTCAGGCGTATCTGTTTCGCGATCGGACCATTGACGATGACGACCGGGAAAGCGCTGCCGGACGCCGCCTGCAATTGCTCCGCATTGGATTCGGGATCGAGAAAAGCTTCGACCGCGGCGATCAACACCGGCAGGTACTCGGGCCGCCCGCCCGCCATCGCGAGGGCAATCGCACAGGTTTCGACCGTGGTGATGCCGCCGCGCGGCGGAAACTTGCCGATTGCGTGATCGCGCGGCAACACGGTGCCGTGCAGGATGCGGTCGACGCGCTGTTTGGTCGCCGGCCACAACGGCAGGCCATCGCCCCACAGATTGGCGATCAGCAGGTAGTTCGCTTTGTCGAGCGCGTCTTCATGGCTCTCGCCCTCGACGCTCAACAACGGGGTCACGCCAGCGGCGGATTTGCCGAATGCCGGTTTCCATTGCGTGAGCGCGTCGTAGAACTCGTGCTTACGCTGTTCCAGCGGCGCGATATCGCTGCCGGGCAGGAACATGTCAATCGGGAAATTGATCATGGCCGCGTCGGGCGCCAGCCCCAGGCCCGACACCGCGTTCTTCATGACGCCCACGAAATCCGCCCGCGTCAGCGTGACGGTTGGAACACCCAGCGATTCTATTCTAGCGACTGCACGGCCGCATGCTGTGGCGCAGGACCCTCAAGCCGCGTTGCCGATGATGACGGCATCGACCCCGCTTTTCTTCACCAGCCGCGCGGTTTCTTCGTCGCCGATCAGCGCATTGCCCTGCGGGAAAGCATCGATCGGCAGCACTTCAATGCCGGGAAAATCTTTTTCGAACAGCTGCTTCAGCAGCGGCAGCATGCGAAACGCCTGCCATTGCTCGTTGGTGACAATGCCAATGCGCTTGCCCGCGAGCGAATCGAAGCGCGGCGCGTGCGGCTGCGTGACTTCGATGCCGCCCGAGGGATCGTAAAATTCGAGTTTGACCATGCTTGTTTCTCCCAATGCGATTCTTCTGACCTGCACTGATCTGCGTACATCCTAGCATGCATCCCCGTCTCGGCGTCCGCGCAGCGGCGCGCCGGCAGCAAACTCAATTCAATATTCAGGCCCAAGCGGCAGCCGCACCGGACCGGCACCGCTCATGTTGCAGGCGAGGACCTCCTGCACGTTGAGCGTTTGCCCCACGTAAGCGCCCTGCACCCGCGCGCAGCCGAGCGCCGACAGCGCGGCCGCTGTTTCGGCGTCATCGACACCTTCCGCCGCCACTGCCAAACCGAGGTCCTGCGCGAGATGGGCAAGCGAGCGCACGATCTTCGCGTGAAACGGCTCCTGCCGCATGTCGTTCACGAACACCGCGCCTATTTTCACTTCGTCGAGCGGCAACTGCGCCAGGTTGGATAGCGAAGACGACGCGGTGCCGAAACCGTCGATGCCAAGGCGCACGCCGAGCGCTTTCAGGCGCGTCAGCGTGTCTTTGAGCGGATCGAGACCGGCGACCAGCGCCGTCTCGTGTATCTCGATCACCAGGCGCTCCGGGGCGACCTTCCAGGTGCGCAACGCGCGTTCCACAAACTCGGTGAAATCGGGTTGCGCGAGCCCGCTCGCGGTCACTTTCAGGGCGATGGGAAGAGCAATCCCGGAGTACGCGATTTCGGCGCACAGCCGCAACGCGTTGTTATATGTCCACCACGTCAGTTCGCGGATCAGACCGGACGATTCGGCGGCGTCTATCGTGCGCGCTTCCGGTACTGCGCCGAGCTCGGCGTCGGTCCAGCACAGCTGGCACTCCAGCCCCGCGATGCGGCCGGTTTTGATGTCGAGCTGCGGCAGGAAACCTATGCTCAACGCACTCTGCTCCAGCGCGTAACGCAACCGCGTTTCGTACTGCATGTTGCGTTCTTCGCTCTCGCCATGCGCTGCGTCGTAAACGGCGACACGTTCCGCGGAGCCGCGCGCGATGCCCGCAGCGAGCTTGCCATTGCGCACCAGCGTCTGCTGGTCCGCGCCATGATCCGGATACATGGCGAAGCCGATGACGGCGTCGGGATCGAACGAGCGGTCACCGAGCGGAATCGGCGCTTCCAGCGCTTCCAGAATCTTGTTCGCGGCGAGTATCGCCACGCCTTCGCCGGCGATACGCGGCAACAGGCACGCAAATTGGTCGCGGCTCACGCGGCCCAACTGGTCCTGCTTGCGCAGCACGCCTTCGCGCATGCGGCGGGTGACGCGCAGCATGAATGCTTCGCCCTTCTGCAACCCGAGCACACGGTCGACATGCTCGACCTTGGCGACCTGCAGCACCAGCAACCCCAACTGCTTGCCTTCCTGGCGGTGGGTCTCGATGGTTTTGCGGAAGATATCCATGAAGGCGGCGTACTCGGGCGTCGGCAGCGTGCGCACGACACCGCCTTCAGTCTGGCTGCGCGCCGCCAGCGCGGCGATCAGCGCGATCTGCAGGAAGGTAAAGCGCTGCAACGCAAGCAGGCTCTCCTCGCAGCGGTCGGGATCGCCGGAGTACAGCCGCAGCGCGCTGCGCGTCATTGCGCTCTGGAAACGCAGGCAGTCGCGCCGCATGCGCTCGATCGGCTCGCCTTCGGCGTCGAGCGCCCATTCGCCCAGCGCCAGATAGACCGGTTCCACACCGGCGCCGCCTGCAGCGGCCGCGCCCGCAAATGCAGGCGCCAGTCCACCGGCCACCGGCACAAAAATGTCCGGGGCGCGATGGCGTCCCTCTTCGTACAAAGACGCAACACAGCGCAGCGCTGAAGCATCGGCGCCAAACTCCTCGGCGAGGCGGTCCACCAGCGCCCTCAGGCCAATGCCGGGTTCCTGTTCTGGCGCGGGCGGATTCTGCCCGTCGCCGGTTTCAGAGGAAGTATTCGGAGGTATCAATGTCTACACTCCCCTTGGGCAACGTGCGTTTGATGCCGGCCTCCTCGATGATCTTGGTCGCCTTGAGCTTGTTGCGATGCAGGTCCATCACCACCATGACGCGCGGGAACAGCTTCAGCCGCGGATTGCGCGCGATCACGATGCCGATTTCGCCGGAATGCAGCTCGACCATCGCGCCCACCGGATAAGTGCCTATGCACTGG
>CANJHY010000199.1:0-7677 GCA_947474275.1 Betaproteobacteria bacterium
AATTACGTGACGGTCTTTCGCGACTCCAGCGGCATGATGGCGAATACCCTGCTCTACTGCGGCATTGCCGCGGGACTCGACGTCGTCATCGGCACCGCAATCGCCTACCTGATACTGCGTACCAAATTGCCGGGACGCCAGTGGCTGGATTTTGCGGCCAGCGCTGCGATTGCCATACCAGGCGTCGTGCTCGCTATCGGCTATTTGCGCACGTTCCGGGATTTCCAGTTGCCGTTCACCAACGAGCCGTTTACCGCATTCTGGCTCATCATCGCCATCGCCTACACGGTCAGGCGTTTGCCGTATGCATTGCGTTCATGCATGGCGGCATTGCAGCAGATGCATGTTTCACTTGAAGAAGCCGCCGAGAACCTCGGCGCCAACAAGAACCGCACGATCTACCGCGTGGTGGTGCCGCTGATGGCGGGCGGCATCCTCGCCGGCTTTGTCACAAGCTTCCTGACTGCGGCCGTGGAATTGTCGGCGACCATCATGCTCGTCACCGCGCAAAGCGACGCGCCGATGTCGTACGGCATCTATCTATACATGCAAAGCATTGCTGGACGCGGGCCGGGCGCCGCACTGGGCGTGATCGCCGTCGTGCTGGTCGGCCTCGGTACTTATTTCTCTAACCGCATGATCCGCAACCGCGCAGCAGGCCATGCTGCGCAAATGCTTAAAACCGGAGCTTGAATATGGAACAACCTGTGGTAACCGGCCCCAAGGTCAGGGTTGACATCCGGAACGTGAACCTCGCGTTCGGCGCAACACAGGTGCTGCGCGACATCAGCCTCACCGTCGAGCCCGGTGAGTTCTTCGCGTTGCTGGGGCCTTCCGGCTGCGGCAAATCGACGCTGCTAAGGTTAATCGCGGGCTTCAATCAGGCACAGAGCGGCACGGTGACTATCGACGGCGCGGACATCACGAGCATCCCGCCATGGCGGCGCGACATCGGCATGGTGTTCCAGAATTACGCGTTGTGGCCGCATATGACAGTCGCGCAAAACGTCGCGTTCGGCCTCGAAGAACGCAAGCTGCCGCGCGCCGACATTGCCCGCCGCACCGCGGCCGCGCTCGAACTCGTTGGGCTCGCCGATTACGGCACGCGCCGGCCTAACCAGCTCTCGGGCGGCCAGCAGCAGCGCGTCGCGGTGGCGCGCACTATCGCGATCGAACCGAAAGTACTGCTGCTGGACGAACCGCTTTCCAATCTCGACGCCAAGCTGCGCGTGCACATGCGCACTGAGTTGCTGGCACTGCAGCGCAAACTCGGCATCACCACCATATTCGTGACCCACGACCAGGAAGAAGCGTTGTCGATCTCGGACCGCGTCGCAGTGCTCGACGGCGGCGCGATCCAGCAGGTCGGCACGCCGATGGATCTCTTCGACCGCCCGCACAACCGCTTCATCGCGAGCTTTGTCGGCACCATCAATCTCCTGCGGGGTACCGCGCAGAAATCCGCCGCCGGCGTCACCTTCGAATCGCCATTGATTGGCAAAGTCAGCCTGGCAACGGACAGTCCCATGTCGGGCGACGCCGAAATCGCTTTCCGGCCGCACACGCTGAGCCTCGCAGCGCCGGACAGCGTCGGCGCGACGGACCGGATATGGGTGACCGGTAATGTCGCGCACCGCGAGTTTCTCGGCGAATTCGTGCGCTACCGCATCGATGCGCAGGGCACCGACATCGTCGCCGACCAGCCGCATTTCGGCGGCAACGTCGAATTCGTGCCGGGCAGCCAGGTCAGGATCGGTATCTCGCCCGCGCAGGTGAGGCTGTTGCCGGCGTAATCGCCCTGTCGCCAGAGGCTTGGCGTCGTTGAGGCCGGCGGTGCTACCATAAGCACAAGGCGCAATTCATTACGGAGGGAAGCATGGGCGCAATACTGAAAGACATCGAAGCGCAAGCGTTGCAATTGTCTCTGAAAGAGCGCAGCGAACTGGCCCACCGCCTGCTTGTAAGTCTTGACGGTGAACCGGAGGATGCTCCCGAAGTCATCGCCAAGGCCTGGGACGACGAGATCGCGCGCCGCGTGGCTGAAATCGATGCGGGGACCGCAACGCTTATTCCCCAGGAACAAGTCTTCGAAAAACTGGATGCCAAACGCAAGGCCCGTGAGTGAGGGTAGTCTGGCAAGTACAGGCAGAAACCGAGCTTGATGTTGCAATCGATTACTACTATTTCCAGGCCAGTACGGCGGTATCTGAAAATTTTCGCAATGAAGTCGAGCGTGTTACGACGCTGCTGCTCGAGCACACTAAGCTTGGCGCGCAGGTGCGTCACAACACGCGACGCCTTCCTTTACACGGCTATCCCTTCGATCTCGTTTACAGAGCGAAGCAAGACAGCATCATCGTCATTGCTTTAGCGCACCAAAGCCGCCGGCCGGGATATTGGGTGGGCCGACGATAGGATGGCTGTCGGCTAAGCCGCGCCGCTGTTCTTGCCGCGCGCGACCAGCATGATCACCGCGCCGACCGCCAGCACGCCGAGCCCGACAAAAGCATGTTTGCCGTGGTAAGTGAGGCTGGCCCACAAGAGATAACCGCAAGTGAGCACGAAAATCGCCGGCACCACGGGATAGCCGGGCACGCGGAACGGCCGCGGCGCATTGGGTTCTTTGGCGCGCAGTACGAACAATGCGACGCCGACCAGCATGAAAAATCCCCAGAACACCGGCAGCGAATACTCGACCAGGCCTTTGAAGCCCGTATTGTAGATGGCGCCGAAAGCGACCAGCGCGAGTGCAATCACGCCCTGCACCACGATGGCATTGCGCGGCGAACCGCTCTTCTCATCCCATTTGCCGAGGAATCCGAACAACGACCAGTCGCAGCCCAGCGCGTAGTTGGAGCGCGCGCCGACGATGATGGAGCCGTTGACGGAAGTAAAGGCAGCCACCGCGATCATGAACGAAATGAGTTTCTCGCCGGTCGATCCCAGCACGTTTTTCAGCAGGTCCGCCGCCACGGCATCGGATCGCGCCATTGCGCTGTACCCCAAGCCCTTCAGGTAGGCAAGGTTGACCAGAACGTAAAGCAAGGTGACGATGCCGATCGAGCACAGCAGGGCGCGCGCCATGTTCTTCTCGCGGTCCTTCACTTCTGCCGAAATATAAGCCGCGTCGTTCCAGCCGCCGTAGGTGAACAGCACGAATACCATGGCCGAGCCGATGCCGGCCCCCATGTACCACGGGCCGCTGCCGGCCGCAGCGGGCGCCGCCGCCGCTGCCGGCGGTTCGCCGGCGAGAATAAGACCGGTGACGACTATCAGCACCAGGCCCCCGACTTCCAGCACAGTAAAGAGATTCTGCGTGATCTTGGCCTCGCGTATGCCGGCGTAGTTCACAATGGTGAGACCGCTGACCACCAGCGCGGCCCAGATGGCCGATGAATTGGCGCCGAGATTCACGATGCGCGACATATAGTCGCCGAACAAATACGCAAACACCGCAATGGAGCCGGCGACGATCACCGTCATGCGCGCCCAGCCGTACAGAAAAGCGATCTGACGGCCAAAAGCCTTTTGCAGAAAATGGTACTCGCCGCCTGCGGACGGAAAAGCCGTTGCGAGTTCTGCGTAGCACAGCGCGCCGAGAATCGAGAATATCCCGCCTGCGACCCACACCGTGACGAGCAAAGCCTCGCTTTCCACCGCGCCGGCGACGATAGCCGGCGTGCCGAAAATACCGGCGCCGACGATGAGGCCGACGATCATAGCGACCGCGTCGGTGAGCGAGAGGCTCGCCCGCGGCTGATTGTCCTGCCCGCTCGCCGGGGCTGTCATTGCGGACCTGCTACCCGCTGCGTCACCTTCCCGCTCCACGGCAGCAGTTGCTGGGTGGCACCGTCGCCGATCTTGACCATGCCTTCGACAGTGTCGCCCTTCACCGTGCCCGTGAACTGGTGGCGGGTGCCGACTTCACCAGGCTTGATGAAATACGAAAAACTCAGTTGATCGCTTTCTATTTTTGGCGCCACCAGAGCAATCTGCTTACTGCCGCTTTTTGCGGTGCCCTCCAGCTTCTGATAACGCTGGCTGAGGTCAAATTCAAGATTCGCCGCATTCGCGGCAGGCGACTTGATCTGCGCCTGCCAGTGTCCGCCGACCTTGGCCGGCACTATCCACAAGTAGACAAAGCTACGGCCCTGGTTGCCGACTTTTTTCTCCGGCACTATGAGTTCCTTCTGCTCGTCCGGCAGCCAGTCGCCCATGTGGTAATCGTGCGCGGCGACGCGCGTGCCCGGCTTGAGACTGAGAATTTTTGGCCGCAATTTAGCGTTCATCTCCGGCAACAGGTAGGTCGTGATGACCGTCGCCTGGGTCAGGTCGGTTTCGAACAGGTTCTGCTTGATGAACTTCGCGCGGTCCGCAATGCCTTCGGCCAGCGCCTGCGCGTTGCTCTCGCGCAGCAGGTCATCGGAGAGGTCGACACCGAAGCCGCGCGCGCCGAATTTCTTGGCGGCGGTCCTCACCATGCGACCGTCGCCCGAGCCCAGATCGATGATGAAGTCTTGCGGCCCGATTTTGGCCATGCCGAGCATCTCATCGACGACGATCTGCGGCGTCGGCACGTAGACGACGTCGCCGACCCCGCGCTCTTTGTCTTCCTGCGCCAGCAGGCCCAACGGCAGCGCGAGTGCGAGCACGAGGCCGGCGCCCAAGACGTTTTTCATCTGCTTCATTGCGATCTCCATTGAATTACTCCGTGTTCATCCGGCCGCGCGCCAAGCGCGTCGCCTGCCAGTCGTAAGTCTTGTCGTCGCCGCCCGCTTTCAGGCGGCCGGCTATGCGGTCGCCTTCTATGCGGCCGCTGAATTCGTGCGATTGCTGCTGCCCGGCCGCCTCGCGCACCAGCGTGAACGCGATAGTATCGCCGCGCAGCCTGGGGCCCTGGACCGCAATCTTGCCGCCATGCACTTCCGCATCGGCGCTCAATTCCTGGAAAGTCTGCCGGAAAGTCGCCTCGTAAGCACCAGCGGCCGCACCTGCCGGCAATTGCCATTGCCATTTTCCGGTGAAATCGGCCGGCACATACCAGAGATAGATCTGGCTTACCGGCGGACCATAGGATTTGTTCGGCACCGTTATTTCGCGCCGCATGTCGGGCTTCCACTGCCCCATGTCGAAATCGTGCGACACGATGCGCGTGCCCGGCCGCATCTGGCCGAGGATGCGCGGTCTCAGCTCCATATTGATCTTCGGCAGCAGGTACATGGTGAGCACCGTCGCCTTGCTGAAATCGAAAGTAAACAGGTTACCGCTGATAAAGCTTGCCTTCGCGCCGACGCCCAACCGCGTTGCCTCGCGGTTCGCCACCGACACCAGGTTGCCATCTAGTTCTATCCCTATGCCACGCGCACCACGCTTCCGCGCCGCATCAATCACCACGCGGCCATCGCCCGAACCGAGGTCGATCAGGTAATCGTTGGCGGTGACGCCACCCGCTTCGAGCATCGCCTCCACTACGTTCCACGGCGTCGGCACGTACGGCACATCGGACTGCTGCTGCGCCAGCGCGCCCGCCGGCAGCCACAGCATGCAGAGCGCCGCGCAAATTCTGCCGAAGGTCGGCACCAAGTCAGTTCGCCCCCGTGACGCGGGTCGCGCGCCACGACAATTGTTGTTGGTCGCGGCCGATCCCGCGTTGTATGGTGCCTTCCATCGCGTCGCCGCTGACGCGCCCCTCGAAATACAGATTGGTATCAAGCGATCCGCTGTCGTCGACGATCACGAAGCTCACGCGGTCACCGCGCAGCCGCGGGTTCCATAATCCGGCAACCTTCTTGTCGCCGTAGCGCGCAAGTCCGTCGATTTCCTGGAATTTCTGACGGATTTCGATATCGTAATTGCGCTCGCCGGCGGGCAAAACGACGGTGCTGCGCCAGCGGCCGTCTACCTTAGCCGGCACTATCCACAGAAAAACATTTTTGCGCACGGTGGATTTCTGGTCCGGCTGCCAGTCTTCCATGTCGAAATCGTGCGACACGATGCGCGTGCCGGGCTTCAATTCTCTGAGCAGGCGCGGCCGCAGTTTCATGTTGACCGACGGCAGCAAATACATGGTGACGACCGTCGCCCGGCTGAAATCGAACTTGAACAGATCGGCTTGCTGGAACTCGACGCGATCGCTCACGCCCTGCAGTTGCGCGCTATAAAGGCTTTCTTCGATGCGGTCGGGATCAAGATCGACGCCGATGCCACGCGCGCCAAACTTGCGGGCCGCGGCGATCAGGATGCGGCCGTCGCCCGAGCCAAGGTCCATCACGAAATCGTCAGGGCCTACATTGGCGAGCCGCAGAATTTCCTCGACCACGACGGGCGGCGTCGGCACGAACGGCACATCGAAAGGAAACTGCGCATGTGCAGCAGATGAAACAAGACAAACGGCAGCCGCAACAAAAACACGCATCCACCGCCCGTGCAGCATCATTTTTACTGCAACTTCTGCTGCAGCTCTTGCATGGTCGGCTTTTTCAGCAGTGCGTGCGCAGGCGTGCCGGACTCGGTGCGCACGGCGTCCCATTCAAGCCGGCGCTGTGCGTTGGCACTGGCAACCTGTGCAGCGCCCGCGATGTTCCCACCGGAAATTTTGCCGGTGAATTCGTAACGCGTTTTGCTGCGCACATCGTTGAGTGAAAAACTGATGTCCTCGCCGCGCAGACGCGCCTTCTCGAGCGGTATCGTGGCGCCGTTGATCTCGACACTGCCAGTGACGGACTGAAAATTCTGCGCCACGTTCAGGTTGAACACAGCCGGTTTGTCCGCAACCGGCATCTCCCAGCGCCACTTGCCGGCCGCGTTCGCGGGTATCACGTAGAAGAACACCTTGCTTTTCTTGTCGCGTCCGACCGGCTTGTCCGGCGCGTCCATCACCATTTGCTCGTCGGGCGCCCATTCGGCCATGTCGTAATCGTGCGTCACGACGCGCGTCCCCGGCTTCAGGGTCGCCAGCAGCGTGGGCCGCATCATGAGGTTCACTTCCGGCAGCAGGTAAATGGTGACGACGCTCGCACCGGAGAGATCGGTTTCGTAAATATCGCGCTCGTAGAACACCGCACGATCGCCAACCCCCGCGCTGGCAGCCCGCTTGTTGGCCAACTCGACCAGGCGCCGGTCAAGATCCACGCCAAAGCCACGCGCGCCGTATTTTTGCGCTGCCGTGATGACCAACCGGCCATCGCCCGACCCTAGGTCGATGACGTAATCACCGGGACCGACTTTCGCCACCTGCAACATGCGCTCGACCACGTTTTGCGGCGTCTGCACGTACGGCGTATCGCCGAAGTCCTGCGCGCCCGTCGCGTGGACAGCCAGCAAAGACAATCCAGCGGCAATCACCGCGACGCGACGCAAATTAAAAAACATTGCTAAACCCATATGCAGAACCTCTAAAACTCAAAACAATTGTTAACCGCGGATAAATTCTTTTTAATACCCCCTTGAGGGGTACACCGATGAACGCAGGCAGAGATCCTATTCGCCTCTCGCCTCTCGCCTCTCGCCTCTCGCCTCTCACTTACTTCCCCGCGTCGCGCTCCACTCGTGCTGCCCCTGGGTGCGAGCGCCGGATAATTTGACGCTGCCGTCGATGATGCCGCCCGTCACCTTACCGGCAAATTCATGCCTGACCGCAGCGCCGTTGAGGTCGGCGATAAAAACGCCGCTGATCTG
>CANJHY010000200.1:0-7659 GCA_947474275.1 Betaproteobacteria bacterium
AGCTCATCAAGGCAAATGCCCGTGGCTTTAGGAGCTTTGCCAATTACCGCGTAAGAATCTTGTTTCATTGTGGCAAGTTAGATATGAGCATCGCTTGAAGAAAAAATCACCGCAGATTCGTCGAAGAACCGCGGCATTGATGGGCATTCCGGGCGCATGGTCAATATTCCGCTCGCTGCGTACAGCGGGGGCAAAGAGTTCCGCGCCGCGGTGGAAACGCATTGGCTGCCCGCGCTCGAGCGGTTCAAACCCGAAATGCTGTTCATTTCGGCCGGCTTCGACGCTCACCGCGACGATGACATGGCAATGTTGAAACTGGTCGAAGCCGACTATGCGTGGGTCACGCAACAGTTGAAAGCGGTGGCCGATAAATATGCGCAGGGGCGCATCGTGTCATTGCTGGAAGGCGGTTACGAGCTCCACGCGCTCGGACGCAGCGTCGCCACCCATCTCAAGGCGCTGGCGGAGATTTAGAGCCGGTCTCTAAAATTCAAAAACGCCAATCAGCCGCAGATAAACGCAGATGAAAAACCAAGAGCATGTCTTCGAAGTCGAGTCGTTGAACTTATCTGCGTTCATCCGCATTTATCTGCGGCTCCAGGCCGTTTTTGAGAGCGCTTCTTAGCTCAGCCCAACAGCACCGCAGCGACCACGTTGCGGCCTTCCGCGGTCAGGATGTTATAGGTGCGGCACACTGCGGCGTTGTCCATAACTTCCAGCCCGATCTGCGCCGTATGCAGGCAGCGCGTGAGTTCAGGGCGCGGGAAGCGCAGCGTGGCACCGGTGCCGAGCAGCACGATCTGGGGTTTGAGCGCGAGCAGGCCTTCGAAATGTTGTGCGCTCAGATGCTCGAAGTCGCTCGCCGGCCAATCCTCGACCAGGCGTTCGGGCGTAACCAGCAGGCTTTTCGCGTAGCGCGCGCCGTTGATCGCGACGTAGCCGGCGCCGTGGCCGGTGAAAAGGTTGTGTCCGGCTGGGGTCTGGAGATGGAATTTCACTGCAAACGGATTTGCCGCGGGAGTTCAGGTCGGATAAAATTATACGCTTTTTCACGCCCTTAGCTGCTTTTTTGAGACTGGCATGGAAGAATTCGCCCGCATCAAGCGCTTTGGAGGTGTTTGGCTCCGGCATAACGCGCTAAAGCGCATTAGCCTCGGCCAACACTTCCAGCGCAGCCGCTTGATGCGTGCAAATTAAGACGCGACTTTAAACGGATTTATTGATGGAAGAATTTGCCCGCATCAAGCGCCTGCCTCCCTACGTGTTTAATATCACCGGGGAACTGAAGGCGGCCGCCCGCAAGCGCGGCGAGGACGTGATCGACCTGTCGATGGGCAATCCCGACGGTCCGACGCCGCAGCACATCGTCGACAAGCTGATCGAGTCGGTGCGGCGCCCCGACACTCACGGCTATTCGGTATCGAAAGGTATTCCGCGGCTGCGGCGCGCGATCTGCAATTGGTACAAGACGCGCTTCAATGCGGATTTCGATCCGGATTCGGAAGCGATCGTCACCATCGGCTCCAAGGAAGGCATTGCCCACCTTGCGCTGGCGACGCTCGACCGCGGCGATATCGTGCTGGTGCCTAACCCGAGTTATCCGATTCACATTTACGGGCCGGTGATCGCCGGCGCCGACATCCGGCATGTGCCCATGGTGGCCGGAGTCGATTTTTTCGAAGAGCTAGAGCGTGCGATCCGCGATTGCTATCCGAAGCCGAAGATGCTGATCTGCAACTTCCCGGGCAATCCCACCACCCAGTGCGTGGACTTGGCATTTTTCGAGCGTTTGATTGCGATTGCGCGCGAACACCAGATTTACGTCGTGCACGATCTGGCGTACGCCGACATCGTGTTCGACGGCTACCGCGCGCCATCCATCATGGAAGTGCCGGGCGCGCGCGACGTTGCGGTCGAATTCTTCACGCTGTCGAAAAGCTACAACATGGCGGGCTGGCGTGTCGGCTGCATGGTCGGTAATCGCGACCTCGTCACCGCGCTCGCGCGCATGAAAAGCTACCACGACTACGGCACGTTCACCCCTATCCAGGTCGCCTCCATCATCGCGCTCGAAGGTCCGCAGGAGTGCGTGGCGGAAGCACGCATGAAGTACCAGAAGCGGCGCGACGTGATGTGCGCCGGCCTGCATGCGGCGGGATGGCAGGTCGAGATTCCGCAAGCGACGATGTACGTGTGGGCGAAAATCCCGGAACAGTACAAGGCAATGGGCTCGCTCGACTTCTCAAAGAAACTGCTGGAGGAGGCGCACGTCGCGGCGTCGCCGGGCATCGGGTTCGGCGAGTATGGCGACGATCACGTGCGTTTTGCGCTGATCGAGAACGAGGCCCGCACCCGGCAGGCGGTGCGGGGAATCAAGGAAATGTTCCGCAAAGATGGACTTCTTTAGGAAAAGCGAGAGACGAGAGGCGAGAGACGAGAGGCGGATTTTCAAACCCGTCTATCGACTTGGGCCCGGCGTCTTTCCAAAATAAATATGAAACCCATTCACGTAGGCCTGCTCGGCATCGGTACGGTCGGCGGCGGCACGTTCGAAGTGCTGGCGCGTAACCAGGAAGAGATCACGCGCCGCGCCGGCCGCGGCATCGTCATCAAAATGGTCGCCGACAAGGACGTCGAGCGCGCGCGCAAGCTGGTCGGCAACAAGGCGACCGTCACGGCGGACGCTTATGAAGTCGTAAACAACCCCGACATCGATATCGTCATCGAATTGATCGGCGGCACGACCATCGCGCACAAGCTCGTCCTGCAGGCCATCGAAAGCGGCAAGCACGTAGTCACCGCCAACAAGGCATTGCTGGCGACCCACGGCAACGAGATTTTCGCCGCGGCGCAAAAGCGCGGGGTGATGGTCGCATTCGAGGCCGCGGTAGCAGGCGGCATACCTATCATCAAGGCGCTGCGCGAAGGCCTCACGGCCAATCGCATTGAATGGATCGCCGGCATCATCAACGGTACCAGCAATTTCATCTTGTCCGAAATGCGCGACAAGGGTTCGAGCTTCGATACCGTATTGAAGGAGGCGCAGCGTCTTGGCTACGCCGAAACCGATCCGACCTTCGATATCGAAGGTATAGACGCGGCGCACAAGCTCGCAATCATCGCGGCGATTTCGTTCGGCATCCCGATGCGTTTTAACGACGCGTACACGGAAGGCATTACCAAGCTGACGGCCGCCGATATCCGCTACGCGGAGGAGCTTGGTTATCGCATCAAGCTGCTGGGCATTACCAAGCGCAAGCCCAACGGCATCGAGCTGCGGGTGCATCCGACCTTGATTCCGACGCGGCGCCTGATTGCCAACGTGGAAGGTGTGATGAATGCCATTCTGGTGTGCGGCGACGCGGTCGGCGCGACCATGTATTACGGCGCGGGTGCCGGTGCATATCCCACTGCATCTTCGGTGATTGCCGACCTGGTGGACGTGACGCGCATGCACACGGCTGATCCAGAGCATCGCGTGCCGCATCTCGCTTTCCAGCCGGACCAGTTATCCAGCGTGCCGATATTGCCGATCACCGAAGTTGAAACTTCGTACTATCTGCGGCTGCGCGTCCACGACAAGCCGGGCGTATTGGCCGACATCACGCGGGTGCTCGCCGACGGCGGCATTTCCATCGATGCCATGGTGCAGAAGGAGCCCTCCGCAGGCGAAGAGCAGGTGGATATCATCATGCTCACGCACCTGGCGATCGAAAAGAACGTCAATGCGGCGATGGCGCGGATAGAGCAGCTGCCAGTGGTCGTTGGCAAAATAACCCGTATCCGCATGGAACAGCTGGGTGCGCACTGACGGCGGTGGTCCCATGCGTTACGTAAGCACGCGCGGCGGCGGCGGAGCGGCCCGCTTCTCGGACATACTGTTGGGCGGCCTGATGGAGGATGGCGGGCTCGCCATGCCCGAACGCTATCCGCAGGTGACCGGGGCTGAGCTTACGGCATGGCGCAAGCTCGGCTATCGCGAACTCGCGTTTGAAATTCTCAGCCGCTACGCCGACGACATCGCGGCATCCGATCTCAAACGCATCGTCGATCGCACGTATACCGCAGCGGTGTTCCGCTCGGATGAGATCACGCCGCTGCGGCAATTGCAGCCGGGCGTGCACATCCTGGGCCTCTCGCAGGGCCCAACCCTTGCGTTCAAGGACGTTGCCATGCAGTTGCTCGGCAACCTGTTCGAGCATGTCCTGGGCAAGAACAAAGCCGAGCTCAATATCCTGGGGGCGACTTCAGGCGACACCGGGTCGGCCGCCGAGTATGCGATGCGCGGCAAGCGCGGCATCCGCATCTTCATGCTGTCGCCGCACCAGAAAATGAGCCCGTTTCAGACGGCGCAGATGTTTTCGCTGCAGGACCAGAACATATACAACATCGCGGTACGCGGCGTGTTCGACGATTGCCAGGACATCGTCAAAGGCGTCAGTAACGACCTGTCTTTCAAATCGCGCCACAAGATAGGCACCGTCAATTCCATCAACTGGGCGCGCGTGGTGGCGCAGGTGGTCTATTACTTCAAGGCCTATCTCGCTGCTACCGACTCGAACGAACAGCAGGTTTCTTTCGCGGTGCCGTCGGGCAATTTCGGCAACGTGTGCGCCGGACATATTGCGCGTTCGATGGGCCTGCCGATCAGGAAGCTGATAGTGGCGACCAATGAAAATGACGTGCTGGATGAGTTTTTCCGCACCGGCCTCTACCGCGTGCGTCCGGGAGACCAAGTGCACCAGACCAGCAGCCCGTCTATGGACATTTCAAAAGCGTCGAACTTCGAGCGCTTCATCTACGACCTGATCGGCAAGGACGGCGCCGGTGCCAGGCAATTATGGCAGCAAGTCGAACGCGACGGCGTATTCGACCTCTCCCGCACACCGCATTTCGCGCGCGTGGCTGAATTCGGTTTCGTGTCGGGTTCCAGCAATCACCAGGACCGTATCGACACGATCCGGCGCGTGTACCGCGGTGCGGGACAGATCATCGATACGCACACGGCGGACGGCGTGAAAGTGGGGCTTGAGCACCGCGAAGAGGGCGTGCCGATGATATGCCTGGAAACCGCATTGCCGGTGAAGTTTGCCGCCACCATACGCGAAGCGCTGGGCCGCGATCCCGAAGTGCCGCCGGGACTGGAAAATCTCGAGCGCCTGCCGCAGCGTTTTACCGTGCTCGCCCCCGACCTCGACTCGGTCAAGGATTTCATCGAGCGCAATTGTCGTTAATGCCATAAGCTAACGAAACCCGAAAATCTTGAACCGCCAAGGACGCGAAGGACGCAAAGGTAAGGAAAATCAAAAAGCCTACGAAAGACTATAGAGCTCTTGCACGTTTAGTTTTTCCTTCGCGTCCTTAGTGTCCTTTGCGGTGAAGCTTTAATCAAACCGCATCGACAAATCGGCGGCCTTGATGTCCTTGGTCAGGCTGCCGATGGAAATGCGGTCGACACCGGTTTCTGCAATCGCGCGCACGTTTTCCAGGGTAATGCCGCCTGATGCTTCGAGTGCTGCGCGTCCTGCGGTAATCTTTACCGCTTCGCTCATCTGCTGCGTGTTCATGTTGTCGAGCAGGATCATCTTCGCGCCGGCCGCGAGAGCCGCTTGCAACTGGTCGAAATTTTCGACTTCGATCTGGGTCCATGCGCCGGGCGGAGCGATACGCGCCGCTTCGCGCAATGCCGCGGCAATGCCACCCGCCGCGGCAATGTGATTTTCCTTGATCAGGATCGCGTCGTAGAGCCCCATGCGATGATTGGCGCCGCCGCCCATGCGCACCGCGTATTTCTGGGCGAGCCGCAGGCCGGGCAGGGTTTTGCGCGTATCGACGATTTTGACGCGGGTTCCCGCCACTGTATCGATGTAGCGCCGGGTGACCGTCGCAACGGCCGACAGCATTTGCAGGAAATTGAGCGCGCTACGCTCGCCGGTGAGCAGCGCGCGTGCCGCGCCGCGTAAAGTCACCAGTGTTTGTCCGCCGCGCACCTGCGCGCCTTCCTTGACCGCCCACTCGATGGCGACCGCAGGATCGAGCTTGCGCAGACACAGGTCGAACCATGGCGCACCGCAAATGACGGCATCGTTGCGGGTGATGACATGCGCGCCGGCGACGGTGCCGGCGGCAATGAGCTGGGCAGTCCAATCGCCGCTGCCGACGTCCTCGGCCAACGCCGCGGTGACGTTGCTTTCGATAGCGGATGTCAATTCATTCATTTTTGCACTATATTCACGCTAAACAAGATGTTGAATTCTACCCGATAGGTGGGGATATGACCGGAATCATGGGCGTGATCTCGTATGGCCTTGGCACTATCATCGGCTTCGTGCTGATCGGGGTTCTGGTGTTCTGGTTTATCCAGGACGTCACGCAGAAAA
The DNA here is from genome assembly GCA_947474275.1 of Betaproteobacteria bacterium. Classification (GTDB taxonomy): domain Bacteria; phylum Pseudomonadota; class Gammaproteobacteria; order Burkholderiales; family SG8-41; genus PALSA-1004. The sequence goes on from CANJHY010000200.1 coordinate 6,381, forward strand.
AACACACGGTGCTGCGCAACTACCCGGTGATCGGGCGCCTGCGGTTTTTCTTCGAAGAGATGGGCGAATACTTCCGCCAGTATTTTTTCGCCGGCGACCGCGATGAAATGCCGTTCAACCGCGCGACTCGCGGCTGGGTGTACAAAGAAGCCAAGAACGAAGGCGGCATCATAGGCTTCGGCTCAACCAACGATTTGCGCGAGCCGGGCTCCATCATCTTCGTCAATCATCCATACCCGGTGCTGGAGGAAGACCGCCTGCCCACGCCGTCGCTGATCATAGGCGAAGGGTATTGCCGTTATCCATTTGAAGCCAAATCGGTCGTCAATGTTTCAGGCATGAGCTTTGGCGCGATCTCTTCACCGGCCGTACAGGCACTTTCGCGCGGCGCCGGTGTGGCCGGCTGCTGGATGGATACGGGCGAGGGTGGATTGTCGCCCTATCACCTCGAAGGCAATTGCGACGTCATCATGCAGATTGGTACCGCGAAATACGGCATACGCAACGCCGACGGCACGTTTTCCGCGGACCGCGCGAAAGAACTCGCGCACGTCGTCAAAGCGTTCGAAATCAAACTCTCGCAGGGCGCCAAGCCGGGCAAGGGCGGGGTGCTGCCTGGCGGCAAGGTCACCGAGGAAATCGCGCGCATCCGCGGCATCCCCGCGGGCGAAGACTCGATCAGCCCGAATCGCCACCACGACATCGCAAATATCAACGATCTGCTGGATCGCGTCGCTTACGTGCGCGAACTCACCGGGCGGCCGGTCGGCGTCAAAACCGCGGTCGGCGGCTGGGACTTCATGAACGAGTTATGCGAGGCCGTACTGCGGCGCGGCAAGGAATACGCGCCGGATTTTATCGCTATCGATGGCGGCGAAGGCGGCAGCGGCGCGGCGCCGCAGACGCTGATGGACCACATGAGCCTGCCGATCGCGGAGGCGCTGCCGCGGGTGGTGGATTCTCTGCTGCAGGCCGATCTCAAGGGACGTATTCGCGTGATTGCTGCAGGCAAGCTCGTTACGTCCGCCAAAGCAGCATGGGCGTTGTGCGTGGGGGCGGATTTCATCAATACGGCGCGCGGCTTCATGTTCGCGTTGGGCTGCATTCAGGCACTGCGCTGCCACACCAACACCTGTCCGACGGGCGTGACTACGCATAACAAGCGCCTGCAACGCGGGCTGGTGGTTGACGAGAAATACCAGCGCGTGGCGAACTACGTGAAGAACATGAATAAGGAAATCGACATGATTGCTCACTCATGCGGATGCCGTCATGCGCG
>CANJHY010000201.1:0-7654 GCA_947474275.1 Betaproteobacteria bacterium
AGCCCCAACAGTTGTTCGTACAGCATGGTGTCTTTCATCTCAATCTCCGCAAGTCAGTTTGCAATCCCCGCATTTTGTTACACCGGGAACAACATGAAATAGGCCAATTGAGTAAAAAATCACAGTACATTTAACGAAGAACCAAATTTCCTATTCGCGTTTTCATTGGGCCACACCGTCCATCAGCTTACTTCTGCAGTGTCGCGTCTTCCACCATGACTTTATAGGCATAGCCGGCACCGAAGTCTTTGTCTGTACGGACGACGCCTGCCATAGTCACGACATCCCCTACTTTCGCGTGGTTGAGGCTGGTCACGAGAATGTCGTTCGCATTGTTCGCCTCGGAACCCGAGCCATCGCGCAGATGGATCCAGTTCTTTCCCATGATTCCGGGATTGTATTTCACGACCTTGCCGCGGACCAGCACCGGCTTATCCTTCAGCTCAGCACCTTTGGTGATGATTTCGGCGACGGTTCGTGCATTCGCGCCAGTGGCTTTGGAAACCTGTATGTCGCCGGTAGCCGGGGTACTGGCGAGCCCTGAGTGAGCCGCAGCCATTTCATTGCGGGCGCCGCTCTTGCTTCCCGCGGCACCCGCCAGGGTGCCGAAATAGATCGTCGGAAAGACTTTTTGCAGTGTCTTGCTCTGGAAGTTTTTCATCGCCACCGCTTTTTCGACGGTGACGACGGCTCCTTGCCCGACCGGCGCGCGGCCGACAGCAGCCCACGTTTCGCCGTCCTTGGTCTTCAACCGAAGGTAGGTGTAGCTCTCGACGTCCCTGATCTCGAGCACTTCGCCCGTGATCACGGTGAAATTTGGCGGGACGCGGGTAGCCGGGTCAGCCGGGTCAGCCGCCCAGGCGAAGGTGGCGGCAACCATCATGCAGATCGTGAACGGGGTTTTCATTCCGGGATGCTCTTTCGGAGGCGGGGTTGCGAGCATAACAGAACAGCGCCGGCCTTCGCGCGCTGAGGGTCCGGAGGCGATTGCCGCTATTTATCCGGACTCAGGCGCCGGCTTACCGAATCGGAGATACCAGACCGGACCTGGCGCCAGTCTCGAACGGACGCACGCCCCAAAGGAATTTATTCGTGAGGTAAGATGGGCCGGGACCGGACCGGTTCAGACTCGGCCAAGGTAGCATCTGCGCCGGCCGGGCGGCCGCGTTGACCTCAACGCGAATCGCTGACATCAGTGACGGAATGGAACCACCGGCGCGGTACTTGAATCCGATTCTGAGCACGTCATCCGGATTCACGGCGCGCTGGCGCCCAACGCGAGGCTGCGCGCCGCGATTGTGCCGCGCACACCGCAGAAACCTGGCGCTGATGCGGCCCACCACGCGCATGAAGCACCGGCGCGCAAGGGCTGGGCGCGCCTGCTCAAGCGCGCGTTCGATATCGACATCGAACACTGCCCGCAGTGTGGCGACACCCTGAAGATCATCGCCGCCATCGAAGAGCCGGCGGTGATTGTCAGGACACTCACGCATCTGGGTCTGCCTGCCCGCGCACCACCGCGGCCGCTGTCTCTCTTTCAGGCGGCCTGATCCTGAAGGTGGCAATGGTTCTGCAACAGCGCTGACGATACCCGCGGCCCGTGTTCGCGTGTAGCGGTCGGTGTGAGGCGATTCGGGGGGCGGGTCGATGCAGGGTTCGAATGGTCATCGAGAGGGGGAGATTTCTCAGCAAACACCGCGCGATTGACCGCTTCCGGGGCCGGCGATATAGTCGCCGACAGTCAAAAGAGGCGTTTATATTTCTTATTTGCATTTGCATTCGCAGGTGCAGGACGAGAAAGAACAATTTGAAATCGATTTTGCGCTGATGACCGGCGAGCTGGCATTGATGCTGGCCGATCTGGTCAAGGCGCTGGGCGGAGAAAAAATAAGAGCATGAGTGTCAACGTAACGCCGGCCGCGCAGGCCAAGATCGTCCAGAACATCGCCACAGAACTTGGTGTCAATGCAAAACAGGTCGCCGCCGCTGTCGGCTTGCTCGATGACGGTGATAGCGTGCCTTTCATTGCGCGTTATCGCAAGGAAGTCACCGGCAATCTTGACGACACGCAGTTGCGCACGCTTGAAGAACGCCTCGTTTACCTGCGGGAACTCGAAGACCGCCGCGGCGCCATCATGGCGTCGATCGACGAGCAGGGCAAGTTGACCGATGTGTTGCGCGCTTCGCTTGAGGCCGCGGTGACCAAACAGGCGCTGGAAGATCTGTATCTGCCGTACAAACCGAAACGTCGCACCAAGGCGCAGATCGCCATCGAAGCCGGCCTCGAACCGCTGGCCGATGCGCTGCTTGCCGACCCCGCGCTCGATCCGCAGGCGGAAGCGGTGAAGTACCTCAAGATCGTGCCCGCCAGCGAAGGCGTCGACGCGATCAATATCGCCGATGCAAAAGCGGCACTCGACGGCGCGCGCGATATTCTGGCCGAACGTTTTGCCGAAACGGCAGAACTGCTCGCCAAACTACGCACCCGCATGCAGAACGAAGGCATTCTTGCCTCGACCGTGGTGAAGGACAAGGAAGCCGCCGAGGAAGAAAAGTTTCGTGACTACTATGCGTACTCCGAGCCGATCCGCAGCATTCCCTCGCACCGCGCGCTGGCGTTGTTCCGCGGCCGTGCGCTGGGTGTGTTGTCGGTGCAGCTGGGGCTGGGCGAAGAACTCGAAGCGGCCGTGCCGCATCCCTGTGTGTCGATGATCGCGCAGCATATCGGCATCGAAGACCGCGGCCGCGCCGCCGATAAATGGCTGCAAAGCGTTTGTCACTGGACCTGGAAGGTCAAGGCGCAGCTGCATATCAGCAGTGAGTTGATGATCCAGTTACGCGAGGCCGCTGAAACCGAGGCGATCAAGATATTCGGCCGTAACCTGCATGACCTGCTGCTGGCCGCACCAGCAGGGCCGAAGGCCGTGCTCGGGCTTGATCCCGGTTTGCGCACGGGTTGCAAGGTGGCGGTGGTCGATGCCAACGGCAAGCTGCTCGATACGGCAACGATCTATCCGCATGTGCCGCGTAACGACTGGGACGGCGCGCTGGCGACGCTGACCAAGCTGGCGGTTCAACACAGTGTCGAATTGATTTCGATCGGGAATGGCACGGCCAGCCGGGAAACCGACAAACTGGCCGCCGACCTGATCAAGCGCATCGCTGCGCTGGCGCCGGAACGCAAGATCGCCAAGATCGTGGTGAGCGAAGCCGGTGCCTCAGTCTATTCGGCTTCGGCGTTTGCCGCCGCCGAATTTCCGCAGCTCGATGTGACGCTGCGTGGTGCGGTGTCGATCGCGCGACGCCTGCAGGACCCGCTCGCCGAACTCGTGAAGATTGATCCCAAGGCGATCGGCGTCGGCCAGTATCAGCACGATGTCAACCAGCGTGCGCTGGCGCGCTCGCTCGATGCGACGGTTGAAGATTGCGTCAACGCCGTTGGCGTCGATGTGAATACCGCCTCGGCCCCGTTGCTGGCCCGGGTCTCGGGGTTGAACGCGACGCTGGCGCGCAATATCGTCGACTATCGCGATACGCACGGTTCGTTCAAAAACCGTCTCGCCATTCTCAAAATTCCGCGGCTCGGTGACAAGACCTTCGAACAGGCCGCCGGCTTTCTGCGGATCGGCGGCGGCGACAATCCGCTCGACCGTTCAGCCGTGCATCCCGAGGCTTATCCGCTGGTCGAACGTATCCTCGAGCGCATCGGCAAGAGCATCGTCGACGTGATGGGGCAGGCAGCGCTGCTGAAAAGCCTGTCACCGGCGGATTTCGCCGATGAGCGTTTCGGCGTTCCCACCGTGCGCGACATTTTTACCGAACTGGAAAAACCCGGCCGCGATCCGCGCCCCGAGTTCAAAACCGCCACCTTTCAGGAGGGTGTCGAGAAAATCGCCGATCTGCGGCCCGACATGATCCTCGAAGGCGTGGTGACCAACGTCGCCGCCTTCGGCGCCTTCGTCGATATCGGCGTGCATCAGGACGGCCTCGTGCACATCTCGCTCTTGTCGAACCGCTTCGTCAAGGATCCGCATGAAGTGGTCAAACCCGGACAGGTCGTCAAGGTCAGGGTGCTCGAGGTGGACATCAAACGTCAGCGTGTTGCACTGAGCATGCGGCTTGATGATGCGGCCGGCGGTGCGCCGCCAAGACGGCCCGATGCCGGGCGTCCCGCGGCGGGTGCGGATGCGCGCAATCAGCGCGCGCCAAACCCGGCGGTGCGCCGGCCGGCCGCCGGTAGTGAGCGTGAGGCACGCGGCGGAGCGCGCGAAGCAAACGCGCCCAGTGCGATGGCACTCGCGTTCGCCAAACTGAAGAAGCCGTCTTAGCCGGGCGGCGTGCGACTCAGCGCTGGCGCGCCGTCTTCTTGTCGGGCGAGCGCACCATCAACACCGGGCAATGCGCGTGACGCAATACGGTCGCGGCGTCGCTGCCCAGCATCAGGCGGTTGATGCCGCGCCGGCCGTGGGTGCTGCGCACGGCTTCAGCCTGCATGCCGGGGTGCGCTGTGGTGCGCATCAGCGCAAGGAGCTCGAACGGCTGTGCCGCTAGCCAATGAACGGCTCAAGCGCGATGGCGCTGGTGTGAAAAGAGCAGTTTAAATTTCCTATTCGACTATTCGCCGCCAAGTCGCGCTATTCGCCTTCGCTTCGCCGAAGTTACTTCTTCTCAGCCAGCCATTGCTGCCACTTTTTCGGCAGCTCGACGCGCCGGCTGGTGGGCGGACCCTGCACGTGATTGCTCATGTAGGCGCGCGACTGGTTGCGGCCGGGATCGCCGGCGACGAGAATTTCGATCATTTTCGGATCGATGATGACGTTGACGAGGCGTTGCGGATCGTTCGATGCCGTGTAATCGGGCGGCAGTATGCCGTCCCTGACCAGGTTTTCGAAGCTGAAAGTCGGCGTGCTGGTCATGCGCGCGTAATGCGTGGCGCGCTCCGCGGTGACTTTCATGTTCTCGTACAGGTGCTGCCGCACCTGGTCCTTGGTCCATTCTTTGGCGATCACACCGGCGATGCTTGGGCTGGTAACGATGAGAGGGCTCCACAGCCCGGTCTTGAATCCCGTATGCGCCCAGTAGGTGAAGCTGCCGCCTATGATGTCCGTCCATTGCTGCACGTGCGTGGCGGCCTGGTCGCCGCCGCTGTACATCGGCGACGTTATGGCGACCACGCTGTGCAGGGTGACGACGTTTTCGCTCGCCGCAAAGCCGCGGTCCTGCCCGTAAGTCGGCCAGCCGAGCGCGCGCGCGCTGTCTTCGTCCTCCGCCATGGCGACAAGAAAGCTCTGGCCTATGCTGCCTTTGTCGCCGGCGCCGGGCGGGATGCGGAAGCCGCAGATGTTGCGCAGATACATGCGCACGAAACGGCCTATGCTGGTGTTGGCCTGGCGGCCGACGCGCATCATGCCCTGGCCAAAATTCAGGTCAATTTCCTTGATGATGGGGCCGCTGACGATGACGACCGGCTCCCAGCCCGGCGTCGAGCCGGAGTCTTCAACGCGGTAGAGCGGATCGGCCATCGCTTCGATGATCGCGATCAACACCGGCATGTATTCCGGCCGGCAGCCCGACATCACGCCGTTGATGGCGATGCTGAGCATCGAAGCCTCGCGGCCTTCCTGCGGCAGGATGCGCACCGAATCTTCGGGTTTGCGATCGGTGAACGCGAGGAACGCATCGACGCGTTCGCGCGTGGGCGGCACGATGGGCAGGCCGTCGGTCCACAGCTGGCGATGAAAGTGTTCCTGGATTTCATCGAAGGTGCCGCTCAGTATGACTTCTCCCGCCTGCGGTTCGGCCACGGTTTCATCGGCGGTGGGCGCTTCGCCGGTCAATGCCCGCAACAGGTCGGGTGCCAGCACTTCTTCGACTTTGCGTTTCAGTTCAGCTGCGCTGTCGACCATGGGCGCACCGGGATAAACGCCGATCGCGAGCGGCACGCCGAGCCCCTTCTTGATCACTTCGGCCTGCTTCAAAAAGCCCGAGCCTATGATGGACGCGGTGGGGATGCCGAGTTTTTCGACCATCGCTGAAGCCCGCAACACGGCGGGCGTGCAGCTCCCTCAGGCGCCGATGCCGACGATCGCGGCGTCGACCTTGTATGCGCGCAGCTTGTCTGGGATGGTCGCCGAGACCTCGTGCTCGCGCGCGCCGTGGAAGTTGCCGAACTCGTTGTAGTTGACGAACTTCACGCCGGGAAAGCGCTTTTTGATGTATTCGCGCACCAGCGGGTAGATTTCCTCGCCGCGGAAAATAACGTCCCACAATTCGGCCACGACTTTGCCATTGAGATCGGGAACGCGGTTCGCCGCGTCCTTGCGCTCGACGGCCTTGCGGGAAAGCGGCCACAGCACATCGTAGCGGGGTTCGTTGGGTGCAGCGGTTTTGCTGGTTGCCATGATTTGTTCCTCGACTGAATGTTTATTGCGAATTCTTGATGCCGGCGGCCTGGATGATGCGGTTGTACTTGGTCGTTTCGCGCGCGAGAAATTCGATGAACTGCTCCGGCGTGCTGGCAACCACCGTCATGCCTTCGCCGGCAAGACGTTCTTTGAGTTCGGGCAGGTTGAGGATGCGTGCCACTTCCTGCTGCAGACGGCCGACGATGTCGCGCGGCGTGCTGCCGGCGACGAGCAGGCCGTACCAGTTGGTCATGTCGAAGCCGGCGACGTCCTGCGCGATGGGCGGCAGCTCCGGTGCGATGGGCGAACGCTGTGGGCTGGTGACGCCGAGCGCGCGCAGCTTGCCACCTTTGATCAGCGGCAGACTCTGCAGCACGTTCATGAAGTACACCGGCACCTGCCCGCCAAGTACATCAACGATGGCAGCACCGGAGCCCTTGTAGGGAATGTGCGTCAGCTTGACGCCCGCTGCCAGGTTGAAGAGCTCTGCGGACAAATGCGGGAGCGAGCCGTTGCCGGCTGAGCCCACGTTGATCTCCGCCGGCCGCGCCTTGGCCAGCGCGATCAATTCCTTGATCGACTTTGCGGGCAGCGAAGGGTGCACTACCAGTACGAGTGGCCCCGAAGCTATGTGCGATACCGGCGCCAGATCGCGCGCCTGATCGTAAGGCAGGCTTTTATAGAGCGCGGGGTTCGCCGCGTAACCCGCCGGCACGACTATCATCGTCAGGCCGTCGGGTGCGGATTTCGCAACGTAAGCGGCACCTATGGTGCCGTTGGCGCCAGCGCGGTTTTCGACTACCACGGCTACCTTGAGATTTTCATTCAACTTCTGGCCGATGACGCGGCCGAGTATGTCGGTGCCGCCGCCGGGCGGGTAGGGCGACACGATGCGCATCGGGCCTGCGGGGTAGCCGGTCTGCGCCAGCGTGCCCGTAAACGGAAATATCGAGAGAATGACCGCCACAGACGCGACTGATACAGGATGCGAACACACGATGACGCTGTTCTCCCCGACGGATTTATCAACCGCCTGTTTGGAATGGAATGGCGGAAGAGAGTGGGAGTCGAACCCACACAGAACCGAATACGGCCCTCACCGGGTTTGAAGTCCGGCCGCCCCACCGGGAGCGATTCCCTTCCGTTGTAAATCTTGAGATTCACAGCCCGCGGCCCCATAACCGGCGCGTTTACGTGTCCGTGTTGGTGCTGGGCCCGCGCATCCGCTCACCGAACTCACGTTCAATTAT
>CANJHY010000202.1:0-7614 GCA_947474275.1 Betaproteobacteria bacterium
CTGAAAGACGAAACCGGCGTTACCGCGATGGATTTCGCCAAGCGCCTGCTCGACAAAGGCTTTCACGCGCCGACGACCTACTTTCCGCTGCTGGTGCCGGAGTGCCTGCTGATCGAGCCGACCGAAACCGAATCAAAGCAGACGCTCGACGCTTTCGTGCAGGCGATGGGCGAAATCCTGCGCGAGGCGCGCGAACAACCCGATCTCGTCAAGACCGCGCCGCACACGACGCCGGTGCGCCGGCTCGATGACGTCAAGGCCGCGCGCGAACTCGATCTCGCATGGCGGCCGGCGGCGGCATAATTCCGGTAACGGCGGCAGAGGCCGCAGCTTTTCCGGGGCCCTGACATGAGCAGTCCATACAAAGGCAAGACCGGCTTGCAGCGCATCCGCAACGCGCTTCTTTATTCGCTTGACGGTTTTGCGGCGGCGTTCAAATACGAGGACGCATTCCGGCTGGAGGTGCTGCTCGCGCTGATCCTGATCCCGCTCGCGTTTTCCATGCATGTCAGCGCGCTCGGCAAGGCGCTGCTGATCGCGAGCGTGCTGCTGGTGCTGATCGTCGAACTGCTGAATTCGGCGATTGAGGCAATCACCGACCGTGTGTCACTGGAAAATCACGTGCTGGCCAAGCGCGCCAAGGATTTCGGCAGCGCCGCCGTCATGCTGAGCGTGATCAACGTGGTGGTGGTGTGGCTGCTCGTGCTGTTCGGCGGCCAGCGGGTTATTTCCTGAGCGCGTCGCGTATTTCGCGCAACAGCACGATGTCCTCAGGGGTGGCCGGAGGTGCTGCGGGCGGGGCCGCCGTCTGCAGTCGGTTGATCGCGCGGATCAGCAGGAACACCGCGAACGCGACAATCACGAAGCCGATGCAGGTGTTGATGAACAGGCCATAGTTGAAGGTCACGGCGCCGGCTTTTTGCGCGGCTTCGACCGATACATAAGGCCCTGCCGTCGCGCCGTCCTTCAGCACGAAAAACAGATTGGCGAAATCGACCTTGCCGAGCAAGAGGCCGATCGGCGGCATGATCAGGTCTTTCACCAGAGAATCGACGATCTTGCCGAAGGCGGCGCCGATGATGACGCCGACTGCCATATCGACGACGTTGCCGCGCATCGCGAATTTCTTGAATGCATCCAGCATGGTGTGCCCTCCCGAGGTTCCACAAGTTGATTGCGCGCAATTATCATAGCATCCTGCGCGCGGCGGCTGCGTAGGAGCACATGTGCCGATGGTATAATCCGCGCCTTTGCAACGGATGACATGCATGAATACTTTGATCTGCGGTTCGATTGCTTACGACACCATCATGGTGTTCCCGGGCCGCTTCAAGGAGCACATCCTCCCCGAGAAGCTGCATATCCTCAACGTTGCATTCCTGGTGCCCGACATGCGCCGCGAGTTCGGCGGCTGCGCCGGCAACATCGCCTACAACCTGCACATGCTGGGCGGCAAGCCGCAGATCATGGCTGCCGTTGGTGACGACTCCCAGCCGTACACGTACAGGCTCGACAAGTTGCAGCTGTCGCAGCTGCATGTGAAGCAGGTCGCCGGCACCTTTACCGCGCAGGCATTCATCACCACCGATCTCGACGACAACCAGATCACGGCATTTCATCCGGGCGCGATGAACCACTCGCAGCAAAACCATGTCGGCGACGCGGCCAACGTTACGCTCGGTATCGTCGCGCCCGACGGCCGCGACGGCATGCTGCAGCATGCGCGCGAATTCGCGGCTGCCGGCATTCCGTTCATTTTCGATCCCGGCCAGGGCTTGCCGATGTTCAACGGCGAGGAGTTGCTCGATTTCGTCGGCAAGGCCGAGTACCTGACGGTCAACGACTACGAAGCGCAAATGCTGCAGGAGAAAACCGGCCAGACACTGGAAGCGCTGGCTCGGCACGTCAAGGCTTTGATCGTCACGCTGGGAGCGCAGGGCTCGCTGATCTACAGCGGCGGCCGGCAGCTCGAAATCCCCTGCGCCAAGCCGGATGCCGTAGTCGATCCGACCGGCTGCGGCGACGCCTACCGCGCGGGGCTCCTCTACGGCATCGCCAACGGCCTCGACTGGGAGCTGACCGGACGGCTCGCATCGCTGCTCGGTGCGATGAAGATCGCGCATCGCGGCGGGCAGAACCATCAATTCACGCGCGATGACGTCGCCGCGCGTTTCAAGCAAAACTTCGCGACCGCGCTCTGGTAAGCGGCGGCGCCATATGCGGCGGCTCACGGCAATTGCGTTGTTGACGGCGGGTCTGCTGGGCGCCGGCTGCGCCGCGAATTCCCCCGCTATAAAAGCCGGCGAAGAACTGGATGTGCGCATGGGCGTGGTCGAAGAAGTGCGCCGCGTACCGTTGCCGGCGTCGGGCGGCTACATCGGCACGCTCGGGGGTGCGGCGGCTGGCGGTATTGCCGGCGGCACAATGGGTAGCGGCCGCGGCAGCCAGGCGGCGTCAGTGGCCGGTGCCGTGGCGGGCAGTGTGGCGGGACGCGCGCTTGAAAATGCGGTGTCCGCCCGCGAGGGGCTGGAAATTTCCGTCAGGCTCGACAGTGGAACGCTGATCGCGGTGCTGCAGCCCCTGGGCGAAACATTCAAGGCCGGCGAGCGCGTGCGCATTTTGTCGGGCGCCAACAGCATGCGCGTTACGCACTGACAGCGGCTGCGCCGCCCGCAGTCTGGCCATTCAACCGACATCCGCAGCAACCCGTGCCAGCCGTGCCGTGCGCATGCTGTTGCACGTCGTACGCGCGGTCGCCATCGCTGCGTTCGCTCTACCATTTTTGAGCAATGCGCAGCGCCGCGCGCGCGTGCGCCATGCATCGCGGCAGTTGCTTGCCATATTGGCCGTGCGTGTGAAGGTCAGCGGCGAGCCGCCGCGTGTCGCTGATGGGGCGGCGATGATAGTCGGCAACCACGTCTCGTGGCTCGACATCTTCGCGATCAACTCAGTGCACACCATGCGTTTTGTCGCCAAGGCCGAAATCCGGCGCTGGCCGGTGATCGGCTGGCTGTGCGCGCAGGGCGGCACGCTGTTCATCGAGCGCACGCAGCGCCGCCACACCGCGCACATCAACGCGCAGGTCGTCGCTGCGTTGAAGCAGGGCGATACGTTCGCGGTATTTCCGGAAGGCAAAGTCACTGCGGGCGACGTAATACTGCCGTTTCACGCGTCGCTGTTGCAGCCCGCACTCGAATGCGACGCCAGGCTGTTTCCGCTGGCAATCCGCTACACACGTGCCGACGGCAGTTTATGCAGCGAAGCTGATTACGAGGGTACCAAAACGCTGATGGAGACGCTGCGCGCGATGCTGACGCAGCCGGTGATTCATGTGCATCTGCAGTTTTTGCCGCCGCTTGCCTGCGATGGAAGGCATCGCGGCGAACTTGCGCACGAAGCAGCGCGCCTGATCGCCGCCGCCCTTAACGTGCCCGCGCCACGGCGGCGCACTGGAAAAGCTTTCCGTCCGCCAGCCTGAACGCGGTCAGGTCGCGACCCCACACGCAGCCGGTGTCGAGTCCGGCCACGTTGTCTTTCATATAAAGTCCAAGCGCTGCCCAGTGGCCGAAGATGATGGTGGTTGCGCGGTTGCGGCGGCGCTGAGCGCTGAACCATGGCCGGTAGCCGCGCGGCAGATGGGTGGGCGCGCCCTTGTGCGCGAATTCCATTTTGCCGTCCGCGGTGCACAGGCGCAGGCGCGTGAACACGTTGGTGATGACGCGCAGCCGGTCGACGCCGGTGAGGTCATCGCGCCAGCGGTCGGGCTGGTTGCCGTACATCTGGCGCAAAAAATCGTCGTGGCCGTCGCGTTGCAGCGCGGTCTCGACTTCGCGCGCGAGGCCGCGCGCTTTGGCGATCGACCATTGCGGCAGTACGCCCGCATGCACCATCGCATAGCGCCCGGCGGTGTGCATCAGCTTGCGCCGGCGCAGCCAGTCCAGCAGTTCGTCGCGGTCGGGGGCACGCAGGATCGCGTTCAACGTGTCGCCATGGTGCTGCTTGACGTGGCGGGCGGCGACGACCAGGAGATGCAGATCGTGATTGCCGAGCACGGTGATGGCACGCGTGCCGAGGTCTTTCACGAAACGCAGTACGGCGAGCGATTGAGGGCCGCGGTTCACGAGGTCGCCGACCATCCACAGGCGGTCGCGTGCTGGTTCGAAGTCGAGCTTGTCGAGCAGCCGCCGCAACGTCGAATAACAACCCTGGATGTCGCCGATCGCGTACGTCGCCATCAGCGTGTCCTCAGCTCCGCCAATTCTTCATCGCTGGCGGTCAGCGCGCGCGCCAGCAACACTGCGGTCAGCTGCGCCGCTGCCGCCAGTTCCGCCGGCGCCACTTTTTCGCGGGTGTCGCCGCGCGTCAGTATGTGTTGAATATTGCATTGCGGGCGATCGAAGCCGGCGACCAGGCGCAATGCCGGGATGCCGTGCCGCGCGAAATTGAAGTGGTCGGAGTTCGCCATCATGGGCTCGTACGTGCCGAGCGCTATGCCGGCCGCTGCCGCGGTGTCGCGCAGGAAAGGGGCAAGGCGCGGAAATTCGCTGGTGAGTGCGGTCAGCTGCTGGTCGCCGCCGACCGTGTCGAGATTGATGTTGAGAGCGATGGCATCGCGTTCGTTTGCGGGCATGCGATCCAGGTACTGGCGCGAACCCGCCAGAGCCCATTCCTCCGCGCTGAACAGACATACTTTGATGCCGCGCCGGCAGTTCGCAATCAGCGGCGCGAATGCACGGGCAACGGCGAGCACGACCGCAACACCCGTTGCGTTGTCCATGGCGCTCTCGGCGAGATCATGCCCGTCAACGTGCGCACTCAACACGACACGCCCGCTGGTTTTTCCGGGCAGGTCGAGTATGGCCACGCTGGTTTGGGCCGCGTAATCCTCTCCCGCAAGTTGCAACTTCACCCGCGCGCGCTGCGAACCCCGGGCGGCGAGCCGCGTGGCGGATTCAAAATCGGTCGATACTGACGGGATGCCGGCGCCGCCGCCGCGGCCGGAAGAGCCGGACATCGGTCCCGCGTCGGGCAGTGGATTGGCGATGATGAAACCCGCGGCGCCGTGTTCCATTGCCCAGCCCAGTTTGCGCCGGCGATGAATATGGATGGCGGAGAACGGATATTCGTGGCGCACCAGTACAAAGCGGCCGGCGATGTCGGCGGCGTGCCGCGCGAAATCTTCCGGCGCGCCGCGGCCGAGGTCGATGACTTCGGCGGCGAGGCCCTGCGGCGGCGTCGAGGCAGAGCCCAGCAATGGGTTGCAGACGAGCGCGCTGCCGTCGTCGAGAGTCAGCGTTGCGTTGGTAGTGCGCCAACCCGCGTAGTCGACCGGTTCGACGATGGCGTTGTGGTTGATTGCGGCGAGGCGTGCATGGGTGAATTTCAAACCGGCTTGCTCGGACGAAGTGCCCGCGCGCCGGCCGCCGCAATCGCACAGCGCGGCGAAGTCGCGCAGCAAATCGTTGTCCGCGGCGAGCGCAGCAAACGCCGCGATGAAAGGCGAATCACTCATGTACTGGCAATGCTGCAGCCGAAGCGGATTCGCTCATTCGATTCTGATGCCGGCATCCCTGACGACTTTGGCCCAGCGTTTCACGTCGGATTCGAGCAGCGCCTGGAATTGTTGCGGGGTATTGGTGCGCGGTTCGACCGCCAGCACGGTGAAGCGCTCGCGCACGTCCGCCGCGTTCACGGCATTGACAATTTCACCGCGCAGTTTTTCGATGACCGGCCTGGGCACGCCGGCGGGCGCCATCACGCCCCACCAGTGTTCGACGATGAGGCCGGCGACGCCGCTTTCATCGAAAGTCGCCACGTCCGGAAACGCCGGCAGGCGCTTCGCGCTGGTCACGCCGAGAATGCGCAGGCGCCCGGACTGCGCAAACGGCGCTGCTGTCGCCATGGAAGTGAACGTGGCCGGTATCTGTCCGGCAACGACGTCGGTCAGCGCCGGGCCGGCGCCTTTGTAGGGGACATGATTCAACTTGATGCCGGCATGGGTCTGCAGCAATTCAGCCATCAGATGCGTGGTCGCGCCGGTGCCGCCTGAAGCGATGGAGATCTTGCCGGGCTGTGTTTTCGCGAGCGCGATGAAGTCTTTCACGTTCTGCACTTTAACCGCCGGATTGACGAACAGAAACATCGGCGATACGCCGATCGTCGTTACGGGCGCGAAGTCCTTCGCCGGATCGTACGGCACTTTCGCGTAGATGCTAGGGTTGATGGTGTGCGGCATGTCCGACAGGATGATGGTGTAGCCGTCGGGCGTGGCCTTGGCCGCGATGTCGGTGCCTATCATGCTGCCGGCGCCCGGCCGGTTGTCGATGACGAAAGTCTGACCGAGCGTGGCGCCGAGTTTTTGTCCAAGGGTACGCGCCAGCACGTCGGAGCTGCCGCCGGGCGCGTAGGGCACGATGAAGCGCACGAATTTTGTGGGGTAATTGGCCGCCGGGGTTTGCGCTCCGGCAGCGGATGCCGCACACGCCAGCAACATGCATAAACAGCGCAATGTTTTCATGGCAACCCCGCTCGTTTATCGATGTGGCGTGCAGCGCGCAGATAAAAAAGGCGCAGACTCGTCTGCGCCTTTTTCAGGAATGCGGGCGTAGCTATTTGGCTTTGCCCTTGGCATCGGCCTTGGCGGGCGCTGCTTTAGCTGCGGGTTCCTTGAAGCTGGCGCCCGACTGGTTGGCCATGTACACCACGGCGCGCCCGATCTCGGCATCGCCCAAATCCGGGCTTCCCCCCCGCGGCGGCATATTGCGCACGCCCTTGATCGCTGTCTGCGTCAAGCGCTCAAGGCCCCCGCCGATCAGTTTTCCCCACGCCGCTTTGTCGCCAATCTTGGGCGCATTGAGGGCGCCCGTCGCATGGCAGGCGCCGCAGACCGTTTCAACGATTTCCTTGCCCGACTTCTCGACCTTGGGCGCGTTCGGGTCGGTGACTTCGACCTGTCCGACCGGCTTGATGCGCGCGGCAACTGCTTCGTCGGTCAACGCCGGGTGGTCTTTGCCGGTGTTGATGCCGGTAGTGAGTAGTTGCGACAGCATGACGATGATCGCGATCGGTACCACAAACGACAGCACAATGACGGTGATGAGTTGTTTCGGCGTCTTGATCGGCGAGGCGTGTACCTCGACATGGACTTCGCTCATGAGATTTCCCACGGTAAGGCGTTGGCAAGGCACGCATTATAGCGGGAATCGCCGCACACCGTAAAACCCCGGCCCGGTTGGACGCTAGGGGGGAAAACGGCTATCCTTGGCGCCCTGTTGCACGCCCTATACTGCGCCCGTAGCTCAGCTGGATAGAGTGTCGGCCTCCGAAGCCGAAGGTCGCCCGTTCGAATCGGGCCGGGCGCACCAAATGGATTCAGAGAGTTAGCGTTTTTCGCTCTCAGACGGCCACCCCAAAAGTCCTAGAGTTAACAACAGGTCTTGAATTATTAGTTTCTTATATTTCAAGATATGGCCCCATAAGTGACCCCATAAGCCTGCTGGCTGCGCCTCGTCCAGGAAGACTTTTGTCAGGCCACGGTGACGCCATCGTCGATGAAGTACGAGCGTGACGGCGGACCGGGCATGCTCGAAATCGCCAAAATACTGAGGGGTTCGA
>CANJHY010000203.1:0-7489 GCA_947474275.1 Betaproteobacteria bacterium
ATTCTCATGCGCCTTACCTTGCCCAACATGTCCATTGTGATCACCTCGACTCCCTGCTTAAAAAGTAAGCAGGTCGATTGAACCACCCTGGTCAATTTTCGTTCGGCACAACCCTCATAAACTGGTCAATTTTCATTCGGCCTCAACACGCACGGGGCATGCGCCTGCGCTCCCGCGCCGCACCGATAATTTTTATTGGATGTTTTGCGCGGAAGCCCTGTCGCTCATTTTGTTTTTTCAGGACGGGAAAGGGCTGATTCCACCGCTTCGCGAATAAACCGCGTGTAGGGGATTCCGCGCATGGCAGAGCGTTTTTTCACTGCTTTAAGCAGCCCCTCAGGCACGCGCATGTTCAACTGCGCGCTCTTTTTTTCGAATTCGAACATTACCGGTTTCAGGCCGGAAAGATCGTACTTCGACAGATCCGCCGTCTCGACAAACCGCGCGGCTTCCTCGTCGGTTTTAAAGGTCGGGATTTTCTTCTTCATAGTGTTTTACTTCCTTCCTATGCATGTAACGTGCGCTCACCGGGCGAATAAAACGTTTGCCGCCCCGCGTCCGGATTGTGAAGGCCAAAAAAACGGAGCGGCCCTTTGCGGTCTTGCCGATCGCACGAAGACGCTCCTCGCCTTGTGAGTGTGTCGCATCGGGAATGACTAATATCGGTCTGGTGAAAAGATCTTCAACTTCTGCAACCGAGACACCATGCTTCTGGCACTTTGCCCGGTTTCCAGCATCCCAATCGAATCCGGCGACTTTGGCGTCCATCGCCCCATACTACACGTATGTATATACGTTTGTAAAGCAGCCGAACTGGATGATGCGTGGCGTGTAACGATTTCCATCAATTGCACGGTGGCGTTGCGTTCATCCGTGGTATTGGCATTCACTGTGATGGGTATCGCTGCGCTCAATCCATCCTGCGAAACTGCTAAGGAAACTCTGATTAAGTTGATTCCGTTCATGGTTCGACAAGCTCACCACGAACGGAATCAAGTACATGCCGTTCGTCCTGAGCCTGTCGCAGGACTTGAAGCTGGCGCTGCGCGTGGGTACGCGGGCGCAGAGTGCGCAGGCGCCGGTGGCCTATGAGATTCCGCGCGAGGTGGTGGCCGAGGGCATCGTCAACGCCGTTGCGCACCGTGATTACGCCAGCCAGGGCGGCGTGCAGGTGATGCTCTTCGCGGACCGGCTGGAGGTGTGGTATCCCGGCCGCCTGCCGTCGTCGCTCACGCTGGCAAGGCTGCGTCAGCCGCACGGCTCGGTGCCGCACAATCCGCTGCTGGCGGAATCGCTCTACCTGACGCAATACATCGAGCGCATGGGCACCGGCACGGGCGACATGATCCGCCGCTGCCGGGATGCGGGCCTGCGCGAACCCAGGTTCGAGATGAGCGATGGCTTCACGCTGACGTTGTGGCGTCGCGGGGACGGCGCCGCGACTTCGGGGAAAACTTCGGGGAAAACTTCGGTGGTAATGTCGGGGTTCGCAGCGAAGACGATCGCGGGGAAAATCGTGCGCCTGATGCTGGAGCAGCCTGATATTACGACCCCCGAAATCGCCCGTCGGCTTAAACGCACACCACGGGCCATCGAAATGCAGATCAACCGGCTGAAGGCGGACGAAATCATCGGCCGTGTCGGCCCGGCCAAGGGCGGGCATTGGGAGGTATTGTAATGAGCGACACCGGTAAGCCCCGTTTAGCCCCGAACAAACCCGCGCATGGCTGAACAACCACGCTCCGAACGAAAAACGCAAAACCGCGTCATCGCCCTGTTCACGGACAGGTCGCGGCCCGATTGCCTTGGCTACGAGAATCTCGGCGAGTGGAACAAGCGGGAGAACAACCGTTGCATCGAGGTGGAATACCTGCGGGCAAATCTGAAGCGGCGTGGCTATTCCGAAGCGCATATTGCTGCCGCTGAGCTGCCGCGCTGCAAAAGCTGATGGCCGCGGCGGACGCCACCGGCATCACCTTGTATCAAGCCAATCTGCGCACCTACCAATTGCTGCGCTATGGTGTGTCAGTGCAGATCGCCGCCGGACAGCCTCACGACACGGTGCATCTGGTCGATTGGGAGCGACCGGAGAACAATGACTTTGCCGTTGCCGAAGAAGTGACGCTGCGCGGCGGCTATGAGCGGCGCCCGGATATAGTTCTTTATTTGAATGGCATCGCGGCCGGCGTGATCGAACTCAAACGCAGTTCGGTCGAGATCGCCGATGGCGTGCGTCAGCTCATCACCAATCAGGAAGAGATTTTCAACAAGGGCTTCTTCCCGACAGTGCAACTGCTGTTCGCGGGCAATGATTCGCAAGGTCTGCGCTATGGCACGGTGACCACGCCGGAGCAGTTTTTTGTCGAATGGAAATCGACCGATGCAAGTCGCCATTTTACGAGAGATGACCTCTTTGTCTTTGTACAAGCCCTACCGGCTGCCCATAACGCAATACCGTCATGAGCGACCTGTAAAGATAGTACCAGAAGTCAGCACAAAGTACAAGCGGCAGCGTGCGACCGACTCTGCGAATCGCTGGAAAAAACCGATGGTCGGCAGACGCTACGGAGCGCGATGATCTGTGGGTTGGGAACAGCCAGTGTCCCTAGAGTGCCCCACAGACATGATTCAACAAGTTGGGTGTTACGTAACTTATTGAGTAATTTGGCTCCCCGACCTGGGCTCGAACCAGGGACACACGGATTAACAGTCCGTTGCTCTACCAGCTGAGCTATCGGGGAATATGTGAAAGGCGACAATTATACCGGAGCGCAGGCCGCGGGGAAACCTCGTCTATACGAGTACTTTGGCGACCGCCTTGGCGACGTAGTCGATGTTCTTCGAATTCAGCGCCGCCACGCAGATACGGCCGCTTTCGATCGCATAAATCGAGTATTCCGAGCGCAGCCTCAATACCTGTTCCTTGGTGAGTCCGGAATAGGAAAACATGCCGCGCTGCTCCATGATGAAGCTGAAATCGAAATCGGCGCGGATGGCGCGTATTTTCTCCACGAACTGCTTGCGCATGACCTTGATGCGGTCGCGCATCTGGCCAAGCTCAGTGTCCCATAGCGTGCGCAGTTCGGGCGTGGTCAGCACCGTGGCGACCGTCTGGCCACCGAACATCGGTGGATTCGAATAATTGGTGCGGATCACGCGTTTGACCTGGCTCAGCACGCGCGCTGCGACCTCGGCGCTGCCAGTCGCGATGCTGAGTGCGCCCACGCGCTCGCCGTACAACGACAGCGATTTTGAAAACGAACTGGAGACGACAGTAATCGGGCACGCCGCGGCGAAGCGGCGCACGGCCGCAGCGTCAGCATCGAGGCCTTCGGAGAACCCCTGGTAAGCGATATCGAGGAAGGGCACGAGACTGCGCGCGTTGACAACCTCGATTACGCGTTCCCATTGGGCTGGAGAGAGATCTGCGCCAGTCGGGTTATGGCAGCAGGCGTGCAGCAGGACGATAGAGCCGGCCGGCAGGCGGTCGAGCGTCGATATCATCGCCTCGAAGTTCACACCGTGCGTGGATTCGTCGTAATAAGGGTAGTTATTGACCGTGAACCCGGCATATTCGAACAGGGCACGATGGTTTTCCCAGCTCGGATCGCTGATCCAGACCTGGGCATTGGGGTCGACGCGGCGCAAAATGTCGGCGCCGATCTTGAGGCCGCCCGTTCCGCCCAGCGCCTGTACTGTGACGGCGCGGCCATCACGTATTACATCGCTGTCTTTGCCGAACAACTCGGCCTGGACCGCCTTGTCATACGCCTGCAGGCCGTCGATCGGCAAATAACTGTGGGGCGTGTTGGCGGCGGCATTTTTCTGCTCCGCGCGGCGCACGCATTCGAGGATGGGCACCTTGCCGTTATCGTCGCAATAGACGCCCACGCCGAGGTTGACCTTGGCGGGATTGGTGTCGGCCACGAAGGCTTCGGTAACGCCCAGGATAGGGTCGGAGGGGGCCATTTCTACAGCGGCAAGCAGGGGTGTGCTCATGGGCAAAAGGGTCGGGTTAAGAAGAAATTTGACGGGCAAGGCCGTAACGGGGAGTTATTTTACCTGCTTGGAGGGTTTCCTGTAGCCCAACACGCCAAGGAAGGTTTGAAAAACGTCACTTTCGTCCTTCCCGCGGAGGCGGGAACCCAGGAGATTCAATTTCTTCTGGATACCCGCCTGCGCGAGTATGACGATAAATTCAAGGCTTCGGGATAAGGTGGCGCGCTGTCCGCACGACGTGGGACAATATATGGTTCAGCTCAACTTCCAGATCTCCATGACCGTAACCGCATTGAAGACCGCAGCCGCCACCGCGGCCGCTCCCCGGATCGTTACATTTCCCGACAGCCTGTTCCGGCTGCACCAGATCTTCGAGCCCGCTGGCGACCAGCCGGAAGCTATCAAGACGCTGACGGAAGGCATCCAGAACGGACTGTCGTACCAGACTCTGCTCGGCGTGACCGGTTCGGGAAAAACGTACACGATGGCGAACGTCATTGCGCGCATGGGCTGTCCGGCGATCATCATGGCGCCCAACAAGACGCTGGCCGCACAGTTGTACTCCGAAATGCGCGGATTCTTTCCGGAAAACGCGGTCGAGTATTTCGTGTCGTACTACGATTACTACCAGCCCGAGGCCTACGTGCCGTCGCGCGATCTCTTCATCGAGAAGGATTCGAGCATCAACGAGCACATCGAGCAGATGCGCCTGTCGGCAACCAAGGCGCTGCTCGAGCGGCGCGATACCATCATTGTCGCGACGGTGTCGGCGATTTACGGTATCGGCGACCCGTCCGATTACCACAATATGATTCTGCATTTGCGCGAAAAAGAAAAAATCAGCCAGCGCGATGCGATCAAGCGGCTCACGGAGATGCAGTACGAGCGCAACGACGTCGAATTCAAGCGCGGCACCTTCCGCGTGCGCGGCGACGTGCTAGACATATTTCCCGCGGAGAGCTCGGAAACCGCCATCCGGGTCAGCCTGTTCGACGACGAAGTCGAGATGCTGTCGGTGTTCGACCCGCTGACCGGACATATCCTGCAGCGCGTCTCGCGCTTCACAGTGTATCCGTCGAGCCACTACGTCACGCCGCGTGCGACCACGCTGCGCGCCATCGAGAATATCAAGGAAGAGCTGCGCGAGCGCATCGAGTTTTTCCAGCACGAGCACCGACTGGTTGAGTGCCAGCGCCTCGAGCAGCGCACGCGCTTCGACCTCGAGATGATGAACGAGATGGGGTTCTGCAAGGGCATCGAAAATTATTCGCGCCATCTGTCCGGCCGCAAAGCGGGAGATCCCCCGCCGACCCTTATCGACTACCTACCGCCCGATTCGCTGATGTTCATCGACGAGAGCCACGTCACGATCCCGCAGGTCGGTGGTATGTACAAGGGCGACCGCGCCCGCAAGGAGAACCTTGTCAATTACGGTTTCCGCCTGCCGTCGGCGCTCGACAACCGGCCGCTGCGGTTCGACGAATTCGAAGTGCTGATGAAACGGACGGTATTCGTTTCGGCGACGCCGTCGGAATACGAGCGCACACACCAGGCGCAGGTCGTCGAGCAGGTGGTGCGGCCGACGGGCCTCGTCGACCCGCAGATCGAAGTGCGTCCGGCTACCACGCAGGTCGATGACTTGTTATCGCAGATTGGCGAACGCGTGAAAGTGAATGAGCGCGTGCTGGTCACCACCTTGACCAAACGAATGGCGGAGGACCTGACCGACTATCTGGCGGAACACGGCACCAAGGTGCGTTACCTGCATTCCGACATCGATACCGTCGAAAGGGTTGAAATCATCCGCGACCTGCGGCTGGGCGAATTCGACGTGCTGGTCGGCATCAACCTGTTGCGCGAAGGACTCGACATGCCGGAGGTGTCGCTGGTGGCAATTCTGGACGCGGACAAGGAAGGCTTTCTGCGCTCGGAACGCGCGTTGATCCAGACCATAGGCCGCGCCGCGCGCCATATCAATGGCAAAGCCATTCTTTACGCCGACCGCGTCACCGATTCAATGACGCGCGCAATGGGCGAGACCGAGCGCCGCCGCAACAGACAGATCGCGCACAATCTGAAAATGGGCATTACCCCGCAGGGCATCATCAAGACTGTGCGCGACATGATCGATGGCGTCTATGACGCAGGCGAAGCGCAGGAGCAACGCAAGGCGGCGCAAAGCGAAGCCATATACCAGGCGATGAGCGAAAAAGAACTGACGCGCGAAATCAAGCGTGTAGAAAAAGACATGCTCGATGCCGCGAAAAACCTCGAGTTCGAGCGCGCCGCTGGCTTGCGCGACAACCTGAAAAAACTCAAGCAACGCCTGTTCGTCGGCCTCGCGGCGTAACGCTATAAGGCAAGACAGGCCCTGACGTTTTTGGCGTCCATGTTCTTGCCCAGTCCCTGCTTGATGATTTCGCATCGGCGGCCCCGTCGGTTCCGGCCAAACCGCTTCGACCCTCGCGGCTATGCCGCAGCCTGCGCGCTCGCTATCAGCTCGCGGTCGTCACCAACGACATCTATACCGAAGAGGGCGCCAAGTTTCTCGTCACGCACGATGCACTGACGCCGGACCGCATCATCGGCGTTGAAGCCGGCGGTTGTCCGCAATCCGCGAAGACGCATCCATCAACCTCGAAGCAATCTCGCGCCTGACGACGAGCTTCACCGACCTCGACATCATTTTCGTCGAAAGCGGCGGCGACAACCTCGCTGCGACCTTCAGCCCCGAACTCTCTGATCTGACTCTCTACGTCATCGACGTCGCCGCCGGTGACAACATCCCACGCAAAGGCGGCCCCGGCATCACCAAGTCCGATCTCCTCGTCATCAACAAGATCGACCTCGCCCCCATGGTCGGCGCTTCGCTCGAGGTCATGGACCGCGACGCCAAAAAAATGCGCGGCGAGTGGTCTTTCGTATTCAGCAACCTGAAGACGAATGCAGGGCTGGACAAGATCGTCGAATTTATCGAACGGCAGGGGGGGGGGGGGGGGCAGGTCGTGGTCAGTTCTGGTCAGGAAATCCCCGGCAAGATGCCTCGTAACGCTGGCTCAATGAAAATAAAATTCGGACTAGGCCATTAGTCATATGTCATAAACATTTGTTCTTAATAAGAAAATATAAAATCTGTCTTTTTGACGGATTTGCAATTCGTAATTTAGTTAGCTTTAATAGTTGTTACAGACTGAGGAGCAGGCGACACCGAACTTTCAGCAATCCGCTAGTGCCTATAAATAGCATAAGCAGCAGGCAAAAAGAACAGCTTCCGCCGTAACGTGAAGGGGACACGTTTGGATAGCAAATGGCTATTCGCGACCGACACCTTCGTCTGGGGACTCCAGGGGATGTGCCATTTGCAGCGCATTCCGTTCGCGCCCAACCTCGTACTGCAGCAAGTCGCCCCTCCATACACCCTCAATTCTCTGCAGCATGCCGCGGAAACGCTAGGCCTGAAAGCAGGCGTCAAGCTTGCGTCAGTGAACGA
>CANJHY010000204.1:0-7480 GCA_947474275.1 Betaproteobacteria bacterium
CAGTTCGGTCTGGCCGGGCGCCAGGGTGATGGGTTTATCTATGCACGCGCGCAGGTCGAGTCCGGCGGAGCCGGCCGTCGCGTATTGCGGCAGTTGATCGCGCATGCGCGGATCGAGGATTTTGACGTCGAGTTTTATCATTTAAGGCGTAAGTCAAAAGCGTTCACCGCAAAGGACGCAAAGGATTCTTTTCAATACCCCCTTGAGGGGTACGCGAAGGAAAAGCAAGAACGTACAAAAGGGAAAAATATAAACTGGTTTTAATACTTTTCAGAATCGGGAGATCTTGTTTTTTTACCTTTGCGTACCCCGCAAGGGGGTATTGAAAAGAATCCTTCGCGTCCTTTGCGGTTCAAGATTTTTTGGTTTTTCGGGATTTATAACGCTTGGCAATGTGTGCGACGAGCTGCCGTGCGATTTCAGGCTTGGCTGCGCGTGCCAGCTGGTGCGTTCCGCCATCATCAAGCAGCATGACCTCATTGTCGTCCGCGCCGATCGCGTTCTGCGCGAGATTGGCGACCATCAGCGGGACTTTCTTTTTGCGCCGCTTGGCATCCGCGAATTCATGCAGCTTCTGGCTCTCCGCCGCAAAGCCGACGCAGAAGGGCGGTTTCGGCAGCGCCGCGACCCACGCCAGGATGTCGGGGTTGGGCACGAGCTTTAACGTGAGATTTGCGTCCGTGCGCTTGATCTTGTGCTTGCTCGTCGTGTCGACTCGGTAGTCGGCGACTGCCGCAACACCAATAAAAATATCCGCAGCCTTCGCGTGTTTCTTGACCGCTTCGAACATATCGTTGGCGCTTTCGACATGCTCGACGCGCGCGGCAGCCGGCGCTTCAAGGCTGACCGGGCCCGTTACCAGCGTGACTTTCGCGCCGGCATCGAGCGCCGCGCGTGCGATGGCGTACCCCATCTTGCCCGAGCTGCGGTTCGTAATGCCGCGCACCGGATCGATCGCTTCGAACGTCGGGCCGGCGGTAATCAGTACGTGCGTGTCGGTGAGGAGCTTGGGCTGCAGGAACGAGGTGACGGCTTCGAAGATCTGCTGCGCTTCGAGCATGCGGCCCATGCCGACTTCGCCGCACGCCTGGTCGCCGCTGGCGGGGCCGAGGAGGACGACGCCGTCGCGCGCGAGTTGCGCGACGTTGCGTTGCGTGGCCTTGTTTTCCCACATCTGCCGGTTCATCGCGGGCGCTACCAGCAGCGGGCATTCGCGCGCGACACACAGAGTCGAGAGCAGATCGTCGGCGAGACCGTTGGCGAGCTTGGCGAGGAAGTCGGTCGTTGCGGGTACGACCACGATGGCGTCCGCGCCGCG
The DNA here is from genome assembly GCA_947474275.1 of Betaproteobacteria bacterium. GTDB lineage: Bacteria > Pseudomonadota > Gammaproteobacteria > Burkholderiales > SG8-41 > PALSA-1004. Next base: position 1,319 of record CANJHY010000204.1, read on the forward strand.
CGACAATTCAATATGCGCCATGTTGTCGGCAACGCGCGCATCCCACATGTCGGTGAAAACGGGCTTGCCGGAAAGTGCCTGCATGGTCACCGGCGTAATGAAACCGCACGCCGCCTCGGTCATGACGACCTGTACTTCGATGCCGCCTTTGATGAGCAGGCGCACGAGTTCCGCCGCCTTGTAGGCAGCGATCCCGCCGGTGATGCCCAGCACGACGCGTTTTTGGCGTATTTCCACTATCGATTCAGCCATTTCCGTTGATGCGAGGGCAAGAGTGTAAACCATATTATGCAGCGCACAAAACCGCGCTGAAAGGCAGGCTAACGGCCCCTATAACCTTAGGCCTAGGTACTGGCGCCCGTCCTCAGCGTTAATGAGATCAGTGTTCTGTCGTTGGGGGACAAATGGCGATTACGGATTGGCCTGTCGATGAGCGGCCGCGCGAAAAGCTGCTGGCCAAGGGCGCGGATGCCTTGTCGGATGCGGAACTGCTGGCCATTTTTTTGCGTACAGGGATACGAGGCAAAAGCGCGGTGGACCTGGCGCGCGATTTGCTGACGCGTTCCGGTTCGCTGTCCGCATTGTGTGCGGCCGGCAAGGCGGACGTGTGCGAATTGCCCGGCATGGGGCAGGCCAAGTACGCGCAATTGCAGGCCTTGATGGAAATTGCGCGCCGCGCGTTGCGGGAGAAACTCGCCACTGGCAACGCGCTCAATTCGCCGTCCGCGGTGCGCGACTATCTGCGCATGAAGCTGCAGGCGCTGCCGCACGAAGTGTTCGTCGTGCTTTTTCTCGATGCGCAAAACCGCGTGATCGGCAGCGAGGAATTGTTTCGGGGCACTCTCACGCAGACCAGCGTCTATCCGCGCGAAGTCGTGAAGCGCGCGCTGCACCATAACGCGGGGGCAGTCATCTTCGCGCACAACCATCCATCCGGCGTCGCCGAACCCAGTCATGCGGACGAAACGCTGACCCAGGCGTTAAAGCAATCGCTCGCGCTGGTGGATGTGCGCGTGCTCGACCACTTTATCGTCGCCGGCAGCGGCGTGTTGTCGTTCGCGGAAAGGGGGTTGTTATGACAGATGAATGGGCAGGCGAAATGCAAGGCGCCAAATGTATGATTGCAAGACTTGGCCCGCGCTTTGTTCCACACCGGGATACGCGGCCTGAGCGGTGGCGCTACAATAAGCGCTTCCATCACGGAGAATGCAAATATGAGGTCGAATCGGATTTTTACTGCGGTCGCGTGCGTGATTGCGTTCGGGGCAGCGCATGCGCTTGCCGAGACGTTTCCAACCAGGCCCGTGCGCATGATCGTCCCCTACGCGGCCGGCGGCGGCGCGGACATCGTCGGGCGGCTGGTTGCGCAGCGGCTCGGCGACGGTTGGGGGCATACCGTGGTGGTCGACAACCGGCCCGGCGCGGGCGGCAACATCGGGACCGAGATCGTCGCGCGCGCCCCGGCGGACGGGTACACGCTGCTCCTGATCGGCCCCAATCACACGGTCAACATCAGTTTGTACAGCAAGATCTCGTACGATCCAGTCAAGGATTTCGCGCCGGTATCGGTGGTCACCTCGGCGCCCTACCTGCTGCTGGTCAATCCGTCCGTCGGCGTGAATACCGTCGCGGATTTGATCGCGCTGGCGAAGTCGCGGCCCGGCAAGATTCTTTACGCGTCGGCGGGCAACGGCACCGCGGGGCATCTGGGCATGGAACTTATCAAGACGATGGCCGGCATCGACATGGTGCATATTCCCTACAAAGGCAGCCCGCCGGCGCTCACCGATCTGCTCGCGGGCCAGGTGTCGACGGCGTTCGATAACGTGTTGTCGGCGGCGCCGCACGTGAAGGCGGGCAAGCTGCGTGCGATTGCGGTGAGTACCATCAAGCGCTCGTCCGCGATGCCCGAGGTGCCGACGGTGGCGGAATCCGGTCTGCCCGGGTTCGAGGTCGCCGTGTGGCAGGGTATATTGGCGCCGGCGGGAACGCCGAAGTCCATCGTCGACACGCTGCACGCGGCGATCGTGGCCGCGCTCGCCCGCCCGGACATGAAGGAGCGCATGGCGGCGAACGGCACGGACATCATCGGCAGTTCGCCGGCGGAATTCGCCGCGTTCATCAAGTCCGACATCGTGAAATGGGCGAAGGTCGTCAAGAACTCGGGCGCGCGCGTTGACTGAGCCTAGCCCGCCTGCTGCCGTTTGCGCGCGGCCTCGCCGCCTGAGCGGCCCTGCCCGGGGCCACCATATCTAGCGCCATTAGGGGGGCAACCTCCCCTCCGATGGCGATTTGGCGCCTAAAGATTGCGCCTGTCCCGGCCGTAAATCGGATGTGTACTGCCTAAACCTCTACGCGCAGACGCTGGACCGCGGCGTAACACGCCCGGTCGGTGCCTGTGCGCAGCGTCTGTGGCGCGTCAAATCATGCTGAGAAAAATCGACACCCGACTGCTGCAACCCGGCATGTTCCTGCAGGAACTGTGCGGGACCTGGATCGACCATCCGTTCTGGCGCACCTCCTTCAAACTCAAGGACGCCGGCGAGATCGCGAAAATCATCAACAGTGGCATCAAGGAAGCACTGATCGACACTGATAAGGGCCTCGACGTCGAAGTCGCGACCGTCGACGCGCCGCCGCCAGTGCAGGCCCGCCCGCCGGCGGCACCGCAGCCGGCGAAAGCCGCGCGCCCCGCCTACACTCCGATCGAAGCCGAAATAGAACGCGCGTCGAGCATCGTCGCCGAATCGAAAAAAGCCGTCGTCTCGATGTTCAACGAAGCGCGCATGGGCAAGGCCATCGAAGCCGACAACGTGATGCCGCTGGTCAAAGACATCTCATCGTCAGTGGCACGCAATCCGGGCGCGCTGATCAGCATCGCGCGCCTGAAAACCGCCGACGACTACACCTACATGCACTCGGTCGCGGTATGCGGCCTGATGATTGCGCTGGCGCGGCAACTCAATCTGGATGAAACACAAACCCGCGAGGCCGGTATGGCGGGCCTGCTGCACGATGTCGGCAAGATGGCGATCCCGCTCGAAGTCCTGAACAAGCCGGGCAAACTCACCGACGATGAATTCACGCTGGTCAAGGGCCACCCGGCGGCCGGCCACGAGATGCTGGTCAACGGCCATGGCGTCGGCGAAACCGCGCTCGACGTTTGCCTGCATCATCACGAAAAAATCGACGGCAGCGGTTATCCGCACAAAATCGCCGGCGACGCCATCAGCCTGTTCGCCCGCATGGGCGCGGTGTGCGACATCTACGATGCGGTCACCTCCGAGCGCCCCTATAAAAAGGGCTGGGACCCGGCCGAAGCCGTGCACAAAATGGCGACCTGGAGCAAAGGCCATTTCGACGAACGCATTTTTCAGGCCTTCGTCAAAAGTGTGGGCATTTATCCGGTCGGCAGCCTGGTGCGCCTGCAGTCAGGCCGCCTCGGCGTGGTCATCGAACAGTCGCCTTCCTCGCTGCTGGTGCCGCGGGTCAAGGTGTTCTTCTCGGTCAAATCGCAAATGCGTCTGCCGCCAGAGGTCGTCGATCTCGCGCGCCCCACTGCCAACGACTGCATCGTCGCCCAGGAAGATCCCGCCAAATGGGGCTTTGCCGACCTCAACGTTCTTTGGGGTGGCAACAAAGCCGCCGCGTAGATTTAGAAACCGCCCGGTTCGAACCGGTTTTCATCCGATCAGCCGCAACGTCGCAATGATTGAATGAGTCATGACGCCGCTGCGCACGCAACGAAAATTGCACGCCGGCTCTGGCCTTGGCCACGGCCTTATTGATGCGTGTCAATTCAGGGGCGCATCAACCATCATAGGATGGCGCCATTGCCCAAAAGTCGAAAATACCGGGCACCCTGATCAGGGCAGGGCTACACGGCACGCCGCTCCAGAACGGATTCCAACCGCCTAATAAGGCAACCCGTATTGTTTCTTTCGACTAATTATTCGGCGATGCCGTTATCTTATCCATCAATTCTTGGTATCCGAACGGCTTGTGCAAGATGTCATCAAAACCAGCTTCGAAAAAGGTTGCCCTATCCTTCACATTTGCATGTGCGGTACAGGCAATGATGTGAGCACCTGTATTCATTGCGGTAGATCGAAGAATTCTACAAGCATCCAGACCGCTAATACCCGGCATACTGATGTCTAAAAGTATCGTGTAAATGACATTTACCTGGGCCAATTGGACGCACTCCTGCCCACTCGTCGCTTGAAGCACCCTGGAATAACCACTTCTCCGCAACATCCTGGCTACGGTATTAAGTAACTCCGGATAATCATCGACGATCATCACAGCCTGATTCTTGGGCATGAGATTTTTCTCAGTCTTTATTTTCAACATCAACGAATGGCAAAGTGACGCTGAATTTGCTACCAACCCCAACAACGGACTCAAGGCCCATCTGCCCCCCGAAAGATTCGACCAACTGAGCAGAAAGGTACAAGCCAAGCCCGGTGCCTGATAACGGTCGTGAACCAAACACTTCCAACTGGCTAAATTGCTTGAATAATCTCGGAATATCTTCTGGACTTATTCCCGCGCCAGTATCCTCAATCACAATTTTCACGAACTTTCCGTCCGATTGGACGTCGAGCGCAACACCACCTCGATCGGTAAATTTGATTGCGTTATTAACCAGGTTTTGCAGCACCTGAATCAATGCGGTTCTGCTTATTGCGACAAAAGGCAAATCAATATCAGGATGCTTGAGGCTGAGCGCCAAGCCCTTCGTGGATGCGTCAGCTCGGTTTATCGCGATGACCTCTTTAACGACAGCCACTACATTTACATTTTCTTTTTTTGCCAAAGTTGAAGACGAACCACCAGCACTGAGCATCAGCAGGTTATCGACGATGTTCTTCAAATGCTCGCTTGCTGAATGAATGGACTGCGCGGTCTCTCGCATGTCTTCTTCTTTTGTAAAATTTTTAATAAAGTCAGCGCCCGCTGCAATTCCTGCCAATGGCGTCCTCAGTTCATGCGACATATTGCGTATAAATACCTCTTTGACATCAAGAGCCAGGGCGAGATTTTTACTTTGGAGCTCCAGACTAGCTTGAAAGCGTCTATTTCTGCGAGCTGTAAGCTCGATCACAAATAAAAGAATGCCTAGCATGACGGACATTAAGATGGCTGCCATAGTTCTGGATCTATCCGCAGCCAGGTAATCCGAGAACATTTCGTCATTCGAGGCGGAAATGACCACCATCAGGGGCAATCCGGGAACGCGCTGATATGCGTAATATTCCGCAGCGTTGTTTTTATCCTGAACCGCAATCAGTCCGGAAGCCTTACCCGCTTGTTTTTCGATTTCCTGAAACCATCCGGTTGAACGAACATCCCTATCCGTTTTCAACTCAGCGCCCGAATATTCCGTCCTTGTGTAACCATCTTCCCCGACAAGGTACATAGCCCTTCCGGGTGAAACGATATCTTTATACAACTCCGCAAAATATTGAGGCGCGAACGAAACCACAGCGACTCCAACAAAGCCCTCTCCAGGCTTATCGATTCGGCGAGTAACTTGAATAGACAGCTTCCCCGAAGACCTGCCGAGCACTGTGCGTCCTACAAACAACGGCCCGCCTGATCCGTTCTTATGGTGAAGGAAATGCGGTCTATCACTAACATCGACTTTGACAAACGGAGTGACACTCCCGGCTATGGCAATTCCCTTTGAATTTATGATTCCAACCTGGGGGTAAAGCTGGGTATCGGCGATAGCACGCGTCTTCCACATCGACAGATTTATGGCGTTGCCCATCGCCAAGTATTCCAATGCCAAAAATTTTGCCAAGATATCAGCGCCCAAAACACTTCTTTCAGCATGGAATGCAGCGGCTTTCGCCAACCGTTCAACGCGCTGGGTAGACTGCGCCAACACGCGCGACCGATCCTGTACTGACAAGATTAGGGTTGTTATCCAAATTGACGCAAAAACAATCAAGAGGGAAATTAGAATTGGACGCCGAGCTTTTAACATGCGGGCCTTTTTCGCTCGGCGGAATCGATGCCGGAGAGAATGGGGCGGCATATCTCCCGATCAATGGCGGCGTTACGCCGCTCCGGCGGGTCGCCCGCTGCGGAGAGGCTGGCGTCGGTGGCATGAAGGTCAAGCAGGCTGTTTTTCATGAGCGGGTTGCCGATTGC
>CANJHY010000205.1:0-7464 GCA_947474275.1 Betaproteobacteria bacterium
CTCGTCGCTCGCCAACGAATTCACGGAAGCGGTCGGGGACCTGCACTCGTCGGCGCTGATCGAGCTGGGTTTGATCCTGTTCCTGATCACGACCATCGTACTCGCGCTGTCGAAGCTGATGTTGATGCGGCTTGCCCTCAACGAAGGCAAGCAGACCTAGGAGAAAATGATGGCGAGCGCGATCTCTTCCGACAATCCGGTCTACCGGCGCCGCCGCGTCGTCAACGCGGTGCTGCTGTTTGTTTCCAGCCTGACGCTGGCGTTCGGCCTGTTCTGGCTGGCGTGGATACTGATCACGCTGTTTTACGAGGGATTCAACGCGCTGCGCCCGAGCCTGTTCACGCTGAACACGCCGCCGCCCGGCAGCGATGGTGGCCTGCTCAATGCGATCGTCGGCAGCCTGATGATGGCGGCAATGGCCACCCTGATCGGCACGCCGATCGGCATGCTGGCCGGCACCTATCTCGCCGAATTCGGCCGCCGCGGCTGGTTGGCACCCGCGACGCGCTTCATCAACGACATCCTGTTGTCGGCGCCGTCGATCGTGATCGGTCTCTTCATCTATTCGATCTACGTCGCGCAGGTCAAACATTTTACCGGCTGGGCCGGTGCGCTGGCCTTATCGCTGATCGTGATTCCGGTGGTGGTGCGCACCACCGATGACATGTTGAAGCTGGTGCCCGACAGCCTGCGCGAGGCGGCGGTTGCGCTGGGCGCGCCGGCGTGGAAGATGATCGTGTTCATTTCTTACCGCGCGGCCAAGGCCGGCATCATCACCGGCGTCCTGCTGGCGGTGGCGCGCATCAGCGGCGAGACCGCGCCGCTGCTGTTCACCGCGTTGAACAACCAGTTCTTCTCGCTCGACATGAATGCGCCGATGGCCAACCTGCCGGTCGTCATATTCCAGTTTGCGATGAGCCCGTACCCCGACTGGCAGCGGCTGGCGTGGGGCGGCGCCATCCTCATCACCCTCGCGGTACTCGCGCTGAACATCGCCGCCCGTGTCCTCTTCCGGCGCGAGCCGCAACAATAGCCCAATCCACGGACCCCGCCATGAGCGAAGTGCAAATCGAAAACCCGAAACTGACCGTCACGAACCTTAATTTCTATTACGGCAAGTTTCAAGCGATCAAGAACGTGTCGATGCAGATCGCGGAGAAAAAAGTGACCGCTTTCATCGGCCCTTCCGGCTGCGGAAAATCGACGCTACTGCGGGTTTTCAACCGGCTTTACGAACTTTACCCCGGGCAGCGCGCGGAGGGCGAAATCCGCCTTGACGGCGCGAATATCCTCGCCAAGGAGCAGGACATCACCCTGTTGCGCGCCAAGGTCGGCATGGTGTTTCAGAAGCCGACGCCGTTTCCAATGTCGATTTACGACAACATCGCGTTCGGCGTGAAGCTGTACGAAAGCATGAGCCGCGGCCAGATGGACGAGCGCGTCGAGTGGGCGCTGTCCAAGGCCGCGTTGTGGAAAGAGGTCAAGGACAAGTTGAACCAGAGCGGTGCGAGTCTCTCCGGCGGCCAGCAGCAGCGCCTGTGCATTGCGCGCGGCATCGCGATCAAGCCCGAAGTCCTTCTGCTCGATGAACCGTGCTCCGCGCTCGACCCGATTTCAACCTCGCGCATCGAAGAACTCATCGATGAGCTCAAGACGGATTACACGGTGGTCATCGTCACGCACAACATGCAGCAGGCTGCGCGGGTGTCCGATTTCACGGCATATATGTATTTGGGCGATCTGATCGAGTTCGGCGCGACCGACACCATCTTCATCAATCCCAAGCGCAAGGAAACCGAGGATTACATAACCGGCCGGTTCGGCTGAGACCGCCCCAGGAGCGATTGACCATGACAGAGCATTCCTCAAAGCAATACGACATCGAACTCGAAAACGTGCGCTCGCGCGTGCTTGAAATGGGCGGGCTCGTCGAATCACAGATACTCGCGGCCATCGAAGGTCTGACGTCGGGAGACGTGCACGCGCTGGACAAGGTGGTCGCCGAGGACCATCGCGTCAACGCTCTCGAAGTCAGCATCGACAACGAATGCAGCCAGTTGATCGCCCGCCGGCAACCGACCGCTGGTGATTTGCGCATGGTGCTCGCCGTCATCAAGATCGTGACCGACCTAGAGCGCGTCGGCGACGAGGCGGCCAAGATCGCGCGCATGGGAAAGATGAGCTACGGACGCGCGCGCATGCCGAGCATGCCGATCGCCGCGGTCAAGCATGTCGGCGATATAGCGCTCGGCATGCTGCGCAAGGCGCTCGACGCGCTAGCCCGCCTCGATACCGCTGCCGCTGCCTCTATCGTGCGCGAGGATTTCGCGATCGACGAGGAGTTCCGCGCCATCGTGCGTCAGTTGATTACGTTCATGATGGAAGACCCGCGCACGATTTCGCAAGCGCTCGAAATCCTGTGGATCGCCAAAGCCATCGAACGTATCGGTGATCATGCCAAAAACATGGCGGAGCAGGTGATCTACATCGTCAAAGGCACCGACGTGCGGCATACGACGGTGGAAGAACTCGAACGCGAGGCTCTCAGTTGATACGGCCGTCGGCATGAGCAGCGATATTCTGGTGGTCGAAGACGAACCGGCGATCCAGGAACTGATCGCGGTCAATCTCGAGCACGCCGGGCACCGCGTGCAGCGCGCGCACAGTGCGGCGGAAGCCGACGCCCTGATTCGCGAAGTAAGGCCGGACCTTATTCTGCTCGACTGGATGCTGCCCGACGTGGCCGGCACCGTGCTCGCGCGCAAGCTGCGCGCCGATGCGCGCAGCAAGGACATCCCGATCATCATGTTGACGGCGCGCGCGCAGGAGCAGGACAAGATCGAAGGCCTCGACGCCGGCGCTGATGACTACATCACCAAGCCGTTCTCGCCCAAAGAGCTGATGGCGCGCATCAAGGCGGTATTGCGCCGGCGTTCGCCGCAGCTCACCGATGACCTGATAGACGTCGAGGGCCTGCAGCTCGATCCCGGCGCACACCGCGTATCGAGTGCGGGCAAAGAATTGCGTGTGGGGCCGACTGAATTCAAGCTGCTGCATTTTTTCATGACGCATCCCGAGCGCGTCTACAGCCGCATGCAGTTGCTCGACCAGGTGTGGGGCGACCATGTATTCGTCGAGGAACGCACCGTCGACGTGCATATCCGCCGCTTGCGCCAGGCGCTGGAGCCGACCGGGCACGACCGCCTGATCGAGACCGTGCGTGGCTCCGGTTACCGCCTGCACGGTTGATCGCCTGCCGCTGACGAGTTTCGCCGTCCGCGTTGCCGGCGGCGCCGGCATGCGATAATCGCCGGGTCAAATCCTGCCAGTATCGCCTAGTGGACAGACTTCTCTTACGTACCGTCATGGTGGTGGCGCTGCTTGCGCTGGCAGCGTGGATCATGCATTACATGTTTGGCGCTATCGCAGGCTGGATCGCATTTTCCGGCGGCGTGGCCATGCTCCTGTTGCACCACATGAAGCACGTCGATGCACTTACACGCTGGCTAAAACTTCCGGTCGCGGGCAAGGTGCCGGTGGGCAGCGGCGTGTGGGACTACGTATTTTCCCTGCTCTACCGGTTTGAGCGGGTCAAAAACAAACAGCAGCAACAGCTCGCCAAGACGCTGGTGCGTTTCCGGCAGGCCGGGCGCGCGCATCCCGACGGCGTGGTGATACTGGATGCCGACAACCGCATCGAATGGTGCAACGACACCGCCGAGTCCCATTTTGATCTTAACGTCGAGACCGACGTCGGCCAGCCGCTCATCAACCTCATGCGCCAGCCCGAATTCGTCGCCTACGTCGAGTCTGGAGATTATGCGCAGCCGCTGGAACTGCGCACGACCCGAGGCGGTGGCGCCATATTTTCGGTGCAGGTCATTCCTTACGGCGATGAGCAAAAGCTGCTGCTGTCGCGCGACGTCACGCGGCTGGAGAAACTCGAAACGATGCGGCGCGACTTCGTGGCCAATGTATCGCACGAACTGCGCACGCCGCTCACCGTGCTGTCAGGGTTTCTCGAAACCATCAAGGAACTGCCGCTCGATCCGCAGCGCTCGCGCGATTACATCAACCTGATGGCCGAGCAGAGCAAGCGCATGGAATGCATCGTCGACGATCTGCTGACACTGTCGACGCTGGAGTCGGCACCCAGCCCGCCGCTCGAAGAGCGCGTGCGCATCGCTCCGCTGCTCGAGCGCATGCGCACCGAGGCCGCGGCTTTGAGCGGCGGCAGGCACCGCATCATCTTCGAAGTCGAACCGGGTTTCGATTTGCTGGGTGCGGAAAATGAAATCGCCAGCGCGCTGGGCAATCTCGTTACCAACGCGGTGCGCTACACGCCGGACGGCGGCGAAGTGCGCATCACCTGGCACGCCTCGGCAAACGAAGCGGATTTCGCGGTCAATGATTCCGGCATCGGCATCGCGCCCGAGCATATCCCGCGGCTCACCGAGCGCTTTTACCGTGTCGACCGCGGCCGTTCGCGCGCGACCGGCGGCACCGGCCTTGGCCTCGCGATCGTCAAGCACATACTGAACCGTCACGAGGCGACACTCGACATCAAAAGCGAGGCGGGCAAGGGCAGCCGCTTCGCCGCGCGCTTTCCGGCGCGCCGCATCGTCCCGGCGGCAACGCTGCCCGAGCAGGCCGCGCGCGAAGCCTAGCGCCGAAGCCTGCGATCGCCGCGGAGCATGGCAGCGCAAGCGTCAAACAGATGCGCATTCACGGCAGCCGCAGTAGCGGCTGTCCCATGCGGATGACCGCGCCCGGCTCCACGTTTGCGCACAAGGTGAAGCCGTCTGGTGCGAATACAATAATCGTCGATCCATGCTGGAACCAGCCCATCTCTTCGCCCTTGCGCAAACGCGCGTCACACGGCATGACATTGGGTCCGCGATATTTGAGGTGCAGCAGAACGTTCAGAAAGTGCAGCCGGATGCTGGCGACCAGCACCGCCGCAACCGGCACCAGCGTGACAACGTGGCCAGTTGCTGCCAGGCGGGTGCGAATCAGCGCCCGCTCATTTTTGCAGAACAGCTTTTCAACGCGTTTGAGCGCGATCGCATTGACGTTCCACGTATCGCCTGAAATATAGGTTACCTGCTCGACCCGGCAGTCGTGCGGGGCGTGAAAGCGGTGATACATGGTGGAAGTGAGCCGCAGCGTGACGTAGCAACCGTCGCGATAGAGCTTCACCAAATCCGGATCGAAAAGCAGTTCGGGCAGCGTGTATGGATGGCCTTTGGCCTGGATTAGTTGCGTGCCTTCCACCCGTCCGCATGCGCCGATGATCGCATCGCAGGGGCTCGTGAGCAGGGCGGGATCCGCGTTGATCGGACGCGCGCCATTCTTTAGCTCGCGAATGAAACAGTCGTGCAGGCTGGTAAAACGCGATTTCCTGGCTTCGCCGAGATCAAGATCGGAGATCAGGCGCCAAAAGCCAATCGACAGGTCGCGTACCAGTGGCTGCTCGATTTGGCTGAACCAGCCCATGAACCGCGTCAGTGCCTGGCGCGGAATGCGGTTGGTGAGCAGGAAGTTGATGTCCTCCTGCTGGAACAGCCTTGCAAGTTGCGAGCGGACGGTCATCAGTTTGTAAACTGTATCAGGTAAATGATGGATAAAGGATACCTATGGACGAAGCCCTGATCATGTACGCGCTGGGTGCGGTAGCGGCCGCCGTGGCTCTGCCGAAGCTCAAGACGCGTCTCGAGTTGTCGAAAGCCAAATACCCGTCGCTGTCGGGCCATGCGCGCATGGCGCGCCGGATCGCGGCGCTGGCGCCCTATTACGAGTACGACGAGGCGCGTTTTTTCAACTGCGATGGCGCACCGGTCGAAATCGCGGCGCGGCGCCGGGCCGCGTTTATGCGGCTCGCGGAGTTGTACCGCGAGCGCTACGCTAAAACTGCGGCGCTGACCGCGCAGGCGGCAGAGTGCGTTGCCGATCTGCAGTTCACGGCAGCCTACCGTGTGCCGTTCCAGTTCAGCCGCCATGTGCGCGAGCATCTGAAAGGCGGTTCGTTTCTGCAGTCGTCTGACGGCCTGATGGTCACCGATCTCGACGGTAACCGGTTCTTTGATCTGACCGGATCGTACGGCGTCAACGTGTTCGGCCATGATTTTTACAAGTCCTGCATTGACGAAGGTGCGGCGCGTGCCCGCGCGCTCGGGCCGGTGCTCGGCAGCTACCACCCGGCGGTCGAATACAATGCGCGGCGGCTGCGCGAAATCTCCGGCCTCGACGAAGTGTCTTTTCACATGTCGGGAACCGAGGCTGTGATGCAGGCGGTGCGCCTGGCGCGCTACCACACGCGCCGCTCTCACCTGGTGCGTTTTTGCGGCGCGTATCACGGCTGGTGGGGAGACGTGCAGCCGGGCGTCGGCAATCCGGTGACCGAGCGCGAAACCTATACGCTGAAAGATATGCACGCAGATTCGCTGCGCGTGCTGCGCCGGCGGCGCGACATTGCGTGCGCGCTCGTCAATCCGCTGCAGGCGCTGCATCCGAACGCAAACGCGCCGGGCGACTCGTCGCTGGTCGACAGCGCGCGGCGCGCGCACTTCGACCGCGAGGGCTACACCGCATGGTTGAAAGAATTGCGCGCAGTTTGCAGCGAGCGCGGGATCGTGCTGATATTCGACGAAGTGTTCGTCGGCTTTCGCATAGCACCCGGCGGCGCCCAGGAATATTTCGGCGTGCGTGCCGACATGGTGACCTATGGCAAAACACTCGGCGGCGGACTGCCGGTCGGCGTAGTGTGCGGGCGCGCCGACCTGATGAAGCGCTTTCGTGACGATCGCCCCGCCGATATATGCTTCGCGCGCGGCACGTTCAATTCGCACCCCTACGTGATGGGCGCGATGCAGGTCTTCCTCGAACGGCTCGAAACGCCCGCGGTGCGCGCGCTCTACTCGAACCTCGACGAGCATTGGAACGGCCGCGCGCGGCGGCTCAATTTGCGCCTGATACTCGCGGGGCTGCCGGTGCAGGTAGCCAACCTGTCGTCGATTTGGACCGTGTACTACACGCGCCCGTCGCGTTATAACTGGATGCTGCAATACTATTTGCGCGCCGAGGGCCTGGCGTTGAGTTGGGTCGGCACCGGCCGGCTCATTTTCAGTTTGAATTACGCCGACGCCGATTTCGAAGCGGTATGCGACCGTTTCGTGGCGGCGGCACAGGCCATGCAGCAGGACGGTTGGTGGTGGGCGGATGCCGCGCTTACCGACAAGAAGATCAAACGCGGCATTTTGCGCGAACTGATTTTGCAGAGGTTGCGGCCCCGCTAAAAAAAGGCCCCGCGCATGCGCGGGGCCAAATTGCAGCACGTTGAGCAGAATCAGGCGTGCTGCTTATGCAGCGCCGGATCGATCAACTCGCCGCGCAACAGGTAGAGGGGAGATTTGTAATAGAGCTTCAGATCGTGAAACGGGTCCGTCAGTATCTTGGTCAGCCAAA
>CANJHY010000206.1:0-7403 GCA_947474275.1 Betaproteobacteria bacterium
CCCGTGGTCGTGTACGAGCGTCCGTATGTGGTGCAAAGACCTGTGTATGTCGAGCAGCCGGTGTATTACGGCCAGTCGCAATCGAATCTGGGCATAGGCGCCATGATCGGCGCCGCGATCGGCGGCATCTACGACAGCCGTCAGCAGTATTAACCCGTAGTAGTATCAGTCAGCAGCGCACGCCCGAGGGCGTGCGCTGCTTTTTTCTATGCGGGTAACGCAACTCCGCTTTCCCTCAATCAGACCTCCAGCCGGTAAACCCGCGCCGCCGTATCGCGGTACAGCGCCGCCTTGTCCGCCGCCGAACAACCCTTGGTGATGCGTTTCATCGCGTTCCACAGTTCGCCGTAGCCGCACGATTGCCGGTCCGGCGGGAAATTGCTTTCCATCATGCAGCGCGCCGGCCCGAACAATTCGATGATGGCCTCGACGTAAGGCCGCCACGTCGCCGCGAGATCTTCCGACGACGGCGGCATCTCGCGCAGGTGGAAATCCCAGTCGCAGTAGAGCATGCCCAGCCCGCCGATCTTCACGCTGAGATTGGGGAACTGCGCGAGGTTGCGCATGTGCGCGTGCCAGATTTTGAAAACTTCGTCGCGCTTGCCGTCGTGCGGCGGGATGCCGAGCAGTCCGCCGCAGTGGTTCAGAATCACGTTGGCTTCCGGAAAAGCGCGCAGCAGGTCGGCAAGGTCGTCGAGCTGCGGATAGAACATCCACGCCTCGAACGACAGCTTCGACGCGGCAAGACGCGCAAAGCCTTTGCGGAACACCTGGTCGAGCATCAGGTGACGCGCGACCTGGTGTCGGCCGAATTGCGCGGCTTTGCCGGAATCCCAGATGGTGCCGTAGCGTATGCCTTTGAAGCGGCCGTTGCCCGCCGCCACCAGCGCATCGAGCACCGGCTGCACTTTGTCGCCCAGCATCAGGTCCGCATGGCCGACGATGCCCGCGCACAAGCGCGTTTTGCCATAGTGGCCGCTGGCGCCGGCGGCCGCGACGCCGTTGACGAATTCGACTTCGCCGACGGGCTTCATTTCTTCCGGGCCATAGTTGCGGTACATCACGCCGGCCTCGACGAACACCGTCGCGATGATGTTGTGCCCGCCGTTCACGTCTGCTGACAATTCGTGTATCAGATAGCGGCCGCGCTGGTCGTCCCATACATGATGGTGCGGATCGATGATCGGCAGTTCCGGCTCGAGCGCCGGCTCGCTGCGCAAATTCGTCCATGCCACCGCTTCGGCGAGCGTGCGATAGCCGTGGCCGCGAAATTCATAAGGTTTGATCAAATCGATTCTCCTCGTTCAATTGCAATGGCTTACAGCGAATTATGCGGGAATATTGTAGCGATGATTGCCCGCTGCCGAGACATTCCGGCCGTGCCTGCCCCTCTCGCGTTGTAAATCCCGCTTCGATGTGCTATTTCTCAAACATACTGCAGCCTGGGCATCACCACAATTCATGCGCCGCATTCTCCTGATCACCTCCGTTTTTCTCCTGGCCGCAGCGATAGCCGGCTGCGGGCCTGCGCCAGAATCCTCGCACGACACCCGCGCCGTTCAGGTGGCAGACAAACCCGAGGTAGCCCCCGAACAAATCATCAAAGACGTCGTCGGCAGCGTGGTTCGTATTTCCGATGCGGCGGGAACCGGCCCGGCCGACGAATGGACGTTCGAGATCGACGAATTCAAGCAGGTCGAAATACTGGAAAGCCGGCGGTCCGGCAATCAGCTCACGGTGCTCGTTCATATGACAACGCGCAACAACCCGAAGCCAGAAGAAAATTCCATCCAGGTCGCCGGCAAGCTGCGGCTGCGCTACGAGCTGAAGAACGGCAAGTGGATACTCGACGGCATCGAGAACCTGACGTTCCAGTACTCGATCGGCGTAGCCACCTGAATTACTTGCGCGGCGCTCCGGCGCGGCGCGTGAGCAGCCCGTTGGGCTCGGCGACTCCACGCATGCGGATGCACTGCGCGTCGGTGAGGCGCGTGCTACTCGGCGATGTTTCAGCACGCATCAGATTGTCCGCCGCTTCGCTGTGGTCGCCGTTGTCTGACAGCACGTGCACGAGCTCATGCGCGATCGCAAACGGCAGATCATGCGCTCCATAGGCGAACCAGATGGTGTTGGCGAGTTCGGGGCGCGTCTTTGCGTTGCTCAGGCCGATTGCCTCCGCGTCGTAGGCGGGCTCGCTGTACGTATCGTCGACAAAGAATAGCGCCGGCTTCGCGACAGTTATCTCGCGTAGCAGCTCGCGCGCCACCGGTACGGAGTAATAGCGGAATTTGAGCGGCGCCTCCAGCACCTTGAGTTCGACGGCGGCGACCGCGATGCCGCATTGCGCCAGCAGCGGCAGCGCATCCAGCGTGGCCGCCACGATGTCGGCGGTCTGCCAGCGCGTGCCCTTGAATGTGTAAATGGAAAGCCGGAGCTCGTGCGACGCCGCGGGCAGTAGCGCCTTTGGCAGCTCGCGCGTTTCGATCACACGCACCGACTCGGCGGCGAGCGCCGCCGTGCTGAACGCGATCAGCAGCAGCGCAAGGAACTTACTCCGCAACCGTCGGGCCTTCGCCGGCGACCGTCGTGCGGTGCAGGATGCGCGCGTGCTCGGAGATCTTGTAGGGCCGCGCGCGGTGCAGCGCGGCGCGGTTGTCGTACATCACCAGGTCGCCAACCTTCCAGTGGTGAAGGTAGGTGAATTTTTCCTGGGTGGCGAATTCCAGCAGCTCTTTTAACAGTGCGTTGCCCCCCTCCTCCGGCATGCCGCGGATGTGCGATGCATGCGAGCCGACGTACAACGCCTTGCGCCCGTTGAACGGATTGGCACGGATAATCGCCTGCGGCACCGGCGGGAAGCGCTTGTCTTCTTCTTCATTGGTGAGCTGGTAGCCGCCGTTGCGGCGCGAATACGCGTAGTGGTGTATCGCAACCTTGTCCTCGAGCTCGAGTTTGCGCGATTCGGGCAATGCATCGTAGGCGGCGCGCAGGCTCGCGAACTGGGTATCGCCGCCGTCGGGCGGTAATTTGCGCGCGTGCAGCAGCGATGCTTTCGCCGGCACGCGCTTGAACGAACTGTCGGAATGCCAGTTGCGCTGGCCGAGGCGATAGAGCACGCGCGGATCGTCGGGCGCCATCAGCTTGCCGTTCGGATCGAGGTTGGTGATCTGGGAGACGTGCTTGACCTGGAAATTGTTGGCGATATGTCCCTGCGTTTTCTCGAGGTCGCCGAAACGGCGGCTGAATGCGATCTGCGCGTCATCGTCCAAGTCCTGCCGCGGGAAAACCAGAATGGAATAAGTCTCGAACGCCTTCTCGATTTCGGCGAAGGTCGCGTCGTCGAGGTTTTTCAGATCGACGCCGGTTATTTCGGCGCCGAAAACCGGCGTCAGCGGCCGGACTGTAATTGTCATCGTTTCCATCATTTGCCCTTTTGTCTTGATACTTGCGCGGCGAGGTAGCGCTGCCCGCGCGGATGCGGCGCCATTTCCGCCGCGACATCGCGTGCCGGACGCTTGCCGTCGCGCGCCTGCGCGCGGTGCATGATGCGGCGGCCCTGCGGATCGAACGGGTCGCGGTGATGCATGACGCAGCGGTTGTCCCACACCGCCACGTCGCCGACGCGCCATTGATGGTGCCACGCCAGAAAATCCTGCGTGGCGTGCGCCCACAACGTGTCGAGCAGCGCTTCCGACTCCGCAACCTCCAGCCCTTGGATATAAGCGTTGCGCCGCCGGCCCAGATACAGCGCATTGCGTTTGGTTTCCGGATGCGTGCGTATCAGCGGATGCGTAGCACCCGGGCATTTGCGCACGTCGGTTACCGGCGTGAAGCCCTCACGCAGCTCGCCGCCCGCGGTGTAAGTGATGTCCTGGTTCGCCGTCAGCTTATCGATACGGCTGCGCATTTCCGGCGGCAAAGTCTCCAGCGCCAGATACATATTGGAGAAACCGGTGTTGCCGCCCGCGGGCGGAATCTCCCGCGCCTGCAGCACGCTCGCCGACGGCGGCTGGTCGCGGTAGGACGTATCGGAGTGCCATAGCACCTCGTCGTCGCCGAGCCCGCCGATCGGCACGCCTTTCTCGCGAATGTTCGAAATCACGGAAATATGCTTGTTATAGCGCGGCGCCTGTCCCTTGCTGACGATGGGCACCTCGTCGAGCACGCCGAAGCGGGAGCTGAAAGCCGTCAGGTCGTCATCGCCGATCTGCTGCCCGCGTATCACGATCACCAGATGATCCAGCCACGCCGCGTGGATGGCGGCGAAAGCAGCATCGTCAAGACGGCGCAGATCGACGCCCGTCACATAGGCGCCGAGTGCGTACTGCAGCGGCTCGACCTTGATGCCGGCAGAAGTCTGCGGGATTACGGTTGCGGTCATTGCTCCTCCATACATTGGCCCCTTCGCACTACCCCGCGAGAGCCTTGATTAGTTCCGAAACGTTCGCCCTGGGGTATCGAAGGGTGAACGCATTCTTCAGGCGGTATTTGTCCGTGCTTCTATACATCAGCACGAACGGACTCAGGCAATACCGTCCTAGATGGCTGCCGGCCGGATTTGCCTCTATGATAGCGCATTACACTGCCATTCAAAAAATGCATGCCAACCTGAAGGGAAAAGAATGAATCGCTGCAACCCGCGAGTAGCTGCTACTCGAAATCATTTTGTGCGAGCTGCGCTCGCTCTCGCCTGCTTGCTCGCCGCGGCACCCCTCGCCGCTGCGGACTGGAAGCCGGCGAACCAGATCGAGATCGTCATCCCGAACTCCCCAGGCGGCGGCAACGACGCGGTGGGACGGCAGCTGCAAAAGCTGCTGCAGGACCGCAAGCTGATTCCGACGCCCGCCATCGTGTCCAACAAGCCGGCCGGCGGCGGCAGCGCGACGCTGGCCTTTCTCGGGCAAAAGCCGAACGACCCGCATTTCATAGCAGTGGTATCGATTACGCAGCAGCTGAACTACATCGTCGGCACGCAAACGCAAAGCTACCGCGACTTCACGCCGCTGGCGACCATGATCGGCGATTTCATCGGCTTCGCGGTGCGTGCCGATTCGCCCATCACCTCCGGCAAGGACCTGCTCGAGCGCCTGAAGAAGGACCCGTCATCATTGTCCGCAGGCATCACTGCCCTCGGCGGCAATAACCATATAGCGTACGTGCTGGCTGCGCGTTCCGGCGGCGTCGATACCAGGAAGCTGAAGACGCCGGTGTTCCAGTCGTCAGGCGACTCGATGACGGCGCTGCTTGGCGGCCATATCGACATGCATATCGGCAGCGTCGGCCCGCTCGCCAAGCAGCTCGAAGCCGGCAAGGTGCGCATTCTCGCGATTACATCGGACCACCGCATCAGCGGGCCGCTCGCCGCCATCCCGACGTGGAAAGAACAAGGCATCGCCGGCACGTTCAACACCTGGCGCGGTTTCTGGGCGCCGAAGGGACTTACTGCCGAGCAGACCGCCTACTGGAACGACGTGTTCGAAAAACTCTCGCGCGACCCGCAATGGAAGGAGAACCTCGCGCAGAACCTGTGGGAGAACGATTACCGCAACAGCCGCGACACGCTCAAGTATCTCGATGCGCTGCACGTCGAGCTGCGCGATGTGCTGAAAGACCTCGGGCTGGCGAAAAAACTGGATTAATCGACCCGCGCGCCGGTCGCTTTGACGACCTTCTCCCACTTTTCGATTTCGGACGCCAGGAGCTCTGCCGCCTGCGCGGGCGTGCCCGATTTGATGGTGGCGCCGTGGCTCAACAACCGCGTGCGCACCGCGTTGTCGTCCAGCGACTTGTTCAACTCGCTGTTCAGCCGGGTGATGACGGCCGGCGGCGTGCGCGCTGGCACCAGGATGCCCCACCACGAACTCGCCTCGAATCCGGGATAGCCGGACTCGGCAAACGTTGCCAGTAGCGGCGCGGCCTCGGAGCGTTGTGCGCTGCCGATGGCGATGCCGCGCAGCCTGCCGGAGTCGATGTGCGGCTTCAGCGAAGTGATGTTGTCCGTCACCAGCGGCACGAATCCGGCCATCGTATCGACGATCGCCGGGCCGGCGCCCTTATACGGGATGTGCGTGAGGTCGGCCTTCGAGAAAAGTTTGAACAACTCGATGCCGAAATGCGAAGCCGTGCCTATGCCGGGGCTGGCGAAATCAATCTTGCCCGCCCGCGTGTGCGTAAGCGCGGCCAGCTCTTTGGCGTTGCGCGCGGGCAATGACGGATGCGCCGCGAGCACCACCGGGATCACCGCTATCAACCCCGCCGATGCGAAATCCTTGCGCGTGTCGTAAGAGAGTTTCGAATACAGGCTGTGATTGATCGCCTGAGTGGTGACGGTCTGTATCAACACCGTGTAACCGTCAGCGGGCGCGCTCGCCACCAGACCGGCCGCCAGCGTGGTGCCGGCGCCGCCGCGAAAATCGACGATGAACTGCTGCCCGATCAGCTCGCCCATGCGCGGCGTGATGCTGCGCGACAGAAATTCGCCGGTGCCGCCCGGCGCGAAAGGCACCATCATGCGGATCGGCTTCGTGGGATAGTTTTGCGCGGCGGCATGCGTGGCGGGAAGTGCGAGCAGCAGCGCGGCCAGTGACAAATAAAGCTTGTGCATGAATTCCTCCGTGGGATAAACAGGATCTGTGTCCGGTTTCGCGGGCGCACCGCGACAACGGCACGCCCACCCCGCACGATACAACAATACGGCGGACCATGGCCGCGGCGAGGTTAAACTATGTATATGTCCCCTTCCTTCCCGCCGCAATGACCATCAAAACCATCGCCATCATCGGCGCGGGCCCCGGCGGATTTCGTCTCGTCGCCAACCTCGGGCTTGCGGGTTATCGTCTGCGGCTGAACGACATCGATGACGCAAAGCTCACCGCCATTCGCGCGCGCGGCGGCATAGACGTCGAAGGCACACCCGGCGGTTTCGCGCCGCTCGAGCTTGCGACGACGGACCTCGGCGCCACCGTCACCGGCGCCGACCTCATCATCGTCGTGTCCGGCGGCAACACCCAGCCCACCGTAGCGCGTGCATTGGCGCCGCTGCTGGTGGACGGACAAGCAATACTGCTGATGCAGGGCAACACCGGCGGCTCGCTCGTGGTACGGTGCGAACTCGATCGCGCGGGTTGCCGCGCCGAGATCGAACTGGCGGAGACCGATACTTATCCTTACGCGATGCGCGCGGTCGGTCCAACGACCATGCGCCAGACCACGCAAAAGCGCTGGATGCAGATCGCCGCGTTTCCGGGTACTCGCAGTAAAGCAACGCATGCACGCATCGGACCGCTGTTTCCGCAAGCGGTCGCGGCGCCCGACGTTCTGCACACCGGACTCATGAACGTGAACGCGATCCTGCATGTCGCCAACTGCATCGCCAATGCGGCGCGCATCGAGCGCGGCGGCGG
>CANJHY010000207.1:0-7398 GCA_947474275.1 Betaproteobacteria bacterium
CATCCACTGAGGGCGGCAACAGGTAGTCGGTCTTGCGGTCGGTTTGTATGAAGTTGGGCATGGCTTACTCGGTGATTCGTCCATTCGAGTATAGTACTTTTACGACTGGAAAGTCCGACAGGCTGCTAGAACCCATCTCAAAAATACAAAAACGACAAGCAACCGCCGATAAACGCCGATTGACGCCGATATAAATCCAGACCTTGCCCCGAACCAATGTCAAATCCCTTGAGCTTATCTGCGTTCATCCGCGGTCATCGGCGGTTCCAACTTGTTTTTGAGACCACTTCTAAAGGTATTCCGTAATGCACTCATTCGTCACCAGCGACGGCGTCAGGCTGAACTATTACATTGATGACTATACCGATCCGTGGACCAAGCCAGCTACGGTGGTCATGCTGCATCCGGCGATGGGCAGCGCAAAGCGCTATTACGCCATGGTGCCGAAACTTGCGCGCCGTTATCGCACGGTACGTCTGGATTTGCGGGGGCATGGCGCATCGCAGATCCCTGCAGATACTTTGCCGTTCTCGCTGGAGCGCCTCGCGCAGGACACCGTTGAGCTGATCGACCACCTCAAACTCGATAAAGTGCACATCATAGGCAGTTCAGCCGGCGGCTTTGTTACGCAACGCACTGCGATGAATTTTCCGGAACGGGTGCAAAGCGTTTCGCTCATAGGGTCCAAGCCCGGCCTCAAGCGCAGTCAGGCTTCGGAATGGCTCGAGCAGGTAGGCAAGAAGGGGCTGCGTCCTTTCCTTAAGGAAACAATCGCGCTGCGCTTTCCGGACGACATCGATGCGGATTTTGTCGAATGGTTCCTCGACGAGGCCGCGAAAAACAACGTGCCTTTTGTCGGCAAATTCGTCGGCTATATGACCACGCAGGATTTCATGGATGAAGTACACAAAATCCGCTGTCCGGCGTTGCTCATCGCGCCGGGTGCCGAGCCAATCGGCGATATTTCAACCTATCACGAGATGCAGTCGAAAATGCCGGATGCCGAACTCATCGTCTACGAAGGCGCGCGCCACAATATCAACGACTATCTGCCCGACCGCTGCGTCGGCGATATCCTGAAATTTCTCGACAAGCGGTTTGGCGGTCCGCGGGCGGCGAATTCGTAAATTGTACTGATCAATTTTTCAAGACATCATTGGTGCCCGATATGAATATGACGAAAAGTAAAGAACCCATTGCATGGCGGCGAGTGCTGCGGCAGTCTTTTTATGGCGGCATTTTTGCAGCCGGTGCGGTATCGCTGGCAGCCGCCCAAGGCAATTATCCGGAGCGTCCGATCCGCTGGATCCTGCCGATTGCCGCGGGAGGCGGTTCGGATACCCTTGCCCGCACGATACAAGCCGGCTTTACGGAATCGATCGGGCAGCAAATCGTTATCGATAACCGCCCGGGCGGCAGCAGCGTGATAGGTACCGAGATTACCGCCAAAGCCGCCCCCGACGGCTACACACTGCTGTTCATCACGACGACGCATACCGTGAACCCGAGCCTGATATCGAAGTTGCCATATGACTCTCTCAAGGATTTCGCCGCGGTCTCGCTGCTTGTATCCCAGCCCAATATTCTTGTGGTCCCTGCAGCATTGCCGGTGAAGTCGATGAAAGAGTTGATCGCGTTGGCCAAATCCAAGCCGAACACGATCAGCTTTGCGTCGGGAGGCAATGGCAGCCAACCGCATCTGACCGGGGAATTGTTCAAATCGACATTGGGACTGCAGATTACGCATGTTCCCTACAAGAGCGCGGGGCCGGCCGTCGTCGACCTGCTGGGCGGACACGTGCAGATGATGTTCGTGGGCTCGCTGGCAGTCGATCCGCACATCAAATCGGGACGCGTGCGCGCGCTCGCCATTGCCAGCACGCGGCGGCTTTCCACACATCCCGAAGTGCCCACCACCTCTGAAGCGGGCGTGCAGGGCCTCGAAAGCGGTACTTGGTACGGCATACTGGTGCCGGCCCGTACGCCGCAACCCATTATCGATCGTCTTTATGCCGCGACCGCGAAAACAATGCAGTTGCCTGACGTCAAGGCACGGCTGCTGGCCCAGGGAGTGGACATCATCAGCAGTTCACCGCAGCAGTTTTCTGCTTATCTCAAAAGCGAAACTGCCAAGTGGGCCAAGGTCATCAAAGAGGCCAACGTGCGTCCGGAGTAGGCCGCGGCTAGGGAAAATGGCGCTGCAGAAAATCCAATGCGTCGGCCGCGCAGCGGTCGGCGAGATAGTCGCCGATGTTGTGACGGCCGCCGTCGTAAACAAGTAGCTCGCTCGTAGGTATACGCTGGTGCATTTCCGGGTAGGCGCCGCCATCGCCTATCGACTCGTCACCCGGCGCCACGATCAACGTGGGACATTGGATAGCGCCGACTTCATCCATCCAGTACAGGCCCGTCATTTTCAGTATGAAGCGCTTGATGAACTCGATATCGTTGCGCGCTATTTCGTCCACGAACCAGGCAATGTGTTCCTTGTCGGCATAGCCGGGCGGAAAGCGGTCGCCTATGGTTTCCAGCAGAAAAGGGCGCAGCCCCTTGGCTTCGATCTGCGGAATCCAGCTCGCGGCCTGACTGTGTTTGAGTCCCGGCTTGGACGCAAAGAGCAGAATGCTCAGCACCCGCTCGGGATGGGCGATGGCAAGCCACTGCGCGAGATAACCGCCGCCGGCAGCGCCGAGAAAATGCGCCCGTTCTACGCCCAGGTGGTTTTGAAGCTCCAGCAGATCCTGCATCAGTCGCTCGCGCGTTAGCGGCAACTCCGGTGGCGGCACCGGCGAGCTGCCATGTCCGCGCATGTCCATGCGCACGACCCGGTAGTGCCGCGCCAAGTGCGGCACGAACGCGTACAGGCGCCGTGCGCTGCTCATCGCCGGATGCGTCAGGAACAGCGTTTGCGGCTGCTTCCACGGATCGGTAAAGTCGTCGACGTAGTAGGCGATCCGCATTGAATCGCTGGCCGTCATGAATTGACGCGGGGTTGTGATGTCGTCGCTGGGCATGGACTATCTCCGGTGTCTTAATTCTCGCGGCAGGGAACGCCGCCGTGCCGGGCGATGACGTGCAGCAGGTGCCGCGTTCACCGCCCGCATGCAGCAGGAACTGGTTCAGTGGAAGCAGATCGTAGTCGCGCGAAAGATCG
This sequence comes from Betaproteobacteria bacterium, assembly GCA_947474275.1. GTDB lineage: Bacteria > Pseudomonadota > Gammaproteobacteria > Burkholderiales > SG8-41 > PALSA-1004. The sequence goes on from CANJHY010000207.1 coordinate 3,155, forward strand.
TGCCGGAGTGATTGCGGCCGCGCGAAAGTTCGTCGCGAAATGAAGACCTTATTCAGTCACGATCTTGCGCTGGGCAGCGATGGCTTTCCATTGCGCCAGTTCTTCCTTCAGCCGCGAGCTGAGAGCGGCAGGGGTAATGACGACGGGCAAAGCGCCGTCGGGCTCGAGAAACATTTTGAGCTCGGGCGAAGCGGAGATTTCCCGGATTTCCCGATTGAGGCGTTCGACCACCGCGGCGGGCGTGCCTGCAGGGGCAAACACGCTGATCCAGATTTCCATCGAGTAGCCTGGCACGGTCGCGCTGAGCGGCGGTAGATTGGGGAACACCGGGCTGGCATTTTTGGACGTGACCGCAAGCGCGCGGACCCGCCGTGTGTTCAATTGGGGCACCAGCGAGCTGTAGTTCGAAATCATGGCGTAGATCTGGCCGCCGGCAAGATCGACGATGGCGTTGGCAGCGCCTTTGTAAGCGACGTGCGTCATTTGCACCTTGGCCGCGACATTAAGCAGTTCGGTCGCGAGGTGGCCGATCGAGCCGACACCGGCCGAACCGTAAGTGATCTCGCCGGGTTTGGCGCGCGCCGCGGCAAAGTATTCGGCGACCGTCTTGACAGGGAACGCGGACGAAACCGCGAGCAGCATGGGGCCTTCGCCGACCATGGTCACGGGAGAGAAATCTGCCAGCGGATCGTAGGGCAACCTGGACTGCGTTGCAGCGACTGTCAGGAACGTGGAAGAGGTGAGGAGCAGCACGGAACCGTCTTTCGGCGCTTTGGCGACGAAATCGTTGCCGATGACGCCGGACGCGCCGGCTTTATTGTCGACAATGACGTTGGTCTCGAGCCGCTTCGCGAGCGGGCCCGCGATGGCGCGAGCGACGACATCGTTGCTGCCGCCCGGCCCGAACGGCACGACGATTCTGACGAGCCCTGGCAGCTTCGCGTCCGCCGCTCTGGCAGACGGTGCGGCAAACGCGGTAGCGATGCACAAGGCGAATATGGACAAAGCATGTGGCATGGCCGTCTCCCAATACATGTTTAGCGTAATAAAGCGATAATACATTATGCCTAGCAAGGAGCCGCAATGAACAGCCTCAAAATCATCAGTCCCAATGGCCACCTGGGATTTGCCCCCATACGCACCGGGAGCTTTGAACTCGGCGTGGCAGCGCGTCCCGACTACATTGCTGCCGATTCTGGCAGCGACGACGTGGGGCCCGTGCCGCTGGGTGCCGACATTTGCACCAGTCCCGAAGCCTGGCAGCGCCATGACCTTGAGCTGATGCTGTTGGCGTCGCGCAAACTTGGCGTGCCGATGATCATAGGTTCATCCGGCGATACCGGCAGCAACAGCCGGGTCGATCTGTTCGTGCGCATCATCAAGGAACTCGCGGTCAAGCATGGCCTGAAGAAATTCCGCCTCGGCTATTTTTATTCCGAAGTCGACAAGGAATACCTGCGCAGGAAAATTCGCGTCGGCGAAAAGGTGCTGGGACTGGACGGGCGTGCCGAACTTTCGGAATCCGAACTGGACGCGACCGAGCGCATCGTGGCGATGGCGGGCGTGCATCCTTTCATCGAACTCCTGAAACAGGGCGCCGACGTCATCATAGGCGGGCGCAGCTCGGACGCCGCGGTGTTTGCCGCGCCGGCGATACATCACGGTTTTCCGGACGACCTTTCCTACTACCTGGGTAAAGTACTCGAATGCGCTTCGTTCTGCGCCGAGCCATACGGCGGTAAGGAGACGGTTTTGGGCGAAATCACCCAGCAGGACGTCAAGGTGACCGCGATGTTTCCCGAGCAGCGCTGCACGGTGGCGTCGGTGGCGGGGCATGCGATGTACGAGCGCTCCAATCCGTACCAGGAATTCGTCGCCGGCGGCATGCTCGACATGACAAATTGCCATTACGAGCAATTCGACGAAAGAACCACCCGCATCACCGGCGCTCGCTTTGTGCCGGCAGACGTCATGCGCGTGAAGCTCGAAGGTTCCGGCAAGGTGGGCGAGCGCTACGTCGGCCTCTGCGGCATACGCGATCCGTATACGATTGCGAACGTCGACCGTGTCATCCAATGGGCGAAAGACAAAGTGCGCGAGCGCTTCGGCGAAACCGGCTACGAACTGCATTACAACGTATATGGGCGCGACGGCGTCATGGGGGCGCTGGAGCCCCTGCGTGACAAACCGGGACATGAGCTATGCGTATTCGTGCAGGGGATTGCGCCGACGCATGAAATGGCGGAAGAAGTCGCCATGATAGGGCTGCGTCAGATGTTTTATGCGCGCTTGCCCGATGTCAAAGGCACTGCGGGTTCGGTCGCTTTTCCGCTCGACGAGGTTCTGAAAGCGAGTCCCGCTTACCGCTGGACGCTCAACCACACCGTCGCGGTAAAAAACGGCATGGAATTGTTCAAGACCCACATGATCGATGCGGGCGTTTGAAAAGGAACCCTATCTTGCCCAGCAAACTCAACGAACTCGCCAAAACCATCCGCAGCAAAAACGCGGGTGTCGACAAAATTACATTCGACATCATTTTTCGTGACAGCGCGAACTACGAACGGGTCAAACGCACCCGTGTGCTCACGCGCGAGACGATGGCGAAGCTCTATCGCATTCCGGCAGAGCGCATTTCCGATTTTGTCGAGTACGATCCCGGCTATGCAATCAAGTTCACCATTTACCGCTTGACGCCCAGTGGGAGCGCCGGCGACGGTGACATTTTCGGTGCGCAGCAGTATTCGCCGTTGCTGGAACTGGAAGTGCCGGACTAGTTTATTTGTTTTGCGAGTTCATGAAGCTGCGCCAGCCGCCGAACCCGGAAATATCGCGTGCCTGCGCTGCGGCGTGAGCTTCACAGACGAATCCCTGGACGCTGCGTCCGTCTTCCAGAGTCAATGTGCCTATGCCCAGCGGCGCGGGAATTTCCGCGACGAATGCACCATAGCGTTCCAGCGGCACACTCCATAGCTCCAATTCGATAGCGTGCCCTGAGCCGTCCGCGCATTGCACGAGTCCCGGTTTGGGCGGAGTAGTGCCAGGCAGCAGATATAGCCGGTAGCGTGCTGCCGTGCGTGCAGTGCCAATCAGCCGCGCACCGCGTTCGGTAAGCTGGTGATTGAGCGGCATGCCGGAAAGATGGGCGCCGACGACCGCAACTGTGACCTGGGAGTTATCGATGATTGCATTGATTCCGTCCGGGGGTGGCGGCAATGCAAACGTTGTGGCACCCAGCTTGACACCGCTCAGGCGGTGCAATTTCTCGCCGAGTTGGCACAGCAGTGCCTCGCTGAACGCGGGCGCTATCAGTGTGATGCCCGACGGCAGGCTGTCCTTGCGCATGCCGACCGGCACCGCAATTGCCGCTAGATCGAGCAGGTTGACGAAATTCGTATACAGGCCGAGATTGGAATTGAATTTGACCGGTTCAGCGGCGATTTGCTCCAGCGTGTAAATCGTCGGTGAAGTGGGCACCGCCAGCACATCAATATCTTTAAGCTCGGCCGCGGCGCGTTGCCGCAATGCCTGCAGTCGGTACGTGGCTTCGAATGCATCTACGGCTGTGTATTTCTCGCCGGTGGCAGTGATTTCACGCGTGACCGGATACATCTCGTCTTTATGCGCCGCGAAAAAATCCTTGATGCCGGCAAGCCGCTCCGCGACCCACGGGCCCTGGTAGAGTAGGGCTGCGGTTTCGCTGAACGGTGCGAAATCGATTTCAACGACAGTGCCGCCGCTTTGCTTGATGAGCGCGATGCCGTGCTTGAACATTCTGGCCGCTTCGACATCGCCGCAGAACTCCAGCTGCGAAGCGCGCGGCACGCCGCAGCGCAAAGGCGCTGCAGGCATGCCATGAGAGGCCTGCGGATGGCGCGAATAAGCGTCGGTGGGATCGTAGCCATGCGCGACCAGATAAACGTCCCACGCGTCGCCGGCGGTCAGCGCGAATATTGAAATGCAATCGAGCGAGCGGCAAGCCGGTATCACGCCAGCAGTGCTGATTGCGCCGCGCGTCGGCTTCAGGCCGATGATATTGCCGAAACCAGCGGGCACACGGCCGGAACCCGCGGTATCGGTGCCGAGCGAAAAACTCACCAGGTTTAATGCGACTGCGAGCGCCGATCCCGAACTCGACCCGCCCGAGATGTAGCGCGCATCGAAAGCATTGGTGCAGGCGCCGTAGGGCGAGCGGGTGCCGACGAGGCCGGTGGCGAACTGGTCCAGATTGGTTTTGCCGATGA
>CANJHY010000208.1:0-7389 GCA_947474275.1 Betaproteobacteria bacterium
AGCCGCGCCTGCAAATCAACGCGCAGAACTGCGTGCACTGCAAGACCTGCGACATCAAGGATCCGACGCAGAACATCGTGTGGGTCACGCCCGAAGGCGGTGGCGGGCCGAACTATCCGAATATGTAGACAGGTAGTGCCTTGCGCGCTACGAAAACGCCGCGCGCTGCGTGCAGCGGCCCTGCCTGGGGTTCCCGCTCAAATCCGATACCAAGGCCGACTGTAGCGGCGGTCGGCGGCCTGTCATCAAGTCGTCGGCGCTACGACTCTTTTCGAACCGCCAGCAGGGCGGTTACCAGCACCCGGAACAGGATTATTTATATTTTAAAAACAATAGGTTAATAAAATTTATCGCCATCGTGGAAGTGGTCCACCGTTGGTTGGCCTGTAACTTGCTGATGAATAGGCAACAGAGCAAGCAGGCAGCTTACGGAGACGAACATGGTGATCTACATGGATCAGTACAGGGCGGTAAAAGCGGCGCCGGCGGAGTGGCTCAGGAACGGCACCGACGGGGGCGAAATGATGCATCCCGGCCGGGATTCCGCGGTCATACCAATGCTGCGCGAACCAGCCCAAGCGGCGCCCAGCCCGGAGTTGCCGGCCGACGTCGCGGACGCGGATCTCGAAGCGCTGCTCAGCCGCGTTTATGGACTCGCCACACTGATTTAAAGCGCTGCCTCACGGCAGCGGCGGCAATGCCGGGATCCCCTCCTCCCCCGACGTTGCCGTAATTTTCTCCGAAAAACGCCGCGCGAACCGCGGCGTTTTTCTTGCCGCAAAGCTTAGCTACTGCGCCAGCGCGGCAATGATGCGTTCGCGCGTCAACGGCATGTCGCGCACGCGCGCGCCAAGTGCCGCGGCAATCGCATTGGCAATCGCCGCGGCGGTAGGGCCGGTGGCGCCTTCGCCCGCGCCCACCGGCGGCAAATCGGGCCGGTTGATCAGCGTCACTTCGACCTGTGGCGCTTCGCTGAACTTCATGACCGGGTAATCGTCCCAGGTGCGCGAGGTTATACGCTCGCGATCGAAGGTGACCTGTTCCTTCAGCGTCATGCTCGCCGACTGAATGATGCCGCCTTCGAGCTGGTTGATAACGCCGTCGGGATTGATCGCCAACCCGACGTCCACCGCGGCCCAAGCCCGTGTCACGCGTGGCTCAGCCCCGACGTCGACTTCCGCAACGACCGCCACGTAACACCCGAGGTTCTTGTAGCGCGCGAACCCGATGCCGCGGCCGCGCGTGCCGTCGCCGGACGCGCCGGATTTCCAGTCCGATTTTTGCGCAACCATTTCGATCACCGCGCGTGCGCGCGGATCCTTGAGGTGGCGCAAGCGGAACTCGACCGGATCAGCGCCCGCGGCGAGTGCCAGTTCGTCCATGAACGATTCGATCGCGAACACGTTCGCATGCGCCCCCAGCGCGCGCAAAGCCGACACGCGCAGCGGCGACTGCATCACCAGATGATTGGTCACGCGCTGGTTCGGAAAATCATAAAGCGGGATCGCATTGCGGTGGCTGCCGCCCGCCGGCAGCGGCGGGTTCGCCGGTGTCGCTGCGGGCTGGGGTTCGGCGAGGTGCCATGCGGCGAGCAGATTCACGCCGCCCTTGCCCTCCGGACGCGTGCTGTGCGGATAGCTCCACAAGTCCAGTTGCCAATCGACGATATTACCGGCAGTGTCCAGCGCGGCGCCGGTTTTCACGACCATCGCCGGGCCATACGGCTCCCACGCAAATTCGTCCTCGCGCATCCATTGTACCTGCACCGCGCGTCCCGGCACCGCGCGTGCCAGCAGCGCCGCGTCCAGCGCGACGTCGTCAGCGCCGTTATGCCCGTAACATCCTGCGCTATCGGCATGCCTCACCGTCAACGCATCGACTGCAATCCCCAAAGCCTTTGCCATGTCGCGGCGCAGCGGATGTATACCCTGGCTGTGCGTCCATACCTCGTAATGGCCGCCGTCGAACCGCGCGACTGCGCACGACGGACCCATGGACGCGTGTGCAATATAGGGCCGTGTGTAAGTGGCCGCCAACATTTGCCCGCCCTGCTGCTTAATGATCGGGTCAGATTTCTCGCTGATAACATCGGCGCGCGCGGGTTGTGCGAGCAGATAGGCTCCCGGCGTCATTTCGGCGGGCAGCGTCTGGTCGTTGTGCCATTGCGCGCTGCGGGCGAGCCGGCGCGCAGCGCGCACCGCTTGTTCCTCGCGCACTGCGACCACGCCGAGGAAACTGCCGTCACGCACCACTGCGGTTACACCGGGCATCGCCTTGATTTCCGTGTCGTCCAGCGACTTGAGCCGCGCCGCATACGCCGGCGGGCGAACGATGCGCCCGTAAAGCATGCCGGGCATGTCCATGTCCTGGATGTAGGCAGGAATGCCGGTAATTTTCGCCGGCAGGTCACGCCTTTGTACCGGGATGCCGATGTATTTATGCTCGCTGGCCGCCTTGGGCGCGGTTTGCGCGGAGGCTTCGCGCTTAAGCATCTGTGCGTCGGCCAATTCCCAGTAGGTGACGGTGCGCCCGCCGCCGCTCACCTCGCCGTCGACGACCGTAGTTTTCTCCAGCGACACACCGAGCTTCGCCGCGGCCCGCTGCAACAGCAGTTCGCGCACTTCGGCGCAGGCGTAACGCAATGCGACCGCGCTCTCCTCGATGGAACGGCTGCCCGAGGTAATGCCTTCGTCGGGCCCATGCGCGGTACTCGCAGTCTGCAGGCGCACGCGTTGCGGCGAGACATCAAGCTCGTCGGCAACCACCTGCTCGATCGCGGTCAGAATACCCTGGCCGATTTCGACCTTGCCGGTATAGACAGTCACCGTGCCATCAGCGTTGATGCGCAGCCAGCGCTCGAGCGCGCGATTGGTTTCGAGGTTGCCCGGCAATTTACGCGGCGCATTCATGGCGCCGCCTCCGCCGCTTTCTTGATGGCGCGCAGTATGCGCGCGTGCGTGCCGCAACGGCAGATGTTGCCGTCGAGCGCTGCGCATATTTCCGCGCCGCTCGGATGCGCGTTGCGCTCCAGCAGCGCGTAGGCGGTCATGATGATGCCGCTGGTGCAATAACCGCATTGCGCGGCCTGCTCGGCGACAAACGCGCTTTGCAGTGCATGCATTTTCTCCAGGCTGCCGATCCCTTCCAGTGTCGTTATGCCTTTGCCCGCCACGGCAGCGAGCGAAATATCGCATGACTGCACGGCCTTGCCGTCGATGACGACGGTGCACGCGCCGCAGGAACCGATTCCGCAGCCGAAGCGCGCGCCCTTCAGCTTCAGGTCGTTGCGCAGGATATAAAGCAGCGGCGTCTCGCCGTCGGCGTCGACGCTATGCGTCGCGCCGTTTACATTGATGCTGATTCCCATGGTTCCCGCCTGAAAAACGCGCTGCGTCGGTCAGCTAAAGTAGAATTTATGGAAAAACATTGGCTTATGTTGTCCATACTGCCATTCCTGCGCACCGGCCGCAAAACTATTTGCCCGCCCGCGGTTTAGGTCTATACTTTTCTCACCATCTGGATGGAAGGGCCTGCCCATGCAGACTGATCTCGAGCTACTCAAACAACGCATTTACGAACTTCAACTCGAGCACCGCGATCTCGACGACGTCATTGCCAAACTGGGCGTCAAACCCGGCCAGGACCAGCTGCAGCTGCAGCGCCTCAAGAGAAAAAAGCTACAGGTCAAAGACCAGATCACGCAACTTGAGCGCCAACTGACGCCTGACATCTCGGCGTAGGTAGCAACAAACGCCGAATATCCCGGCGAAGGGAACGAACGCCGCACATCCGGACGTAGACGCACAACGTCCTTGTATTATTGCCGGCGCGCGGCCACCGCGATATAAACCGCCCAGGCCCCGAGCAGGATAAACCACACCAGCGACCACTCGGCGACCGATAGCCCCAGCAGTTTCCAGCCGACTTCGGCGCACTCGCCCGAACCGCGGAATATCTTGGCGAACGCTTCCACCAGCGGAAAGCGGTCGAGCATATAGTTCAAGCCCGGACCGCACTCGGGCACCTTGTCCTTGGGCAGATGCTGCAGCCAGACATGGCGCGTGGCAATGCCGGCGCCCACCAGGCTGACAACCGTGAGCAGCGCGCTGTAGACATATACGCCCGTACGGCGCGGCCCATGCAGCGCGCCAATCAGGAATACCACCATCAACACGATATAGACGACGCGCTGCAGGATGCACAGCGGGCACGGGTTCTGGTACTCGTAGTAGTGCAGGTAGAGCGCATACGCGATCAACCCGCCAGACATCAGGAAACCGGCCAGGTAGCCCAGGCGGGGCATCAGGTTAAATTTCATCGATACGCTTTCTTCGGGGCAAATTCAGACATAAGCGATCAACCGCCCGCACGAAATGATCGCAATCCACAAAGCCAGCGAACCTGCCGCATGCAGCCGCGCACCCAATGGCGCGGCGACGTCGCGATCCCAGCTTGCCGCCGAGCGAAATACCCCGGCATGAAACGCCGCCGCATTGGTCGCGGCAAACATCAGCAGCGTCAGCTTCAGCACAAAAGCGCGGTTGTCGACAAAATCGCCGGCATGCGCGGAAAACATCATGAGACCGGTCGGCACGATGACGAGCAGCGCCGCGCACGACCACGGCAGCAGGTGCCGCGCGAGATCGCGCACCGGCAAGCCGCGTGAAAAACCTAACAAGCGCAAATCGAACATGATCGCCGCGCCCACCAGAATCACGAACCCGCAGATATGCAGCACTTCGACCGCGGGATACAGCCACAGTTCGCCGCGCATGGCGGCGGCCAGCTTACTCTGCTCGACCGCGCGCAGTATCGCATCGCCCGGGGCCGCCGTCATCAGCGCAGTTCTATCGTCTTGGCGTTAACAGTAATGCGCTCCGCACGCATCTCTTCAGGCTTGCCGCGATTGGGATAACCCACCACCGTGACGGTAGTACCTGGCTTGAGATCGGCAGTCGCGAGGCCGCGGTTTTCCATGCGCGACGGCGGCGCCAGCACGACCAGCCACGTCTTGCCGGCGGCCTCGAGCCTGACGTGACCGTGCGGATGCTCGTAGCCCGCCTCCTTTATCACCCCGGTCACGTTCAACACTTTCGCGCTGTCGTATTCGCTCCAGCCGTGGTGCGCTCCGGCGCTCAACGCAAACAGCAAACCGACCAAAACAAACGGCGACCGGCCCATGATTCAACCCTCCGTTGGCGACGGCACTCTGACCGCACGCGAAATTCTAGCACGCAGCCGCGCGGCGCTTGTTGGAGCACCGCACCGCCGTTACAATCCGTTCCCGAAGCGCACTGCGTGCGCCGACCGCAACTCCCCGACATTCACGGAAAGCGCTTGTCGCATGCGGAATCTGCCGACCACTGGTTGTTTGCTCGCAATAACCGCGACTGCCGCGCTCGCGCAAACTTTCCCCGAGAAACCCGTGACCATGATCGCGCCATTTCCCGCCGGCGGCTCGGTAGACCTCGTCGCGCGCGCCATCGCGCAGCAAATGAGCGATGCGTGGAAACAGCCGGTCGTCGTCGCCAACCGTCCCGGCGCCGGCGGCAACATCGGCGCCGAAGCGGTTGCCCGTGCAGCGGCTGACGGCTATACCCTGCTCATGGGAACGACCGCGCTCGCAAGCAGCCCCGCCCTCTACTCCAAACTCGGCTACGATCTGCTGCGTGATCTGGCGCCAGTGAGCCTGGTGGTGACCATGAGCAACGTGCTGGTGGTCCATCCCACGCTGCCCGCGCGCACGGTGCGCGAACTGGTAGCGCTCGCCAAAGCGCGTCCCGGCCTGCTCAACTCCGCGTCGGCCGGCGTGGGCAGCTCGAACCACCTGGCGCTCGTTTTGTTCAACACGCTGACCGGCGCCGGCATCGCGCACATCCCCTACAAAGGAGCGGCGCCCGCCGTTGCCGACGCGATGGGCGGACACGTGGCGATGACCTTCGTGCCGATTGCAGCCGCGGTCGCCCCGGTAAAATCCGGCCGCCTGCGCGCGCTGGGCATCACCGGTGCGGCACGCTCGCCGGCGTTGCCGGAAATCCCGACCGTCAATGAAGCCGGCGTTGCCGGTTACGAGGCGACGTCCTGGAACGCGCTGCTCGCGCCCGGCACCACGCCGCGCGAAACGGTGCTCAAGATCAACGCCGCGCTGGCCGAGAGCATGCGCGCACCAAAAGTCAGGGATATCCTCGTTGCCGCAGGTGCTGACGCCGCCGGCGGTTCGCCCGACGAACTGGCGGATTTTCTGCGCACGGAAATGGTTAAATGGGGCAAAGTCGTCAAGGCAGCCGGCATCAAGCCGGAATAGGTCTGCGCCCATGCTGAAAATCGCTCCGCACGTCATCATCGACGACGCCGAACTCGACGAGCAGTTCGTGCGCGCGTCCGGGCCGGGCGGCCAGAACGTCAACAAGGTGTCCACCGCCGTCCAATTACGTTTTAACGTTTACGCCTCGCCGGGCCTGCCGTGGGACGTGCGCGCGCGCCTCATCAAGCTTGCCGGCAAGCGCATTAATGCCGTCGGCGAACTGATCATCACGGCCCAGAGCTTCCGCACCCAGGCGCAGAACCGGGCCGACGCGCGGGAGCGGTTGGCGGACCTGATCCGCTCTGCGCTGCATGCCCCAAAACCGCGCCGCAAAACGAAGCCCAGCGCGGGCGCCAGGCGGCGGCGGGTCGAGTCCAAGCAGCGCCAGGGCGCCCTCAAACGCACACGCGCAAAAAACACCCCGGGTATGGAATAATCGCCCCTGCCAACTGTTCAATACTTGTCCGGCGGCTTCCCGCCCGCCGCCGACAAATAAACAGCTGCAAACCGGATGCGGGCTTAGTTACGAGGAGAAACGCATGAAACTGGCAGTCTGCACCGCGGTAATTGCAATGCTCATGAGCAACCTGGCTTCAGCGCAGGACGTGAAACCCGAGGACGTCATCAAGTTCCGCAAGGGCGCCTACCAGGTCATCAGCTGGGAAATGCGTCCTCTGGGGCTGATGGTGAAAGGCGAGATGCCCTACAACAAAGACGTGTTCGCGCGAAACGCCGCGGTCATAGACACCATGAGCCACGTCGTGCCCGAAGGCTTTACCCCCGGCAGCGACAAGGGCGAGACCCGCGCCAAGCAGGAAATCTGGAGCGACCCCACCAAGTTCAAAGCCGCTCTCGAGCGCTTTCAGTCCGAAGCCGCCAAGATGAATGAAGTCGCGAAGGGCGGCAATTTCGACGCGATCAAGGTGCAGTTTGGCTCACTAGCAGCCTGTCGGGCTTAGCTGCCCGGAACTATCGATCAATGCTAATGTCATAAGATTATCCTGTTTAACGCTGCCGAGAGTGTTGCCATGGTTAATTTCCGCCCGATAGACCGCGCTACGCCCTATCTGCTGCCGCCCTCGGTG
>CANJHY010000209.1:0-7255 GCA_947474275.1 Betaproteobacteria bacterium
GGCGTCGCCGCGCCCTTCAGCGAATCCAAGCAGCAGCTCGCCACCGCGGTCGCCGAACAGATCGCGCTTGCGCTGTCTAATTTAAAACTGCGCGAAACGCTGCGCCAGCAATCGGTGCGCGACCCGCTGACCGGACTTTTCAACCGGCGCTTCCTCGAAGAAGTGCTCGACCGTGAACTGGCGCGGCTCGAAAGAAAGAACCTGCCGCTGTCGCTGATCATGATAGACGTCGACAATTTCAAGAGCTTCAACGACACCTTCGGTCACGAAGCCGGCGACGCCGTGCTGCGCGACCTGGGCGGCGTCCTGCAGCGTCATGTGCGCGGCAGCGATATTGCGTGCCGTTACGGCGGCGAGGAATTCACCATCGTGCTGCCCGAAGCCAGCGTCGAAATCGGCCGCCAGCGCGCCGAGATGCTGCGCGAAGCGGCGCGCGAACTGCGCCTCGTGCACGACGGCAAATCGCTGGGTGCCGTCACGTTGTCGCTGGGCGTGGCATGTTTCCCTGAGCACGGCCGCCGCCGCGAGCATTTGCTGCAGGTCGCCGACGCGGCGCTCTACGAAGCCAAGAACGGCGGGCGCAACCGCGTCGTCGTCAGCAACGTCAAGACGCTGCCAGTGGCCGAGTCCCTGCCGCAGCGCGACCAACGCGGTCATTGACCGCGGCCCATGCGGGCTGTTGCGGCAATTGCTCAACCAGTAACGCATCGCAATTCGCCGCGTCAAGCGCGCGCAAATTAGCGTAGAGATCGTGCGCGTAGGCCTGCGCATCGATGGGCGCGGCAATCCACGCAAGTCCGGCATGCAATGGCTGCAGCGCGCTGCGCGCGAGCACTGCCACACGTTTGCCCTGGCGCGTGAGCGTCGCCGCAAGCTCCAGCAACAAATCGCTTTCCATCACCAGTAGAGGCGTTGCCGGCGCGTAGTGCGCGGCGAGCGTGCCCGGGGCGCGCGGCGATTGCGCAGTCGGCATGGCCAAGCCCACACCCGCCGCCTGTTCGATTTCGCGCGCCGTGATATGTCCCGGACGCAACAAAACCGGCGCCGTTCCCGTTGCATCGACAACGGTCGACTCGATGCCGACATCGCTCTGCCCGCCATCGACCACGAAGTCGACCGCGTCGCCGAATTCCTGCCTGACATGCTCAGCCAGAGTAGCGCTCACGCGTCCGAAGCGATTGGCCGAAGGCGCAGCGACTCCGCCACCGAATTTCTCCAGCAGCAAATGCGCGATCGGGTGAGAAGGAATACGCAAGGCGACCGTGTCCTGTCCGCCGGTCACCGCGTCACTGACACCGGGTGCACGTTTGAACAGCAGGGTCAGCGGGCCCGGCCAGAATTGCCGCGCGAGCTTTTGCGCGACGGGCGTGACTTCGCGCGCCCATTGCGGCAGCTGCGCGACGTCGGCCAGATGCACGATCACCGGATGGTCGGCGGGTCGGCCTTTGGCAGCATAGAGTTTGCGGATTGCCGCGGGATTGGATGCATCGGCGCCGAGCCCGTATACCGTCTCGGTGGGAAAAGCGACCAACCCACCGCGCGCCAGGACGGCGACGGCCTTATCGATTTCAGAATTATTCATTTAAGCGTTGAACCGCCAAGTGGGCCTTTTTGACCACCAAGGCTGTGCCCGCAGTTGTTTGGTCGATCTGCGTGCAGTTCAACCGATAACGACCGCATTTTGTTTTTACTTGGCGGCCTTGGCGGCTTGGCGATTAATCAGCTGGTCAACAAACGCAGCACTTCTTTGTACTTAGCGGAAGTGTTGGCGAGCACGTCGGCCGGCAGATGCGGCGCGGGATTCTTTTTGTTCCACGGCTGGGTTTCCAGCCAGTTGCGCACAATCTGTTTGTCGAACGACGGCGGGCTGATGCCGGTGCGGTACTCGGCGGCCGGCCAGAAGCGCGACGAATCGGGCGTGAGGATTTCATCGATCAGAAAGAGCTTGCCAGACTCGTCAATGCCGAATTCGAACTTGGTGTCGGCGATGATGATGCCCTTGGTTTTCGCGTAAACCGCTGCTTCGCTGTAAAGCTGGATTGAAATCGCGCGTACTTTCGCCGCCATCTCGGCGCCGACGATTTTCTCCGCTTCGGCGAAGGAAATATTTTCGTCATGCTGTCCCGCGGGCGCCTTGGTTGCCGGCGTGAAAATAACTTCGGGCAGTTTTTCCGCTTCTTTCAATCCGGCGGGCAGCTTGATGCCGCACACCATGCCGGTCATCTGGTAATCCTTCCAGCCCGAACCGATGATGTAACCGCGCACCACCGCTTCTATCATCAGTGGCTTGAATTTACGCACGACCATCGCGCGGCCGGCGACCTGTTCGCGCTCATTCGCCGCCACCACCGTCTCCGGCGCGATGCCGGTCAGGTGGTTCGGTATCACGTGGCCGAGTTTCTTGAACCAGTAGTTCGACATCGCGGTCAGCACTTCGCCCTTGCCCGCAATCGGGTCCGGCAGGATGACGTCGAATGCCGACAAGCGGTCGCTTTGTATGACCAGCAATTTATCGTCGCCGACGGCGTAGATATCGCGCACTTTCCCGCGATGCAAAAATTCAAGGCTTTTCAGGTTGGATTCAAACAGCGATGCGTTGCTCATGGCGTGCTTTAAGGTAATGAAGAAATGAAGTTCAGGACAATTCGGGCAGTTTGACCGCCTGCACCGCCGCCGCCTGCTTGGCGCGGAACGCCGCCAGCTTTTTCGCCAGCGCAGCGTCGTTCAATGCCAGCATCGCGACCGCAAACAGGCCTGCATTGGCCGCGCCCGCTTCGCCGATGGCGAACGTCGCGACGGGGATGCCTTTGGGCATTTGCACAATGGACAGCAGCGAATCGAGGCCCTGCAAATATTTGGACGGCATCGGCACGCCCAGCACCGGCAACGTGGTTTTCGACGCCACCACTCCAGCGAGGTGTGCGGCGCCGCCGGCGCCGGCGATAAAGCACTGCGCGCCCTGTTTCTCGAGGCCCGCCATCCACTCGATCAGCAGGTCGGGTGTGCGATGCGCGGACAGAGCGCGCGCCTCGTATGTAACGCCGAAATCTTTCAGTTGCCGTGCGACCTGCTCCATGACGTCCCAGTCGCTCTGGCTGCCCATCACTATGCCTACGGTGATTTTATTCACTGCGATTTCTCCCGAATGAAGGCGGTTATTTTAACGTATCCCGGCGCGGGCATCAGCAACCAGCGACAAGTTGACGGATAATATGCGCCGAGGAGATCGCAGCCATGTTCAGCATCGTCAGAATTGCCGCGCTCGCCGCCGGTGCGCTTTGCGCATGCGTCGCCGTGGCGCAGAATTATCCGGTCAAACCCGTGCGCGTCATCGTGTCTTTCCCGCCCGGCTCCGGCGCTGACATCGTTTGCCGCACCATTACGCCGCGACTTACTGAGGCCTACGGCCAGCAGTTTGTGGTCGATAACCGCGCCGGCGCATCGGGTAATCTGGGCTCCGAAATTGCAGCGCGCGCGGCCCCCGACGGCTATACCCTGCTGTTTACACCGGCGTCGGTCGCCAGCAGCCAGGCGCTGTATACCAAGCTCGGCTACAACCTGCAAAAAGACCTCGAACCGATTTCCATCATCGCCTCCGCGCCTTTCGTGCTGGTGGTGCATCCTTCGCTGCCGGTAAAAAACGTCAAGGACCTGATCGCGATGGCGAAGGCCAAGCCCGGCCAGTTGCTCTATGCATCAACCGGCAACGGCGGCAGCCCGCATCTCGCGTCCGAATTGTTCAAGATGCAGGCCAAGATCGACATCGTGCACATACCGTACAAGGGCACGCCGCCGGCGGTTACCGACCTGATTGCTGGCCAGGTCTCGATGATGTTCGCCAATACCCTGTCGGTGCTTCCTTACGTCAATTCCGGCCGCTTGCGCGCGCTCGCCATCAGCAGCGCCAAGCGCAGCGCAGCGGCGCCGCAACTGCCGACCATCGCCGAGGCCGGCATGCCGGGTTTCGAAGCCAGCACCTGGTTCGGCATGCTGGCGCCGACCGGCACACCGAAAGACATCGTCGTCCGGCTTAACGGCGAACTGCGGAAAATCGTGCAGACCAAGACCGTGAACGATGCGCTGATCGCGCAGGGCGCCGATCCCATCGGCAGTACCGCGGAGGAGTTCCAGGCCCGGATCAAGTCGGACATCGAAAAATGGACGCGCACGATCAAAGCAGCGAACGTGCAAGCGGAGTAAGCCGCCATGACGGAAGTCACGCGCACGCTGGCGCGCTATCTAGTCGATTCGCAATACGCCGATATTCCTGACGCGGTAAAACACGAGGCAGCACGCGCGCTGCTCAATTGGGCCGGCTGCGCGATCGGCAGTTCGCACCACGAGACGGTGGCATATGCGCTGGCGGCAATCACGCCATTTTCGGGCAACTCGCAAGCGGGCATCCTCGGCCGCAGCGAGCGGCTCGACATCCTGCACGCGGCGCTGATCAACGGCATCAGCTCGCACGTGCTGGATTTCGACGACACGCACGCACGCGCCATCCACCCGAGCGCACCAGTGTTGCCGGCCATACTCGCACTCGCCGAGTGGCGCCGGATGAGCGGCAAGGATTTGGTACATGCATTCGTGCTCGGGGTCGAAGCTGAATGCCGCGTCGGGTTGTCGGTGTTTCCCGAGCATTACGAACGTGGCTGGCACATCACCGGCAGCGCGGGCGTATTCGGTGCCGCCGCCGCGGCCGGCAAATTACTGGGCCTCAACGAACAGCAAATGACCTGGGCGCTGGGCATCGCGGCAACGCAATCGTCGGGACTGCGCGCCATGTTCGGTTCGATGTGCAAAAGCCTGCATCCGGGGCACGCAGCGCACGATGGTCTCGCGGCGGCGTTTCTGGCATCAAAAAATTTCACCAGCTCCGAACGCGGGATCGAAGCGCCGCGTGGCTGGGGACATGTACTGTCGACGAAATTCGACCCGGCTATCATCACTGCAGAATTCGGCAAGCGCTATGAACTGATGTCCAATATGTACAAGCCGTTCGCGTGCGGGCTGGTGGTGCACGCGGTGATCGACGGCTGCATCCAGTTGCGCAACCAGCACGGGCTGCAACCCGGGGCGATTACGGGCGTCGAACTCACTGTATGCCCTATCGTCATGGAGCTGACCGCCATCACCGATCCGCAGACCGGACTCGAAGGCAAGTTCAGCGTGTTTCATGCCGCCGCCGCAGCGCTTGTTTTCGGCGCAGCCGGCGAAGCGCAGTTCAGCGACAGCGCCGTGCGCGACACGCGTGCGGTCGCGCTGCGCAAATGCGTTACCGTTGCGCCCGCTCCCAGCCTGAGCCGGATCCAAGCGCGCGTCACCATCCGCATGAAGGATGGCCGCACACTGACGCAGCATGTCGAAAATGCGCTCGGCACGCTCGCGCGGCCGATGAGCGATGCCGACCTCGAGGCCAAGTTCCGCGGTCTGACTGACGGTATAATCAGCGCTTCCCAGACCCAAGAACTGATCCGGCTGTGCTGGTCGGTCGCGACGCTGCCGGACGCCGGCGCGATTCCGCGCACCGCCGCTGCCGCCGCCTGATTCCGACCTCGAGCAAACCCATGAAAACCAAAACTGCTCCGCAAATTTCACCGGTCATGCAGCAATTGAGTTCTTACATTGCCGCTGCGCCGAAGAAGCCGCTGCCGAAAGACGTCACGGAGAAAACCAAACACCACGTGCTCGACACTATCGCGGCGATGGTTTCGGGTTCGCGCCTGCTGCCCGGTAAAAAAGCAATTTCCTACATCAAGACCCTCGGCGGCGCGAAAGAAGCGACGGTCATCGGCAGCCGCTACGTCACCACTGCAATTAACGCAGCGCTCGCCAACGGCATGCTCGGACACGCCGACGAGACCGACGATTCGCACGCGCCTTCGCTGTGCCATCCCGGCTGCGCAATCGTGCCCGCGGCGCTGGCAATGGCCGAACGTGAACGGCGCAACGGCACGGCAATACTGCGCGCGGTTGCGCTGGGTTACGACGTCGGCTGCCGCATCAATATGTCGCTCAACGCTTACGAGTTCCGCGAAGACGGCCACTCGACGCACAGCTTCGGCCCGATGTTCGGCGCCGCGGCGGCGGCCGGCTCGCTGTGCAATTTCGATTCGCGCCAGGTGCGTCATCTGCTGTCCTATACGTCGCAGCAGGCATCCGGCGTGTCGTGCTGGATGCGCGACGAGGAGCACATCGAAAAAGCGTTCGATTTTGGCGGCATGCCCGCGCGCAACGGCACTGCAGCGGCCTCGATGGTCGCGCATGGTTTCTCGGCGGTTGAAGACGTCTTCGCCGGCGAGCGCAATTTCTTTGTCGCATACGGCCGCGCGCCGCAACCGGAAGTGCTGGTGCGCGAACTCGGCAAGACGTACGAAATCATGAATACCAATATCAAACGCTGGTCGGTGGGATCGCCTATCCAGGCGCCGCTCGACGCACTGCTCGACCTCATCCGCGAGCACAAGATCAAGGCCGACGACGTCGAAAAACTGGTGGTGCGCGTTTCGCACCAGGGCGCCAATACCGTCAACAACCGCCACATGCCGGACATCTGCATGCAGCATATGTGCGCGGTCATGCTGATCGACAGCTTCGTCACGTTCAAGTCGTCGCACGACGAAAAACGCATGCAGAACAAAAAAGTGCTTGACCTGCGCAGCCGCATCGAACTCTATGGCGACGACGAACTCACGCGCGTGATGCCGAGCCGCCAGGGCATAGTCGAGTTGAAACTGCGCAACGGCCGTGAACTGCGCCTGCACACCAAGGCCGTGCGCGGCACCAGCGACAGCCCGATGTCGCGCGCCGAAGTCGACGACAAGAGCTACGACCTGCTGGCGCCGGTGCTGGGCAAAACGCGCGCGCGCAAATTGTGCGACAGCGTGTGGAACATCGAGAAACTCACGGATGCCCGTACTCTGCGACCTTTGCTGCAGGCCTAGAACCTTTGAAAAACAATGGGCCCGCCGATGAACGCAGATAAGATCAAAAACAAAAAAAGCATTGCCGTCGGGGTTTTTCGGCGTTCATCGGCGTTCATCGGCGGTTGCATTTTTGCCTTGGCAGCAGGCGCACAAGCGCAGGCCTACCCAAACAAACCGATCCGCATGATCGTGATTTCCGCGCCCGGCGGCAGCACCGATATTCTGTCGCGCACGCTCGGTAAATCGATGACTGAGAACATGGGCCAGACCGTCGTGCTCGACAACAAGCCCGGCGGCGGCGGCATCATAGCCACCGAGACGACGGCGAA
>CANJHY010000210.1:0-7203 GCA_947474275.1 Betaproteobacteria bacterium
CCACCGAGGGCGGCAGCAGATAGGGCGTAGCGCGGTCTATCGGGCGGAAATTAACCATGGCAACACTCTCGGCAGCGTTAAACAGGATAATCTTATGACATTAGCATTGATCGATAGTTCCGGGCAGCTAAGCCCGACAGGCTGCTAGCCTACGTTAAACATTCTGAACTCATCTGCGTTTATCCGCGGTTATCTGCGGCCCCAAGCTGTTTTTGAGATCGTTTCCAGTTGTTTAAGTTTATGCGTGCAGCAACTGCTTCAGCCTGGCGACTGCGGAGTACGGGCTGGTGAATACGCTGCGGCCGCGGCGCGAAGGGATGCGCTCGGCGGCGCTCGCCATTGAAAACTGGCACAGCAGCAGCGCATCGCAGTCGCCGATTTCTGCCGCCGCGGAAGCGATCTGGCTGTCATGTCCCTTATCGTCCCCGGCCTGCAATGCTTTGAGCGCTGCCGGCACCGCTTTGACGACGATCTCGAGTTTTGCGTTGCGCTCGGCAGCGAGTTGTTCGAGCTCCGCTTTCATCGAAGGCAGGCTGGGCTCGAATGTGGCGAGCAGAGCAATACGCGGCCCGGTCGCGATGGCTTCTTCCATCATGGCTTCGTTGGGTTTCAGCACCGGTATTTTTACCGCGGTGCGAGCTACTTCAATGGCTGCGCCGAAAGCCGAGCAGGTAAAAAGGATCGCGTCGGCGCCGCACGACTCGACGTATTTCGCGAGGGAGCAGAAGCGGTCGATCATGGACTGTTCGAGCTTGCCCGCGACAGCGAGATCGGCGGACAGCGAGTCCTCCAGCAGGTTGGTGACCTGCGCTTGCGGCCACAAACGTTTGAACGTGCTGCAGATGGGGTCGATGGCGACCGGGGTCGCGTGGATTAATGCTATGCGTGGATTTTTCATAGGCGCTATTTTACCTGTTGCGCGCATGCTTGCAGCGGCCGCCGGAGGCGGCCGGACAATTTGGCGTGGATCATTTGACAGCGATGGGCGGAAACCCGTAGAGGCGCTCGGGATTTTTCACCAGAATTTGCTTGCGCGTTGCAGCGTCCGGTGTCCACGCGTTGAATAGATCCAGCAAATGGCCGTCGTTGGGCATGATGGCGGCGTCAACCTGCGGATGTGGCCAGTCGGTGCCCCAGATCAGTTGTTCCGGATTGGTGCGCACGAGAGCCTCATGCAGGGGCCGTGCGTCCGGATAGTCGGGAAAGTTTTTCGACACGCGATAAGCGCCCGACAGCTTCACCCAGACCGCACCTTCGCCTAGCAGAGTCAGCAGCGTCTGGAAACACGGATCGCCGACGCCACGCGTCGCATCGATATTGAGCATGTGGTCGATGACGATGGGCATGTCGCGTCCGATACCGCGCAGCGTGGGGGCGAGGTCGGGCAGGGCGCGCCAGTCACACCACGCCTGCATGTGCCAGCCGAGTTCCAGCATCGTAGTACGCATCTTGGTGAATTCGTCGAGCCCGACGCCGCGCTTGTAGCCCGGTTTCTGGTCGTCATAAAAAATATGAAAGCGCAGCGCGCGTATGCCCATGCGGTGCCAGCGCCGCAGTTCGTCCGCGCTGACGGCCTCGGTGATGGCAACACCGCGCAGGCGCTGCGGGTTGCGCTCGACCGCATCGAGTATCGCGCGGTTGTCGTAGCCATGGGCGTTGCCCTGAACGACCACGCCGCGGTCGAATCCCATGGTGTCGAGCAGCGCGAGGAATTTTTCGACGGGAGCGTCGGGCGGCGTGTAGCCGCGGCCCTCGGTATAGGGAAAACGCGCTGAAGGTCCGAATATATGGGCGTGGCAATCGCACGCGCCGCGCGGCGAAGTCAAAACGGGCGGGCCAGGGTGGGGGTGCGGACCCGCGATAGGCAATGTCATGGGATGTGGTTCCGGTATTTAACGTGGGCGCAATTATATTCTTAGTTGGCGTTTTGCTTGACATACCCTGGTGCGCGACTTAGGTTATGCAGCGGTATTCATAATTGCCGGCAAAAATATAACGGAGGAGTTCATGATTGTTACCCTGCGCCTGATGGCGGTATTGCTGCTCGCGGGCATGTCCGCGCCGGTGTTGTCACAAGCGTACCCAAGCAAGCCGGTGCGCATATTGGTCGGCTACGCGCCCGGCGGCGGCACCGATATCATGGCGCGCGCGATCGGCGCGAAATTGACCGATTCACTGAAACAGCAGTTCGTGATCGAGAACCGCCCCGGCGCTAACGCCAACATCGCGGCGAAACTGGCGGCAGATGTGCCGGCGGATGGCTATACGATATTGTTCATGTCGGTCGCGCACATCATGAGCAAGCCGGTCTACAAGAACCTCGGCTACGACATCGAGCGCGATTTCACGCCGATTACGGTCGTCACCAATGTGCCCAACGTGCTGTGCCTGCACCCGTCATTGCCGGTGAAGACGGTAAAGGAGCTGATCGCGCTGGCGAAATCCAAGCCCGGCGCGCTTTCCTACGCGACTTCCGGCGTCGGCAGTCCCGAGCACTTCGCCGGCGAGATGTTCAAGATGATGAGCAAAACCGATATGCTGCCGATTCCGTATAAAGGCGGCGCGCCGCTGGCGATCGATCTCGTGGGCGGGCAGGTCATGCTCGCCTTCAATACTGCGCCACCCATCATGCCGCATATCCAGTCCGGCCGCGTGCGCGCGATCGCCGTGACCATGGACAAACGCGTGGGTGCTTTGCCCGACGTGCCGACCATCGCCGAATCCGGCGTGCCCGGCTACCAGATGAGCACCTGGTACGGCGCGGTGATCCAGACAAAGACGCCGCGCGACATCGTGGTCAAGCTCAATCAGGAAATGATCAAGGCGCTGTCGCTGCCGGACATCAAGGAGCGCATGGCGGGGCTGGGCGCAGATGTGGTGGGTAACACGATGGAAGAGTTCGCCGCGCTGATCAAGGTCGAGGTCGCGAAGTATACAAAGGTCGCTCACACGGCCGGCATCGTCGCGGATTAGTCTTAGAGGCAGTCTTGAAAAACGTTGGAACCGCAGATAGACGCCGATGAACGCAGATAAGTCCACAATATTTGGGGTTGGTTGGAGGTTGGATCTGAAAATTTTATCGGCGCTCATCGGCGCTCATCGGCGCTCATCAGCGCTTGCTTGCCGGTGTCGTATATTCGAAACGGGTTCTTAGGCACACTTAGATGCAGGGCAACGCGGGCGCCGAGCTGCGCATCGGTCTGATCGGCGCCGGCGATATTTCGCAAAACCATCTCGCCGCGTGGCGCAAGGTCGCAGGCGCCACCGTGGTTGCGGTGTGCGACGTCGACAAGGCGCGCGCCCTTGCGCGCGCCGAAGCATTTGAGATTCCCGCCGTGTATTCCGATGCGGCGGCGATGTTCGCGGGCGAAAAACTCGACGCCGTGGACATCGCAACGTGGCGCGAGACGCACTATGAGCTCGCGCAACTCGCCGCCGCGCACGGCGCCCACGTGCTTTGCCAGAAGCCGCTGGCGAATACGCTGGCCGAGGCAGAAGCATTGGCGGCAGCGGTGGCGGGCCGCGTACGCCTGATGGTTAACGAGAACCGGCGTTTTGCACCGCACTTCCGTGCCATTCGCCGCTGGCTCGATGAAGACCGCGTCGGGCCGGTGCGCCAGTGCGTGTTGACCATGCATCGCTCGGGCTACATCAAGGACGCAAACGGGCGCCGCCCGGCAGTGGAGCGCGCGCCTTTCATGGCGACGGAGCCACGCCTGATGATCGCCGAGACCCTGATACATCAGCTCGACGTGCTGCGTTTCCTGTTAGGGCCGCTGTCGATGGTGGCGGCGCGCACGCTCCATACCGAGCCCGATATGCCGGGTGAAACGCTCGCCACTTTGATGCTGGAGACGCCAGCCGGCGCGCCGGTGGTGGTGGCGGGGAGTTTTGTCGCTCCCGGCTTCGGTACCGCGGTATCGGACCGCATCGAAATCATCGGCACGCACGCGAGCGTGATATTCGACGAATCGGGAATCGAGTTGCGCGGGGCTACTGTCGAACGCATTGCGGTCGATATGAAAGCGGCGTATCAGGCGTGCTTCGACGCCGGGATTGCGCACTTCGTGGAAAAATTGCTGTCTGGCGAGCCGTTCGAGACGTCGCCCGAGGATAACCTGCAGACGCTTAAACTCGTTGAAGATGCGTATGCGCTGGCGGCTCAGCGCGGGAGCTTGTCGACGTAGCGGTACATTTCCGTGTGATCGGAATTGAACCCGAGGTCTTTTTCCATCTGGTTCCAGACGTCGGTGCACGGTTTCGCGAGCAGGCTCGATGTTTTGGTGGTTTCGATGACTTCCAGCGCGGTGCGCACGTCCTTCGCCATCAGGCCGGTAAAGAAGCCCGCGCCATAGGTGCCCGACAGCATGTGTTGCTTGAATTTGTTCTTCGTCGTGTTATTCATGCCGCTGGAAGCGTTGAGAATATCGACGATGACGCCGGCGTCCAGTCCGAAACGCTGACCGGCGACGACCGCTTCGCAGGCGGCCAGCAGGCCCGCTGCCGACACGTAGTTGTTGAGTGCTTTTATCGCGTGGCCCGAGCCGAGCGGCCCCGCGTGGAAGATCTGGTTGCCGATCTTCTCGAATACCGGTTTGTTTTTCTCGAACAGCGCGGCGTCGCCGCCGACCATGATGGCGAGTGTGGCGGCGGTCGCGCCCTTGACGCCGTTCGACACCGGTGCGTCGATGAGCTTGATGCCGCGTTTCTCCAGCACTGCGCCCATTTCGCGCGTGCCGACCGGCGAAGACGAACTCATGTCGATGATGAGCGCGCCGGGCTTGAGGGTGGACGCGACGCAGTCCATGAAATTGTCGTTTTCGCCGCAGACGACTTTACGCACGATTTTGCCGTCGGGCAGCATGGTGATGACGGTGCCGCACATGGCGCCCAGCGCCGCGAGGCTGTCGGCGACTTCGATTTCACGCGTCGCTGCGAGCGCCTGCGCGCGCTTGGCGTCCGCATCGTAAACGACCAGCTTGTAGCCGGCCTTGGCGAGATTGGTCGCCATCGGCGTGCCCATCGCGCCGATGCCGATGAAACCGATTTTGGGGGAAATGTCTGACATGGTGTGCTCCGGCTAGTGGGGTTTGGGAAGTTTGCGCAGTATTAATTGCTGATTGAAAGCGGCAATCTTCTCGAAACCGTGATCGGTCGCGAGAAATTCCTTGATCGCCTTGGACGCCATCGAGTTGGTGTGCGGCAGATAGTCGTCGAGCGCCAGTATGCCGCGGTCGCTGATGTGCGCGGGCAGCCAGCGCAGCGCGTCCACCGTCGGCTGGTAATGATCGACGTCGAGGATGGCGAAAGCGAAGCGGAGCGCCTCCGGCACGTTGGCGAAGCAGTCGGGCACGTAACCCGGCCACACTTCATACAGTTCGCGCGTGATGCCGGCCTTGGTCATGAGCCGCACGAATTCATCGGGGCCGCCGATATCGAACATGCCTTTCGGATAACTCGTGCCGTCGGCGGGCGAGGGTTCGTTCATGCCGACAAAGCTGTCGAATGCATGCGCATACCTGCCCTGGTTCGCCGCGAGGTCGGCGACTTTGCGAAAAGCCGCGCCGCGGAACACGCCGATCTCGGCGAAATCGCCCGGCACGTCGTGGACTTTTGCCGCCAGCCACTCGATGTCTGCATGGTACCAGGTGCCGTTGCGGCGCTCGGCGTGCGGCAGATCAAGCGGATTGCCGCTGGTGAGATTCGCAATGGCGCGCGCGGCGTCGCGGACGAGGAACTTCAGCAGCATCGCGCGTCACTCGCCTATCGGCAGGTCGATGCCGATGCCTTGTGCGCGCGCAATGCCGAGGATGTAGTGGCCGGTGTATATGTCCTGGATGCCCATGCCGTGGGATTCGTAGAGCGTGATCTCGTCGCGCGCTTTGCGCCCGGCGATATGTCCGGCGATCAATTCGCCGAGCTCGGGCAGCGCGTCCCAGTCAAGCTTGCCGCTTTCGATCAACGGCAGCAGATCGCCGCATTCGTTGCGTGCGGTGCCGCGCGAATCGACGACGACGCGCGCGCAACGCTTGATCGCGGCTTCGTCGAGTTCGCGGCGCGTGAGCGCGTTGGAACCCGCGGCGTTGATGTGCTGGCCCGGTTCCAGCCATTCGCCGAGCAGCACCGGCGAAGACGCCTTGGTGATGACATTGATGATGTCGACGCCGCGCACCGCTTCGGCGGCACTCGTAACCGCTTCCATTTTGATACCCAGTTTGGTGCTCATCGCGGCGCAGAAATCGCGCGCTTTCTCGGTTTTTCGGCTGTAGACTTTGGCGGACGTTATCTTGCGTACCGCGCAGACGGCTTCGAGCTGGCCGACGGCCTGCTTGCCCGTGCCTATCATGCCGACAGTTGCAGCGTCTGCGCGCGCCATGTAACGCGTCGCGACACCGCTTGCAGCCCCGGTGCGCACCATGCTGAGATGGCTCGCCTCTATCATGGCGACGAGGTTGCCGCTGTCGGTGTCGATCAGGTGGACGTGGTAACGCGAGCCTTTGCCCGGGTTCGAGTAATAAATCTTGTAGCCGATCATTTTTAAATCGGGCGCCGCGGCCTGCAGTATGTTCTGGGTGCCGGCAGGCGCGCGCGCACGCACGCGCGGCACGTCGATCGCGCGGCCTTCAGCGCGCGCTTTCAGCGCCGCTTCGACGAGCTCGACGGTCTTCGGCATCGTCAGGATTTGCGCGACTTCTTTTTCGTTTATGTATCTGAGCATTTCAAACTTTCACAGCAAAAAAAGCATTCACCGCAAAGGACGCGAAGGACGCAAAGGAAAGGCAAAAACAAGATGAGTGATAGCAGAGAAGGGGCTCAGAATCGTGCGGATATCATGGCAAATAATTCCGCATTTGCCCTGTTCTTCCTTCGCGTCCTTTGCGTCCTTCGCGGTTCAGGATTTTTGATTTTTGAACGCCTCTGCGCGAATCGCAGAGAGAGTGGTGCGCGGCGAGATAGCATCCTGGTCGATGCGCAGTTCGAGTAGTGCAGCGGTCTTGGCGTTCCACGCGCGTTCGAATGCGGCTTCGAAGTCGGCGGTCTTCTCGACGATTTCACCGTGCAGTCCGTAAGCGCGTGCGAGCGCCGCGAAATCCGGATTGACGAGGGTGGTACCACTGACGCGCCCGGGATAGTGCTTTTCCTGGTGCATGCGTATGGTGCCGTAAGTGCCGTTGTTGATGACGAGGAAAATCACTTTCGCGC
>CANJHY010000211.1:0-7108 GCA_947474275.1 Betaproteobacteria bacterium
TCGATGCGGCCAAACTGGTGGCGGTCGGCCAGTTCGAGACGTGCGAGTTGCCGGGCTTCAAGATCAGTGCGTTCAAATGGAAGCACCGCGACATCAATCTCTACAAAGCGCTCACCAAGGCGGTCTTCCACGGCAATGCCACCCAATTGTCGTGGGCGTGGTCGAGTGCGACCAACGCGCCGTTTTATTCGCCATACATGGGTTACCACGTCGCCCTGCCGGGCGGCCTGACGGTGTTGAGCTACAACGAGGGTTTCAACACCAAGATTACCGCTCACGAAATCGCCGAAATCGGCGGGCGCTATCGCACCGATGTTCTGCTCGCCGGCATGCCGCTCGAGTTCACGGCCGACGTCGCGCGCGGGGCCGCGGCCAAGGCTGCCTGATTCCGGCGTCATCCCCCGGGGCGTAAGTTTGCGGTAAGCCCCGCCGTTCGCGCGTTCCCCGTCGCTTGACCCGGGGCTATCCTGCCCCCGGATTTCTTGCTTTTTGCCCTTGGGTGGGTATACGATAGTCCGCGTGTCAAAAATATATCCACCAAAAAAAGTATATCCACCAAAGGAGGCCACCATGAGCAAAGATCTTAAGAAATCTACGCAGGCGCAGCCTGACGCATCGAAGCGCAAGTTCTTGCGCGGCGCAACTGCCGCAACCGCAGGCGCCGCTTTGGCGTTCCCGATGATCGCGCTGGGCCAGACCACGCCGATCAGCATGCGCTGGCAGAGCACGTGGCCGGCCAAGGACATCTTCCACGAGTACGCGCTCGATTTCGCCAAGAAGGTCAACGACATGACCGGCGGCGAACTGAAGATCGACGTGCTGCCAGCGGGCGCCGTGGTACCGGCGTTCGGGATGTTGGAAGCCGTGGCCAAGGGCACGCTGGATGGCGGACACGGGGTGTTGGGCTACAACTACGGCAAGCAGAACGCGCTGGCGCTGTGGAATTCCGGCCCGGCGTTCGGCATGGACGCCAACATGTTGCTTTCCTGGCACAAGTACGGCGGCGGCCAGGAACTGCTCGCCAAACTCTACAATTCCATCGGTATCTCCACGGTGCAGTCGTTCCTCTACGGCCCGATGGCGACGCAGCCGCTGGGCTGGTTCAAAAAGCCGATCACCAAGACGGCGGATTTCAAGGGCCTCAAGTTCCGCACCAACGGCCTGGCGATCGATTTGTTCACCGCCATGGGCGCTGCGGTCAACGCGCTGCCCGGCGGCGAGATCGTGCCGGCCATGGACCGCGGCCTGCTGGATGCGGCCGAGTTCAACAACGCCACCTCCGACCGGCTGCTCGGTTTCCCCGACGTGTCCAAGGTGTGCATGCTGCAGAGCTACCACCAGAGCGCCGAGACCTTCGAGATCATCTTCAACAAGCCGAAGTACGACGCGCTGCCGGCGAAAATGAAGGCGATCATCGCCAATGCCGTGGAAGCTGCGTCCGCCGACATGTCCTGGAAGGCGATCGACCGCTATTCCAAGGATTACATCGAGCTGCAGGTCAAGGACAAGGTCAAGTTCTACAAGACTCCGGATGCGGTGCTGGCGGACCAGCTCAAGCTGTGGGACGCGATCGTGGAAAAGAAATCGAGCGAAAATGCTTTGTTCAAGGAAATCGCCGCGTCACAAAAGGTTTTCGCCGAGCGCGCGTCGAAATGGGACCAGGACACTTACGTCAGCCGCAAGATGGCGGTGAATTACTTCTTCGGTGCGAAAAAGGCTGAAGCCAAGAAGAAGGCGTAACGTCTTATTCGTAATAACAGTCATCGGCCATCCGGGCAGTGTCCGGGTGGCCGATTTTTTTAGCAGGGCGGAATATGCAGAAACTGCTTCTCACCATCGACAAAATGAGCACTTTTGTCGGTCAATCGTTTTCCTGGTTGATCGTTTCGCTCACTTTCTTCATCTCCTGGGAAGTGTTCTCGCGCTACGTGCTGGACGCCCCGCATCCCTATGCTTACGATGCCATGATCCAGATGTACGGGACGCTGTTCATGATGGCGGGCGCGTATACGCTGGCAAAAAACGGCCATGTGCGCGGCGACGTGCTCTACGGTTTTTTTCCGCCGCGCCTGCAGGCGGGCCTCGACCTCACGCTCTACCTGCTGTTCTTCATTCCCGGGGTAGTGGCGTTTGTGTGGGCCGGCTATAACTATGCCGCAGAGTCGTGGGTCATCAACGAGCATTCGAATGTCACCGCCGACGGCCCGCCGGTCTATCCGTTCAAGACCATCATTCCGGTCGCCGGCGCGTTCATTTTGGTGCAGGGCATCGTCGAAATCATCCGTTGCGTGATCTGCTTAAAGCAGGGCGAGTGGCCGTCGCGCGCGGAAGACGTCCAGGAAGTAGACGTCGACAAGTTGAAACAGATGGTTAACGTCAAGGACGAGGATATCGCCAAGCTCGATGCCTACGTGGTCAAACAAGCGGGGAGTCACCAGTGAGAAAAGAAGTCTGGTTCGGCCTGTCGATCATGGCCGCGGTGGTGATCATGGTGTTCGTGCTGATGCCGGCACCGTCGCAGATGACCAACGGCCATTTGGGTCTTTTGATGCTGGCGCTGATCGTGGTGGGCATCATGCTCGGTTTTCCCACGGCGTTCACGCTGATGGGGATGGGGGTGTTTTTCGGCTGGATCGCCTATCGCAGCGTGAACCCGGCGCTCGCCAACCAGCAGATTCTCGACCTGATGGTGCAGCGCGCCTATTCGGTGATGTCCAACGACGTGCTGATCGCGATCCCGCTGTTCGTGTTCATGGGCTATCTGGTCGAACGCGCGGCGCTGATCAACCGCCTGTTCAAGAGCCTGCATCTGGCGACGGCGCGCATACCGGGCGCACTCGCGGTGGCGACCATCGTCACCTGTGCAATTTTCGCCACCGCGACCGGCATCGTCGGTGCGGTGGTGACATTGATGGGGCTGCTTGCATTCCCGGCGATGCTCAAAGCGGGATACAACACCAAGGTGGCGGCCGGTGCGATTACCGCCGGGGGGTGCCTCGGCATCCTGATTCCGCCCTCGGTGCTGCTGATCGTGTATGGCGCAGTCGCGGGGGTGTCGGTGGTGAAACTGTACGCAGGTGCCTTCGGCCCCGGTTTCATGCTCGCTGGCCTGTACATAGGCTACGTTATCGTGCTCGCGAAATTGAGGCCCGACCTCATGCCGCCGCTGCCCATGGAAGAGCGGGGGGTGGCTCTGCCGCCCTTTGCACAGAAGCTGTCGCCACGCGGCAGCAATGCGCTGGCCGGGCTCTGGCATGGGCTCACCGGAACCGGTGTCGCCGGCGTCAAGAAAAGCACGGTACTCGGGCAGCTCTTCATCACGCTGCTTCCGGCGCTGTTCTTCGTTGCGGCACTGGGCGCGACCTGGCAATTGGCGACCGCGCCTGAGGCGGTGGTTGACACGAGTGGGTTGGTCCAAGCGGGAGGAGGCATAGTCGAGGATGTTAAGGAGGAATCGACCGAACTCATCGGTCAAGCAGAGGCGGACGCGGGAGGGCTCAAGGAACCACCGCCCGACGGAGGTCTCAAGGAGCCGCCGGCCGAGGGGGTGAAAGAAGCCGCCGCGCCGGCCGCCGCGGAGGCGGCGAAGCCGGAGGTCGTCACGCAGGCGGCACCGGCCGCGAATCTCGAGCGGGACGCGACGCCGCTCTGGTTCTGGATCACGCTCGGCGTCTGCGTTGCGGGGCTCGCGCTGCTCTATTGGCTCTGGAACTGGGTACGGCTCGAGGTGTTCAAGATGCTGCTCACCTCGTTCTTCCCGCTGGCGCTGCTGATACTCGCGGTGCTCGGTTCCATCGTATTCGGCCTGGCAACGCCCACCGAGGCGGCGGCGGTCGGCGCGTTCGGCGGATGCATACTCGCTGCGGCGTATCGCTTCCTCACCCACCTGCGTGAAGCCGCGCCCGGCGGCCACAATCTCGGCGGCACCGTCTGGACCACCCTGAAAGATCTCGGCGGCATCGTCAAGGAATCGTCGTTCCTCACCGCCAAGACCAGTGCGATGGTGTGCTGGCTGTTCGTGGGTTCGTCGATTTTCTCGGCGTCGTTCGCCCTGCTTGGCGGGCAGGAGATCATCAATCAGTGGGTGCTGTCGCTCGATATGACGCCGGTGCAGTTCATGGTGCTCGCGCAGATCATCATTTTCCTGCTGGGCTGGCCGCTCGAATGGACCGAGATCATCGTCATCTTCATGCCGATATTCATCCCGCTGCTGCCGCATTTCAATATCGACCCGCTGTTTTTCGGGCTCTTGGTCGCACTCAACCTGCAGACCGCGTTCTTGAGCCCGCCGGTGGCGATGGCGGCGTTCTACCTGAAGGGCGTGTCGCCGCCGCATGTGACGCTGAACCAGATCTTCATGGGCATGATGCCGTTCATGGTGATCCAGGTGGTCGCGCTCGTCCTGCTCTACACGTTCCCGGCCATCGGTTTGTGGCTGCCGAGCGTGCTATACAAATAGCGTTTGCCAAAAAGAGCCGCACAATGTCATTGCAGGGCAGCGCAGGCGCTGCCCTGTTTTTTTTCGATGCATGAATCCGCATACTGACAGCGCGCAAACGCGCTCGCTCGCATGGTGGCGCTGGAGCGCGCTGGCGCTCACCTGTTGCGCATTTTTCATTTCGTTTTTTCATCGTGTGTCGACCGGCGCGATCGCGGGCGATCTGCAGCATGAATTCGCCATCGGCGCAGCGGCGCTGGGCACGCTGGGCGCAACTTACTTTTATGTTTATGCGCTGATGCAGGTGCCGTCCGGCGTGCTTGCCGACACGCTCGGCCCGCGCGTCACGCTTGCGATCGGCATGTTGATAGCGGGCGCCGGCTCGATCGCCTACGGGCTCGCCGGGAATTTCACGGCGGCGGCGATTGCGCGCATGCTCGCGGGCCTCGGTGTCTCGGTGGTATTCGTCTGCATGCTCAAGTTGTGCGCCGGCTGGTTCCACGAGCGGCGTTTTGCGACGGCCGTGGGCGCCGCCAACGTCGCCGGCATCGCCGGCGCGCTGGCCGCGACCGCGCCGCTGGCGTGGCTGATTACCGTGGTGTCGTGGCGCAGCGTATTCGTTGCGCTGGGCGTCGCGTCGCTGGCCCTCGCGCTGGGGATCTGGCTGTTCGTGCGCGAAGCGCCGCACGTTGCCGGCGCCAACGCCGCTACCGGTGACTGGCGGCGTGCGCTGGCGGCGGTCGCCACCAATCCGGCGACCTGGCCGCCGTTCTGGGTCAACGTCGGTATTTCCGGCGCGTACATGACGTTCATCGGTTTGTGGGCGACGCCTTTCCTCGTCCACGCGCACGGCCTTACCCCGCTCGCGGCGGGGCGCTGCACGGCGCTGATACTGATTACGTTCGCTGTCAGTGCCCCGCTGATAGGCTGGTTGTCGGATCGTCTTGGCGTGCGCCGACCGCTGGTGATTGCGTCCGCAGTGGCCTATAGCGCCGTCGGCCTGATGTGGCTGGCGCTGCCCATCCCGAGCGCGAACGGTACCGTCGTTGCGGCGCTGCTCACCGGGCTCGCGGTGCCGGGCTTCACGCTCACGTGGTCGCTCGCCAAGGAAGTGAATCCGCCGGAGCGCGCCGGCATGGCGATCGCGATCGCCAATATCGGCGGCTTCATCGCCTCCGGCCTGCTCCAGCCGCTGGTTGGCTGGGTAGTCGATCACGGCGCCGGCATGGTCGCGGGCGGCAGCGCCGATGCGTACCGGCTCGGCATAGGCGTGCTGGTTGCGTGGTCGCTGATCGGCGTCGTTGCCGCGTGCCGGCTCACCGAGACGCGCTGCCGCAATATCTGGCGCGCATCTGCCGCGACCTGATTGGCGCCATCGCGCGCTATGCGATAATCGGTGCTCAATAAAATTCTGCGCTCGCTCCAGCCACAGGATCTGCAATGAAACCGAAAATTCTCGTCACACGTGAAGTCTTCGATGAAACGCTCGCTTATCTCGCCGCACATTGCGAAGTCGAATCCAACCAGGCGGACCAGCCGTTCGAACCCGCGGCGCTCGCGCAACGTCTCAAGGACAAGGACGGGGTCGTCTGCTGCCTGACCGACCGCATCGACGACGCGTTGCTCGCGGCGTGTCCGCGCCTGAAAGTCGTTGCCAATATCGCGGTCGGCTATAACAACATTGACGTGCCGGCATGCACCACGCGCGGCGTGATGGCGACCAACACGCCGGGCGTGCTCGACGACAGCACAGCAGACCTCGCGTGGACGCTGATGCTCGCCACCGCGCGGCGCCTGACCGAGGCCGAAGCCTACGTCCGCGCCGGCGACTGGAAGGGCTGGCATCTGAAGCAGATGCTGGGAGTCGACGTGCATCACGCGACGCTCGGCATCATCGGCATGGGGCGTATCGGTCAGCAGATCGCGCGGCGCGCGGCCGGTTTCAAAATGCGTATGCTGTATCAAAACCGCAATCGTTTGCCGGCGGACGTCGAGAAATCGCTCGACGTGGAGTATGCGACCAAGGACCAGTTGCTCGCGCAGTCGGATTTCGTCGTGCTGCAGGTGCCTTATTCGCCCGCCACCCATCATTACATCGGCGCGGCGGAACTGAAAAAAATGAAACCCACCGCCATCCTCATCAACTCGACACGCGGCGGCGTGGTTGACGATGCTGCGCTGATCAGCGCATTGAAAGACGGGACCATCCGCGCGGCCGGGCTCGACGTGTTCGAAAACGAACCCAAATTCAACCCGGGCTTCCTCGATCTGAAAAACGTGGTGCTGGCGCCGCATATCGGCAGTTCCACCGAAGCGACACGCCGCGCGATGGCGATGACCGCGGCCAAAAACGCGGTCGCCGCTTTGACCGGCGCGGCACCGCCCAATCTGGTCAATCCCGAAGCGAAGAGCAAAGCTTAACCGCCAAGGATTCATTTCAATACCCCCTTGATAGGTACGCCAAGGACGCAAAGGAAATTCAAGAAAACGAAATAAAAATCACGAACAGCATGAAAGTTTTTCCGTGACTATTCAGCCTGAGGCAGGAGATGGATGGCATCCCATGAAAGCCAGGCGCAAGACCTCGAACAGATTATGCCCTTGCTTGTGCATGGTATCGAGATAGGAGCGGATGGTGCAGAAATTCTGCGCGCCGATGAGCGTGCGAAA
>CANJHY010000212.1:0-7090 GCA_947474275.1 Betaproteobacteria bacterium
CTCAAGCTGCGCGTTGTCGCGTTGCGCGAGCGCGGCGTGCGGCCGGGGCTTGCGGCGATCATGATCGGAAACGATCCGGCATCCGAGGTCTATCTCAGGAACAAAACCCGCGCCTGCAGCGAGGTGGGGGTGCATTCGGAGCTGCATCGCTTCGGCGCTGCTTGTGCCGAAAGCGAAGTGCTCGAATTGATCCACCGGCTTAACGCTGACGCCAGTATTGACGGCATCCTCGTGCAACTGCCGCTGCCGTTACAGTTCGACACTGACCGTATTCTGCATGCGGTAGACGCCGCCAAGGACGTCGACGGTTTCAGTTGGCAAAACCTCGGTGCTCTGGTGGCGGGCCAACCGCAGCTTTGCCCGTGCACGCCGTTGGGCGTGATGGCAATGCTGGATAGTGTGGGGTTGGCTCTGGACGGCATACATGCGGTCGTCATCGGCCGCAGCGTTACGGTCGGCAAACCGATGGCATTGATGCTGATCGCGCGCGGCGCCACGGTTACCGTGTGTAATTCAAAAACACGCAACCTGCAGGGTCACACGTCGCGCGCGGATCTCGTCGTTGTGGCGGTGGGCAAACCGGGCGTGGTCAATGGCAGCATGCTCAAACCGGGCGCAGTAGTCATAGACGTCGGCATCAACCGGCTGCCTGACGGCAAACTTGCCGGCGACGTCGACTTCGCATCGGCAAGCCAGGTCGCCTCGCGTATTACGCCGGTGCCCGGCGGGGTCGGCCGCATGACGGTTGCCATGCTGATCGCGAATACGGTCACTGCCGCAGAAGGCGCAGTGGCGACGGGTTGAGTCGCTCAGCACGCAAAGAGATTTGCGTAGCCGATCAAAAAGTCCGGACTGAGGTAGGTTCTGAAGGCCAGGTAACTCACGTAAGCGAACACGGCCAGCAGTAGCAGCCATGCCAGCAAATGGCGCGGTTGCTGGGTCATCGACTGCTTCCGGCGCAACGCATCGGGCGCCACCAATGTTCTTTGCATGCTGCCGCTCGCTTCATGCTGGTCTTCCGCTTCATAGCCAAACGGAAAATCATTATCGCACAAAGGAATAACGCTGTTTTGCGGCCTGACTTGGTAACTGATTTATGTTATGTTCGCGCGCTTCGCGTACTTGTTGATACTTGGTGTGGCGGTGATGCTGAGCCCCGGTTTTGATCTGAAGTTTGCCGATTTTTATCAGCGCGGCGGGTTGTTGAAACTCGACGCTGAATTCATGCACGCGCTGGGCGCCGCCGATAGCGCGTTGTGCGAGCGCCTGCGCGAATCGCGCCTTAATCCTGAAGCGCTCACCGCCAAGCAGGAGTCCGAACTGCTGATAGCACTGGCGCCGCACGTTGAAGATTTCATCGCGGAATTGTTCGGTATCCAATCTGAAGTTGGTGTGCTGGCGGCACGTCACAACGAGCTTGCACCGCTGTTCAGTTGCAAGCGTCTGTTCGTGCAGCGCAAGGCCATGCACAAGTACAAGGCTGCGGATGCCGCGGTCATGGACGGCATCGCATTGCGCGCGCAACTGGCCGTGTTGTTCGGCAGTGAGTTTACGGAACTTGCATTCGCACAGCATGTGACGCGTTGGCTGACTGACGAAGCGGTGCACGAGCCGCAACTCGATCTCGCATTGCGCTACGCCGCATGGGCGGCGCAGACGCCTGCCGGCAAAGAACTACATCGCACCGGCGTCCTGTTCAAGGCGCCGCACAAGCTCGACTACCAGCATCTTGTGCCGCTGGTCACCGACACTTCCATCGGTTACACCGCTTACACGGCCGCGCCTTCGCATATCCGCCGCCGCACCGGTTTCAAGCTGACGGACCGCGGCACGGACCTCACCGGTGCGCTCGACCAGGCGAATTACTGCATCTGGTGCCACGAGCAGGGCAAGGACTCCTGCTCGAAAGGGCTCAAGGAAAAAGGCGGCAGCGGGCGCGGCGCGGCAGCGTTTAAAAAGAGCCCGTTCGGCGTGACGCTCGCCGGTTGCCCGCTCGAGGAAAAGATTTCTGAGTTCCACAAGCTGAAGACCCAGGGTGTCGCCATCGGCGCGCTCGCAGTGATCGTCGTCGACAATCCTATGGTGGCGGCGACGGGGCATCGCATTTGCAATGATTGCATGAAAGCGTGCATTTATCAGAAGCAGGAGCCGGTCGACATTCCGCAAGCGGAAACGCGCACCCTCAAGGACGTTCTCGAACTGCCGTGGGGTTTCGAGATTTACAGTTTGTTGACGCGCTGGAACCCGCTCAACCTGCGCACGCCTTATCCCAAAGCGCCGTCCGGCAAGCGCGTGCTGGTCGCGGGTATGGGGCCGGCCGGATTCTCGCTCACGCATTTCCTGATGAACGACGGCCATACCGTTGTCGGCGTCGATGGACTCAAGATCGAACCCTTGCCCGCGCATATATCCGGCGTTGATATGCACGGCGCGCGCGTGGCCTGCGAACCGATCCGCGACTTGCATGACCTTTATGAAGCACTCGACGAGCGCGTGATGGCCGGCTTTGGCGGCGTTGCCGAATATGGCATCACTGTGCGCTGGGACAAGAATTTCCTGAAAATCATCCGCCTGCTGATCGAGCGCCGCGACCAGTTCGCGTTGTTCGGCGGCGTGCGTTTCGGCGGCACGCTGACGACCGACGAGGCCTTCGCGCTAGGCTTCGACCATATCGCGCTGGCGCTGGGCGCGGGACGTCCAACTGTGCTCGATATGCCCAATGGGCTGGCGCGCGGCGTGCGCACTGCATCGGATTTCCTGATGGCGCTGCAATTGACCGGCGCCGCCAAAGCCGATTCGATAGCCAATATGCAAGTGCGTTTGCCGGTGGTGGTGGTCGGCGGCGGTTTGACGGCGATCGATACCGCTACGGAATCACTAGCGTATTATCCGCTGCAGGTTGAGAAGTTTCTTGCCCGCTATGAAACGATGGCGCGCGCACACGGTGAGGCCGCCGCACGTATCGCGTGGAACGACGAAGAGCGCGTTATTGCTGATGAGTTTCTGGCCCATGCCCGTGCTTTGCGCGATGAGCGCGCGCGTGCATCTGCCGAAGGGCGTGAGCCGCGCACGCTGGAGTTGCTGCAGGGCTGGGGCGGCGTGACAATCGCATACCGCCGACGCCTGATCGACAGCCCTTCGTATACGCTGAATCATGAAGAAGTGCAGAAAGCGCTGGAAGAAGGCATACGTTTTGCCGAAGGCCTGACCCCGCTGCAGGTGGATATCGATGCCGACGGCCATGCGCACGCACTGCGCGTTGCAGTGCAGACGCGCGCCGAAGATGGCAAATGGTCGGAAACCGGACAAACCGAATTGCCGGCGAGAACGGTGCTGATAGCTGCGGGCACTCAACCGAATACGGTGCTTGCGCGCGAGGAAGCGCCGTCGTTTACGCTCGATGGCAAGTACTTCCGCGCCTGCGACGAAGACGGGCAGCCGCTGGCCGTCGAGAAGGCGATTTCGAAACCCGAGCAGGTCCGCGTGCTGCTGTCGCGGCGCGACGATGGACGCTTTGTCAGCTACTTCGGCGACGTGCATCCGTCTTTTTTCGGCAACGTGGTCAAAGCGATCGGCAGCGCTAAGCAGGGTTATCCGAGCGTAAGCCGTGTGCTGACCAAAGTGAATGCGGCGTCCAGCCTGGACAGCAGCGCATTCCTCGCGAAACTGAGCGACGAGCTGCGCGCGACCGTGCATGAAGTCATACGTCTCACGCCGACCATAGTCGAAGTCGTGGTGCGAGCGCCCATCGCCGCGCGGCGTTTCCGACCCGGCCAGTTCTACCGGTTGCAGAATTTTGAATCGAGCGCATTAAATGCGGAGCATTCGCGCCTGGCGATGGAAGGGCTCGC
The DNA here is from genome assembly GCA_947474275.1 of Betaproteobacteria bacterium. Taxonomy (GTDB): domain Bacteria; phylum Pseudomonadota; class Gammaproteobacteria; order Burkholderiales; family SG8-41; genus PALSA-1004. The sequence goes on from CANJHY010000212.1 coordinate 3,852, forward strand.
GCTGACCGGCGCCTGGGTCGATGCCGGGCGCGGGCTGATTTCCACCATCGTGCTGGAAATGGGCGGCTCGAGCGACATGTGTGTCTTGCTGAAACCAGGCGAGCCGGTCGTGATGATGGGGCCCACCGGGACGCCGACCGAAATTCCGACCAACGAAACGGTCGTGCTGGTCGGTGGCGGGCTCGGCAATGCCGTGCTGTTTTCCATCGGGCAGGCGATGCGGGCCGCCGGCAATCGCGTGCTCTACTTTGCCGGCTACAAGCACATGATAGACCGCTACAAGGTCGCCGATATCGAAGCGGCGGCGGACGTGGTCGTCTGGTGCTGCGACGAAGAGCCGGGATTTACGCCGCAACGGCCGCTCGACCGTACTTTCGTCGGCAATATCGTGCAGGCTATACACGCCTACGCGGTCGGCAATCTCGGTAATCCCGAAATTTCACTGAAGTCAGCCGACCGCCTGATTGCCATCGGCTCGGACCGCATGATGGCGGCCGTTGCGCAGGCGCGCCATGCGGAGCTGAAACCCTTCCTTAAGCCGCATCATTTTGCGATCGGCTCGATCAACTCGCCGATGCAATGCATGATGAAGGAAATCTGCGCTCAGTGTCTGCAGCCGCACGTCGATCCGGCGACCGGCAAGACGAGCTACGTGTTCTCGTGCTTCAACCAGGACCAGCCGCTCGATAACGTCGACTGGCCGGCGCTCAATCAGCGCCTGCGCCAGAATTCAGTGCAGGAAAAACTGACTGCCGAGTGGATAGACCATTGCCTGGTCAAACTCGGCAAGCGGGAAATGCAGCGCGTCTGACGCGGCCTACTGACGCCCCATTTCGCGCAACACGCCGCCCAGCGTGCCCACCATCTCGTCGATCTGCGGTTTGCTGATGATGAGCGGCGGTGACAGCGCAACGATGTCGCCGGTGGTGCGGACCAAAACACCTTTTTCGTAGCAGCGCTGGAAGACTTCGAAAGCGCGCGCGGTCGGCTTGCCCGGAATCGGCTCGAGTTCGATGCCCGCGACCAATCCCATATTGCGCACGTCGATGACGTGCGGCAACTCGCGCAGGCTGTGCACGGCATCTTCGAAGTAGGGCGCGAGGTCACCGGCGCGTTTGAACAGCTGTTCTTCTTCGAACACGTCGAGACTGGCCAGCGCGGCCGCGCTGGCCAACGGGTGGCCGGAGTAGGTATAGCCGTGAAACAGCTCTATGGTGTTTTCCGGCGCAGCGGCCATCATGCCGTCGTAAATGCCTTTGCGCACCATGACGGCACCCATAGGCACGCTGCCGTTGGTCAGGCCTTTGGCAAGACAGATGATGTCCGGAATGATGCCGAGTTTCTCGCAGGCGAACGACGCGCCGAGGCGGCCGAAACCGGTAATCACTTCATCGAATATGAGCAGGATGCCGTGCTTGTCGCAAATCTGGCGTAATCTCTCCAGATAACCTTTGGGCGGGACGAGGACACCGGTCGAGCCGGCAAGTGGTTCGACGATGACCGCGGCGATGTTGGACGCATCGTGCAGTGGAATGATGCGGTTCTCCAGTTCATCCGCGAGGTGCGCACCCCACGCAGGCTGGCCGCGGCTGAATGAATTGTGCTCGAGGTCGTGCGTAGACTGCAGATGGTCGACCGCCGGCAATAAGCTGCCGAAGGCCTTGCGGTTGGCCGGCATGCCGCCGACCGACACGCCGCCGAAATTGCCGCCGTGATAGCCGCGCTCACGCCCGATCAGCCAGCGGCGCTGGCCGTCGCCGCGCGCGCGATGATAGGCGAGCGCGATTTTCAGCGCGGTCTCGACTGCTTCCGAGCCTGAATTGGTGAAAAACGCATGGTCAAGATCACCGGGCAGTAATTGCTTCAAACGCGTGGCGACTTTGAACGGCAGCGGATGGCCCATCTGAAACGGCGGCGCGTAATCAAGCACACCTGCCTGTTTCTGTATCGCTTCAACGATTTTCTTGCGGCCGTGGCCGGCGTTCACGCACCACAGGCCGGCGATGCCGTCGAGCACTTCGCGTCCGTCGTCGGTGATGAAATGCATGTCCTTGGCGGAAGTAAAAATGCGCGGCTTCGCCTTGAACTGGCGATTGGCGGTGAACGGCATCCAGAATGCGTCGAGGTCGTAATCTTGAGGTTTCATAAGAGTCTTTGCTATATGTGCGTGGCTGTCAGTCCGCGTGTATGTCGGCGGCTTTTACGACGCGCGACCATTTTGCGACTTCGGCGGTTATAAGCTTTCCGAATTCGTCCGGAGTGCTGGCGACGATATCGACGCCCTGGTTCAGGATACGCGACTTGAGATCGGGCGCCTGCAGTACGCGTACTATCGTCTTCTGAACGTGCGCGACGATTGCCGGCGGCGTACGCGCGGGAGCCAGTATTCCGTACCAGGTGCCGGTTTCAACGCCGGGATAGCCCGCCTCGGTCATGGTCGGCACGTCGGGCAGAACCGTGGAGCGCCGCTTGTCGGCAATCGCCAGCGCGCGGACACGGCCGCTCTTGATATGTTGTTCGAGCGCCAGCGGCCCTGCGAACATCAATTGCACATGTCCGCCCAGCAGGTCGGTGACGCCGGGGCCGGACCCTTTGTATGGGATGTGGGTGATCTTGATGCCCGCCACGATATTGAGCAACTCACCCGACAAATGCGGTGAACTGCCGTTGCCGCCGGATGCGAAATTCATCGTGTTCGGCTTCGCTTTGGCCATGGCGACCAGCTCTTTCACCGATTTTGCCGGCACCGACGGATGCACGACGAGGATGTTCGGCTGCGAAACCACCAGCGAGACCGGGGCAAAATCCTTCACAGTATCGAATGGCAATTTGCTGATCAGGCTGGGGTTTACCGTGTGGGTGGTGGTCACCATCAGCAGGGTGTAGCCGTCGGGCACGGCCTTGGCCGCCATGTCGGTACCGATGGTGCTGCTGGCACCGGGGCGGTTGTCGATTACGAGCGTTTGGCCCAGCGCTTCGCTCAAGGCCGGCTGTATCGTGCGCGCCAGCGCGTCGGCGCTGCCCGCCGGCGCGAAGGGCACTATGAAGCGTATCGGCTTGGTTGGATATGCGCCTGAATCCGCGGCGGTCGCGGCGATAGCGCTGCAGGAGAAAGTTACCGCGATCGCCAGTCGCGCAGTACGTCGAAGGTCTGTGTTGTTCATATCTCGCATAATAGCAAAAGCTGGCGTTTTCGGAAGCGGCTCGCTACACGCCGCGTTGACGATAATCTATAATCA
>CANJHY010000213.1:0-7043 GCA_947474275.1 Betaproteobacteria bacterium
AGAGCGTGCCACCGCAGATCATATTGCCGGTGCAAGTCGTCGACCGCGCCAATTGCGCGCAGTGGGACAAGCCTTTCGAGGAACGCGCGTGTCCGCGGTGGGAAGATGTGGTCAGATAGCGCGCTTGATTAGCAACCGGGCGCGTCCTAGAATCGACCCCTCGCAGCACTCAGCCAGAATTCACGGAGAATAATCATGGACACGCCGACCCCCGCCGCACCGACCAAAACCACGAGCAACGCACCCAAGCGCACGACCTATAAAGGCGCCGAGATCATGGTCGAGTACCTGATCAAAGAGAAGGTGCCGTATCTGTTCGGCGTGTGCGGCCACGGCAATATCGGTTTTCTTGATGCTGCATGCAGCGCGGCCGATCGCATCCGGACTATCTCGGTGCACCACGAGCAGGCCGCGGGTTACATGGCCGATGCGTATTACAAAGTGAAGCATCAACCGGTCGCGACTTACACTTCGTGCGGTCCGGGTTCGTGCAATATGCCGGTCGCGCTTGCCGGCGCGATGATGGATTCGTCAGCGTTTCTTGCCATCACCGGCAATGTGCCGACGACTCAATTCAACCGCATGCCGTTCCAGGAAACCGGCCGCTACTTTCAGGGCGACTTCCCGTCGGTGATCCGGCCGCTGGTCAAGAAAAGCTTCCAGCCCTCGCGCGTTGAAATGCTGCCGCTGGCGATGAAGCAGGCGTTCGGACTGCTGCGCACAGGCCGCCCGGGCCCGGTGAACATCGACGTGCCGCTCAATGTATTCCAGGAATCCGCGGAATGTGAGGTGCCGGATCCCGATCCGCTGGTCATGCAACGCGCGCCGGGTGATCTCGGTGCGCTGGATCAGGCGCTGGACTTGCTGCTTGCGGCAAAACGTCCGGTGATTCTGGTCGGGCAGGGCGGTCTTATCGGTGAAGCGACTGAAGTGCTGCTCGACTTCATCAAGCTGCTGCGCATTCCGGTGGTCACCAGTCCGAACGGTAAAGGCACCATAGACGAAACGCATGAATTGAGTTTCGGCCCTATGGGCAGAAACGGCCCATACGCAGCGAACGAAGCAACGCGCAATGCCGACGTAATACTCGGGCTCGGCTGCAGCTTCGATGACCGCGCCACCAGCGCGTGGATCAGCGGCTATACGCTGACTGTGCCGCCGACCAAATTGATCCAGATCGACAACGACCCTTCCGAGATCGGGCGCAACTATCCGGCGCATCTCGGCATACTCGGCGACATCCGCGCGAGCCTTGAAGTGCTGGTGCGCCGCGCGCAGGAAAAAACCAAGTCCAAGCCGAAGACTTACGACGACTGGATGGCGAAGCTCAAGGACTGCAAAAAAATCTGGGATGACTACCAGAAGCCGTTCATGGAGTCCGACCAGATGCCGATGCGTCCCGAGCGCCTGCTCAAGGGGCTGTCGAACGTCATTCCGGAAAACGCGATATTCGCGACCGACGTTGGCGTGCACCACAACTGGGTCGTGCAATTATGGAAAGCGCGGCGCGCGCGCCACCTGCTGCAGTCATGGGGTTTTGCGTCCATGGGTTTTGCTACCTGCGGCATCCTCGGCGCGAAACTCGCGCAGCCGGAAAGCCCGGCGATTGCGGTGGTCGGCGACGGATCTTTCATGATGACGCCGCACATCCTGGCTACCGCGGTGGAATACGACATTCCCGCCGTGTGGGTGGTGTGGAACAACTACGGCTACTGCTCGATCCGCGACATGCAGCTCGGCATGTTCGGACAGGAACTGGCGACCAGCTTCCAGATCGACAAGACCAAGAAGCTTTTCAGCGCGGATTTTGTGATGCTGGCACGTTCCATGGGCGTAGATGGCGCGAAAGTCGAACGCGCGAGCGATCTTGAAGGTGTGCTCGAAACCGCGATCAAGTCTAACCGCCCTTACCTGGTTGAGGTGCCCGTCGATCGCGACATTCGTCCGGTCGGCACTGGCACGTGGCAACTGCCGCCGTTCCCGCATGCGGAGCCGAATTTCAGGAAGCTTGCCGGGCTGGAAAAATAGGAAGTCCTGAACCGGTCCGTTCGTGCTGATGTATAGAAGCATGAACGGACTAACTGGGTTGCGTTCACCCTTCGATACCTCAGGGCGAAGGGTAGTTCCTATAGCCGGGCGGAACCTATGACCTGTGCCAACGTTGAGCCAATGGAGGTTGGGCACTATTACCGTTGGCACGGGCTTTGAGATACACCCGCATGTCTTGCCACTGAATGCCTACGCCGGATTCAATCATCTCGGCAAAACGGGTATCGGCCTCGACGCTAAATGAGGCAAGCAATTTTTCGGTAATGTGAGATGTGTTGGTGGACATCGGAGCGAACGGCAGATTGGCGTCGGCGTGCCTTAACTACAGTCCGCTACAGTCCGGCACTCACCGGTAGCTTGAGATATTTGCCCGCTTGAACGAATCCACGGTCAAGTGACCATATTTTCCTGGCGCCATGGTTCGCCGCAATCGCGAGGTGCAATGCGTCGCCCGCCCGCAGGCCAGTCTTGGGCATTTCGAGATACTTTGTAGCCGTCGCAAAGTCTGCCGCCGCCGGAGCTAGAATATTAAATGATTCCTCCAGAATGTGACGGCACTCGCGCCGTACAGCATCAGCGTCAGCGGCGGTTATTTCGCCCATGCGCAGTTTGCGCGCCACCAGGCTTGCGAGTTCAACTTGCGTCCACATCCCCGTGACCAGATCGCCGGACTTTACTTTCATGACCAAAGCTTCTACCGCTGCGCTGCTGTTCTCGGAGATGACCAACGGGGCGATAAAGCTGGTATCCAGATAGACCATCAATATCCCTCGTCTCGCATTGCACGAATCAAGGTGGCACTCGATTTTCTCGATTTAAGCAACGTAGCGCGGAACTGGGCGCGCGAACGAAAAGCTTTCTTGCGCCCGGTCATGGGCACAAGTTTGGCGACCGCTTCACCGCGGCGCATTATGATGGTTTCTTCGCCGCCCTCGGCTTTGCTTACCAGGGCGCTCAAATTCGCTTTGGCGGCGGCCAGATTCATCGCGGGCATGATGTGCTCCAGTTGGTCATAAAGTTGGTCACATTATATGCGGTCGCGGTCGATTCGTCGATGGCGGGTGGCTACTCCGGCTTGATGCCGGCCGCTTTCACGACCTTGCCCCATTTTTCGAGCTCGCTCTTGAGGTGGGCTTCGAATTCGCGCGGCGATGTCGGCGTGATTTCCAGCGCGAGGTTCGCGAATTTCGTGCGCACGTCCTTCGCCTGCAGGGCATCGAGCACGGATTTGTGCAGCCGAGCCAGTTGCTGCTGGGGCAGGCGCGCGGGCGCGAATATGCCGAACCAGTTGGTCACTATCATTCCCGAGAGGCCGTTTTCCTCGAACGTCGGCACATCCGGCAGTGCTGCCGTGCGCTGCGCGCTGCTGACGCCGAGGCCACGCAGCCGGCCTGATTTAACGTGGGGCGTAGCGCCCGGCATGGTGGGAAATGCCGCCTGCATCTGCCCGCCGATGACGTCGGTCTGCGCGATCGCGATGCTTTTGTAGGGCACGTGCAGGATGTCCACGCGAGCAGCGAGCTTGAACAGTTCCCCGGTGAGATGCGTGATCGAACCGGTGCCGCCCGAACCGTAATTGAGTTTGCCCGGTTGCGCGGCAGTCAGAGCGATAAATTCCTTCAGCGTCTGCGCGGGAACTGCGGGGTTGATGACCAGCACCTGCGGCGCAGTGGCGATTAGCGTTATAGGCGTGAAGTCCTTGATCGGATCGTACGGCACATGGCGCAGCACGTGCACGTTGATCGTGTGCGGCGAATCGCCGATCAGCAGCGTGTAGCCGTCGGGTGTGGCTTTAGCGACGATCTCGCGCCCGAGAGAACCGGCAGCGCCGGGACGGTTGTCGATGACGAATTGCTGGCCGAGTGTTTCGCCCAGTTTCTGGCTCAAAATGCGCGCGACGGCGTCGCTTGATCCGCCGGGCGAATAGGGAACGATGACGCGGACGGGGCGCGTCGGGTAGTCGGCGCTTGCCGTCAGCGGGCTGCATAACAACGCAAAAGCCGCGGCGGTGATGCGCCATAAATTACGTTCGGCGTAAAAATATTCCTGCGACATCGTGGGTCTCCTCCCCAATGTGTGTAAAAAATCTAATCAGCCGCAGATAAACGCAGATGAAGTTCCAGGGCTGCTGTCTAGCCGATGTTAGTTACTTTGAAGTATCTGCGCTCATCCGCGTACCCCTCAAGGGGGTATTGAAAAGAATTTATCTGCGGCTCCAAACGGTCTTTAAGCTTGCTTCTGCGTGCTCAATCCAGCTTCGCGCCCGACTCTTTAACGACCTTCGCCCATTTGACGATTTCCTCGCGCACGTACTGGGCGAACTGGTCGGGCGACTTGATTGAAGGCTCGGCCCCCAGCGCGGTGAGTTTTTCCTTGAGTTCGGGCGCGGTGATGGCGTTGCTGATCTCGGTATTGAGCCTGGCGACCATTTCTTTCGGCAGTGCGGCCGGGCCGAACACGCCGTACCAGGATGTGACGTCGAAACCTGCCAATCCCGCTTCCGCGACGGTCGGTATTTGCGGCAGCAATGGCGAGCGCGTCGCACCGGTCAGCGCGATGGCGCGCAGCTTGCCGGACTGCACGTGTGGCATTGCAATCGGGAAACCCATGGATGCGAGCTGCAGTTGTCCGGCCAGCAGATCGCCGACGACCTGTCCGGCGCCCTTGTACGGGATGTGAGTCATTTTCGCGCCGGCCATGGCGTCGAACAGTTCGAGCGCGAGATGGTTGGGCGAGCCGTTGCCGGCCGAGCCGAAATTGAGCTGGCCGGGTCTTGCTTTGGCGAGCGCGATCAGTTCTTTGATGGATTTCGCCGGCAGCGAGGGATGTAGCACTATCAGACTGGGAAACGACGCGACTTCGGCGACTGCGGACAAATCTTTCACCATGTCGTAACCGAGCTTGGCGTAAAGGCTGGCGCCTATCGCGTGCGGCACGCCGCCCATCAGCAGCGTATAGCCATCGGGTGCAGCCTTCGCAACTTGCTCGGCACCGATGTTGCCGCCCGCGCCGACGCGGTTTTCAATCACGACCGGCTGCCCCATGCGCTCGGTGATTTTCTGGCCGACGATGCGCGCCAGCACGTCGGTCGCGCCGCCGGGAGAAAATGGGGCGACCAGGCGGATCGGTTTGTTTGGATAATCCTGCGCGAAAGCTGCGCCAGCCAACAGTAAGGCTAGCGGAATCAGGCCTGATTTTGCGGCAGCGGTCATTTCTCCTCCGGCATGACGTTTCGCGATTCTGCGCGCGATGCTCGCGTCATTGTGCCAAAAGGCCGCGCGAATTGACACCGCCTTGATGCCGCCGGCAATCGGGTAGAATCCGTGGGCATTTTCGCGGGAGATATCGTGGTCAACGCGGCAATTATCGGGCTCGGCTGGTGGGGCAAGAACATCGTCAAGGCGGTGCAGGGCAAGTGCACGCAGTTGAGGTTCGTGCGCGGCGTGACGAAGGAAATCGAAGAGACGCAGGAATTCGCCAGCGAGCACGGCATCCCGCTTTGCAGCGAACTTGACGAAGTGCTCGCCGACCCCAGGATCGCAGCCGTGGTGCTGGCAACGCCGCACTCGCTGCACGCAGACCAGATAGTCGCCGCGGCGCGCGCGGGCAAGCACGTTTTTTGCGAAAAGCCTTTGTCATTGAAGCGTGCCGACGCTGAACGCGCGGTAAAAGCCTGTCTCGATGCCAAGCGCGTGATCGGCGTCGGGCAGAACAAACGTTTCTGGCCCGCGATGACAGCACTGCGCGGCGTGGTCGCCAGCGGCGATCTTGGCGAAGTCATGCATATCGAAGGCCATTACAGCAACGAGAATTCGAGCAACTTCTTCGCCGGTTGGCGCGACAAGCCCGCGGAAACGCCGGGTGCAGGCATGACCGGCACCGGCATCCATATACTCGATGCGTTCGTCAGCATGGCCGGCCCGGTCGCTGAGGTCAGCGCGCGGTTCGCCAGCATGCGCGGCGGGCATGATCCGCGCGATACGATTTCAGTGCTGTTCCGTTTCAAAAACGGGATGAGCGGTACGCTGGGTGCGGTGCGGCCGTCGCCGTTTTACTGGCGCGTGCACGCGTTTGGCGACAAGGGTTCGGCGGAGGCGCTGGGTGAGACCGAGTTGGTGGTGCGCCGTTCAGGCAAAACCATAGAGCGCACAGTGCATCCGGCAATCGATTCGCTGCGCGCCGAATTCGATGCGTTCGCGCAGGCGGTCGCTGGTGGCGCGCCGTACCCAATCACGCCGGCTGAAATGACGGCAACGATAGCGGCGTTCGAAGGCATCATCGAGTCCATAGCAAGCGGCAAACCCGTGGAGATTTCCTGATATGCATGCTGGAACCCAGACGCGCCGAGCACGCATATCCGCGACGGCGTTGTAAAATGGGAAAAAGTCGTCAAAGCATCCGGCGCCAAGGTAGACTAGCGGCTGCACTCCTACATCCAATAGCGAATTCCACACCATGAGTGATCACCAAGCGGCCAACCGCCGCGAAGACCTGCGTTTTATTACCGGCAGCGGATGTTATACCGCCGACACCAATCTGCCAGGTCAGTTGTATGCCGCGTTTCTGCGCGCCGACCGCGCGCATGCCGAAATCGTTTCCATCGATGCCAAACCCGCGCTCAAGCGTCCGGGCGTGGTAGCAGTATTCACCGGTGCAGACGCAGTCGCCGCGCGCTATACGCAATTCCCCAACTTATTGTCCTTCGCGGGGCGCAATGACACGCAGATATTGAAGCCGGCGCGGCCGGCGCTTGCCACCGACAGGGTGCGCTTCGTGGGCGAGGCAATCGCCATGGTGGTGGCGGAGTCGCCGCTGGCGGCGCAGGACGCGCTCGATGCCATCGAGATCGAATTCCGCGATTTGGGCGCGGCCGTCACTTTCGAGGACGCGCTCGCGCCGGGAGCACCGCAGTTGCACGCGAACGTTCCGGGCAACCTGTGCTTTGAATGGGAAACGGGCGACGCCGCCGCGGTGGAGCAAGCGTTCGCCAAAGC
>CANJHY010000214.1:0-7032 GCA_947474275.1 Betaproteobacteria bacterium
ATCGCCAACGAACGGGTGAAGCGCGATGGATCGGGGGATGTCGTGCTGCAACTCAAAAGCGCGTGGCGCGACGGCACCACGCACATCAGGATGTCGCCGCTGGAATTTATGCAGCGCCTGGCCGGCGATATAGTCGCGGACAGTCAAAAGAGGCGTTTAAATTTCCTATTCGCTGACTGCCATTGTCATTGTGGCCCGCGGCCGCCATCAGCAACGTATAGCCATCCGGTGCGGCCTTCGCCACCAGTTCCGTGGCTATGGCGCCGTTCGCTCCCGGCCGCGTGTCGACGACGACCTGCGGCTGGAAGGTCTCGCCGAGGCGCTGGCCATCGACTTGAAGAGCTCGCCGCCGAGATGGTTGGCGCTGCCCGATCCGGAGGAACCGTAGCTCAGCGATTTCGGATTCGCCTTGGCCAGCGCGACCAGCGCCTTCACGCTGGTCGCCAGCACGTTCGTGCGCACGGCGAGGATGTACTGACCGAGCGTGATCTGCATGACCGGCGCAAAATCGCGCAGCGCGTCGTACGGCACCTTGGGCTGCAGGCTGGGGTTCACGGTGAATTCGGGCGACACGACGAGGATGGTGTAGCCGTCGGGCGTGGCGCGCGCGGCGAGCTCCGTGCCGAGCATGCTGCCCGCACCGGGACGGTTGTCGACGATGAAGGTCTGCGAGAACGCCTCGGCCAGTTTCTGCGACATGAGCCGGGCGGTGATGTCGGTGCCGCCCCCCGGAGCGAAGGGGAGGATGACGCGCACCGGGCGCTCCGGGTGCTGTGCTGCGCAGAGGCCGGCTGCGGCAAGCGCGGCGATGCCCGCGCAGCATGCGACGCGACGCGAGCGCATCACTTCCCCCTCCCCTTGCCGCGGGCAGCGGCACGCCCCTTCACCTCGACGCCGCCCCATTTTTCGAGATGCTTGATCAGGGTCGACACATCCGGCTCGGTGCCGCCGTGCGCGACCGCATACCCCCAGAGCTGGCGCACGGCGCTGCCGATCCACATGGTGACGCCGAGCGCCTCGGCCTCGTCGAGACACAGCCGCAGGTCTTTCCACGCGATCGCCATCTTCGCGCCGTAGTCGAAGGTGCGCGGCAGGATGTTGAGCGGCATCTTGGTCTCGGTCGCGGAATTTCGCCCGGTGCCGGTGTTGATCACCTCGACCATCATGTCCGGGTCGAGGCCCGCCTTGACGCCCATCACGAACGCCTCGCACGTGCCCGCGAGCGCAAGGAAGGACAGCAGATTGTTGATGAGCTTCATCGTCTGCGCCTGCCCCGGCTCGGGCCCGACGTGGAACCGGTGTTTCGCAAGCGTGGACAGGAGCGGTTCGACCTCGGCGTAGTGCGCCTTCGTCCCGGACACGCTGATGGAGAGCGTTCCGGCCGCCGCACCCCGGCTGCCGCCCGTGATCGGACAATCGAGCAGCGCGATGCGGTGCTTCGCCAGCGCCGCCGCCGTCTCGCGCATGAACTCGCCGCCGGTGGTGGAGAAGTTCACCACCAGGCGACGCGCCTTGCCCTGCACCACGCCCTTGCGACCGAAGAGCACCTCGCGGATCGCGTCGAGCGAAGGCAGGCAGATCATGACCGTGCCGGCCCGCTCCGCGACATCCGCGGGTGAACGTGCTGCGCGCGCACCGCGCGCCACCAGCCTGGCGACGGCGCGCGCGTTCGTATCGAAAACCACGAGCGGGACGCCCTGCACAAGCAGCCGCCGCGCCATGGGAGCCCCCATGGACCCCGTTCCGATGAAACCCACGCACGCGGGCGCGTGCGCCGCCTTTTTATCGACCATGATGCCCCTTCCTCCGAAGCGCCGCCGCAGCGCCTTACTCGCGTCCGCGGCCCGCCTTGCCGACGACCTTCACGGCGAATAGGAAATTTAAACGTCGCTATTGACTATCTGCGACTATATCGCTGGCCGCTGGAAGCGGTCAATCGCGAAGTGTTTGGTGAAAATTCTCCTCGACTCGATGACGATTTGCACGCTGCTTCGGCCGGAATTGCCTCACACCGACGCCGTTTGACCGCATCACGCGAGCGCAGGCAGAACCGAATCGTCAGCCCCGTTGCAGAACCGGTTTTGCCTTGAGTATCAGGCCGCCTGGAAGAGATCCATCGGCCGAGCCGGCGCGCGCGCCGGCAAACCCAGGTGCGTGAGTATGCCGCGGTGCGCTGTGGCGCGCATCAGCGCAAGGAACTCGAACGGCTGTGCCGCTACATCACGCGCCCCGCGATCGCTAACGAACGGGTGAAGCGCGATGGATCGGGTGATGTCGTGCTGCAACTCAAAAGCGCGTGGCGCGACGGCACCACGCACATCAGGATGTCGCCGCTGGAATTTATGCAGCGCCTGGCCGGCGATATAGTCGCGGACAGTCAAAAGAGGCGTTTAAATTTCCTATTCGCGCCGCACGCAGGGGAGGCAGCCGTGTCTTGGTTACAAGAATCGATTAAGCTTCGACATCAGTCTGAATCGCACTCGGACGCAGCCCGCGTGCTGCGCTTTTTATGCCAGAGGAGAAAATGAGGATTTACCCACTGCACCCAATCCGGTCGGTTGCAATACTGTGCACATTGTTCGCCGTGCCTGCATTTGCCCAATCGTTCCCATCCCGGATTGTGCGTATTATCGTACCGTCCCCCGCAGGCAGCACTGTGGATCTGGCCGCGCGTCCGCTGGCAAGGGAGCTGAGCGCGATCTGGAGCCAGCCGGTTCTCATTGAGAACATTTCAGGCGGGGACTACGCCATCGCTGCGTCCAGGGCCGCTGCCGCCACACCTGACGGTCACACCCTGTTTATGACCAATCACCAGCCGATCCTTGGCAACCGTTTTCTGATCAAGAATCTGTCTTACGATCCGGACAAGAGCTTGATGCCGATCACGATGACAGCCCGCGGTGGCAGTTTTCTGCTGGTGCATCCTTCAATGCCCGTAAAAAGCATGCGTGAACTGGTGGCCCTGGCGCGGGGTATGCCGGGCCAGATCGGCTACGCCTCAACCGGCAGAGGGTCGGCGGGGCAACTGACGATGGAAATGCTCGCCACACGGGCCGGGGTGAGTTTCAACCACGTTCCCTACAAGGGCCCATCCCAGGCACTGACAGCACTGGTTTCGGGAGAGGTGTCCGTGACCACACTGACCCCGACAGCGACTGGCGCGATGGTGAAATCGGGCAAGGTGCGGGCGATTGCGATCACCAGTCCGAATCGCACGAAGTTGTTTCCGGATGTGCCAACAACTGCGGAAGCGGGCTATCCGTATATTACCTACACATTCTGGATGGGGCTGTTCGCTCCCGCAGGCACGAGCGCGCCGATCGTGGAGCGCATCCATCGCGACGTAACCGCCATCGTTAAACGGCCAGAGTTTTCGGATAGATACATTACGGCAACGGGCCTCGATGTGGTGGCCAATTCGCCGGCGGAATTCGCCGATGCCATCCGCGCTGACGTCGTCATCGTTGGTGCGATGGTGAAAGCGGCGGGGCTGGGGCCGGAGTAGTTCAAATGGGGACTGGCGCACGCGCCACACGACAGCTGATTCGAGGGCAATGGCAAATTAACTCAATGGCGCCACGGCAAGCCGCATACCCATGGCGCGTAACAATGCCGTAAGGCTACGTAACTCCGGGTTGCCCTTGGCAGAAAGCGTGCGGTAAAGCGTGGCGACGTTGAGTTCCGCTGTTTTCGCGAGCTTGGCAATGCCGCCGCGCGCCTCGGAAACGCGGCGCAGCGTGAGCATAATTTCCTCCTGATCGCCATCCTCCAGAACGGCATTGAGATATGCCGCGGCAAATTTTGCGGTCGCGGCGAAAACTTTCAATGGTGGCTTCCTCGTGGCTGCGGGAAGCGCGGCGTTTGATTTTGCGTGTCACGATATTCTCCGCTGAAAATCTCCGGCTGCTTTCGCACGCTCATCGGCGCGCAGAATTTCTGCACCATCCGCGCCTATCTCGATACCATGCACAAGCAAGGGCATAATCTGTTCGAGGTCTTGCGCCTGGCTTTCATGGGATGCCATCCGTCTCCTGCCTCAGGCTGAATAGTCACAATACATCAACCGCTATGGTGGCGCGCGATTGAGGGCGCGAGCCGATGCGATCATGAACAACCTCGATGCGTTTCGCCCGGGGTGCAGCGTGGAGGAGCTCAGAAAACCCGAGCATGTGGCGGATGATTTTGCTGCGTCGGGGGGTAAAATCCAAGGCGGATATCCGCGCGGTGTTTGCCAACAATTTCTTTTTCGGTTGCGAGGCCGACGACCGCGCAACGATGTGGGCCCTTGATCCGCGCATGGGCGTGCGGCTGCGGCCTGTGTTCAGTTCCGACTTCACGCATTTTGACGTGGCTGATTTTAACGATGTGATTCCGGAGGCGTTTGAGATCGTGGAAAAGGGTTATGTCACCGAACAGGATTTCCGCGAATTCACATTTACCAATGCGGCACTTTTGCATACGCATAACAACCCGGCGTTTTTCAAGGGCACTGTGGTGGAGAAGGCAGTGGCTGAGGAGGTAGGGTTGGGGGCGTTGACCTGATTGACTTGGATTGCGATGTGGATGCCCCACCTTTGTCCAGTGCCACTACAGTATCGCTGTCGTTCCCGCGAAGGCGGGAACCTATAACACACCTCTAGGTGAGACACCCTATGGGTTCCCGCCTTCGCGGGAACGACGGTGGTTTTATCGCCCCTGTGCAAACTCGATGAATATCTTTCTCTAACTGGGCTCAAGTTGACAATGAAAATCGTAATCGTAGGTGGCGGTATCGGCGGCCTGGCCACTGCCATCGCCATGACTCAAGCGGGCTTTGCTGTGACGGTGTACGAGCGCTCGGCGCAACTGGTGGATCAGGGCGCGGGCATCACACTCGCGCCCAATGCCACGCGCGTGCTCTATCACCTTGGTCTGGGGCCGGGACTGGAGGAGACTTCGGTCACGCCGTCGCAGACGGAGTACCGGCACTACCGCACGGGCGAGGTGATCTTTCGCATGATCACCAGGGATTTCCGTCAACAGTATGGCTCGCCCTATATGCGGCTGCATCGCTGGGATTTGCAGCACGCGATGATCACGCGTCTGGCCGCTGTCGCGCCGGGGGCATTGAAGCTCGGCGCGAGTGTCGAGCAACTGGAGCAGCGTGGTGAGCGTGTGGTGTTACGGTTTGCGGACGGTCATGAAGAGATCGCGGATCTGGTGGTTGCCGCTGACGGCATCCGTTCCGCCATCCGTGAAAAGTTATTCAACCCGGCGCCACCGGTGTTCGCGGGATTCGTTGCCTGGCGCGGTTTGGTCAATACCGCTGACTTGCCCAAGCATTTGCACGAGTCGGCCGTTGCCTTTGGTCAGGGGCGGCACATCAACCGCTATCTGGTGCGGCGCGGAGAGTTGCTCAATTTCGTTGCAGTCGCGCACCGCGATAATTGGGAGGCGGAAGGCTGGATGATCCCGGCGCCGCTGGATGAATTTTTGCAGGAGTTCGCCAGTTTTGACGAGGGCACGCGCACGATCATTTCTCGTCCGCAATTCGGGCAAGTGTTCAAGTGGGGCCTGTTTGGCCGTCCGTGGCTCGATCAATGGTCATTGGGCCGCGTGGTATTGCTCGGCGACGCGGTACATCCGATGCTGCCGTTTCTGGGGCAGGGCGCGGCCAATGCGCTTGAAGACGCGATGATCCTCACTCGTTGTTTGACCGCCGAATCCACGCCGGAAAAAGCCTTTGCGCTGTATCAGCAAACACGTGGCCCCAGAGTTAAAGCCGCCACTGACCAAGCAGCAAAGCGCGGAGATCGTTATATCGGCGAGCCCAACGCGGATAGTTTGAAAGGCAACGAGCCCGGCGCGGAGTATGCCTACGATGCGGTGTCAGGGCCGTTGGGGTAGCCCGCTGGGGCTGGGATCGCGGACGAGACGCCGGTGATCCCAGCAAGGTAGGTTGGCGGTGAGCGTAAGCGAACCCCAACGGTCGTGATCATGCACCACTTCTGTTGGGGTTCGCTTCGCTCACCACCAACCTACAGTTTTGAACGTTTGATCATGCATAGCGGTAAGCGCGATTTCTCGCCTGAGCGGCTATACTCCGGCTGAACGTTGGCGGCTTTCACCATCTCGCCTAACAACAAGTCTTGAATTATTAGTTTCTTATTTTCAAGATCTGACCTCATAAGCGCGACGCTCCTGATCGCGGTCGCAGAGGCAATGCGTACGATAAACGATCGTGCCGGGGATTGTTTAATTGTTCGAGCTTGCCCTGTTTAATTGTTACTATTGGAGCCAAGCACATTTAATTTAAGGCATTGCGAATGAAGCGCCTGATATTGCCGATGCTGTTGCTTCAGGCAGGTTGCACCATTCTTGCGGTGGCTGATGCAGGAATCAGTGCGGTTACCACCACGGTCAAAGTCGGCGCCAAAGCGGTGGGCACCGTAGTAGATGCCGTCGTGCCCGACAAGGACAAAGATAAAAAGTAAGCAACTATTTCTTCTTGTGCCGTCCATCGCACGGCGCCAAAAAGTAGGGGGGGGATAGATGGCGTCGATACCCACCCGCAACGTCATTTTTGTCGCAGTGCTGTTCCTTGCGTTGCTCAGCCTAACAACAGCCTAACAACAGGGTCAGGTCTTGAATTATTAGTTTCTTATATTTCAAGATCTGACCCCATAAGCTTCGCGCGTCGAAATTAATCCTGCAATCATCAAGCATAAGATCTTGTTTGAAATCCAGAGATAAATCTAGCAATGTTGAGATTACGTTGTTCGATGTCTGTAAATCCTCTGACGGTTTTGTATTTGTTTTGCGGAAACCGATTTTCGAAAATAAAACGCGAAAATCCAGTTGACGTTGAGCCAGGCCTCCGCTTACATTGAAATTCAAATTTCAATTGTGACTATTCAGCACAAATGAAGGGGATTGTACAACGAGTACGTTTAGCGTACAGTGAGGGCCATGGATGAGTTGCCGGATCTTTCGAGTCTAAGTCATGCGCAAAAAGATGACCTGATCCGCTTGCTCTATCCGTTGCTAGAACAG
>CANJHY010000215.1:0-6936 GCA_947474275.1 Betaproteobacteria bacterium
CTGCCTTCATTACCTTGATCGTTTCCGGGACGACCTCGAGCCCGATGTCATCGCCTTCCAATATGCCGATTTTCAATGCACGATTCATTGCCACGCTCCTGTTTTTTGATCATCCGCGCCGCCTGCCGGCAGCGGCGCGACCGGTATAATAGTCGAAACCATAAATGGAGAAATACCGCATGAAGATTTCAGCCCTTCATCTCTGCACGCTTCCGCTGGCATTTCTCTTGCTCTACGGCAACGCGCAGGCCGACGAATATCCGAGCAAACCGATCCGCATGATAGTCGGCTTCGCACCGGGCGGCGGCACCGACACCACCGCGCGCGCGATCTCGGCCAAACTCGGCGAACTGGTCGGCCAGCAGGTCATCATCGACAACCGCGCAGGTGCTGCGGGCAATATCGCCACTGAAATGGTGGCCAAGGCCAATCCCGACGGTTATACCCTGCTGCTGGGCACCATCGCTGCGCTCGCCATCAACCCCAGCCTCTATCGCACCAAATTGCCGTTCGATTCGGTCAAGGATTTCGCGCCCATCATCCAGGCGGTGGATTCGACCAACATCCTGTCGGTGCATCCCTCGGTGCCGGTGGGCACGGTCAAGGAACTCATTGCGCTCGCCAAGACCAAATCGCTCAACTACGGCTCCTCTGGCGTGGGCGGCACCGGCCACCTCGCCGGCGAACTGTTCGACACCATGGCCGGCACAAAAATGACGCATGTTCCGTACAAGGGCGGCGGGCCGGCGATGATCGATCTGGTCGGCGGCCAAGTACAACTCGTCTATGCGACCGCCGCGAGCGCCGTGCCCATGATCAAGGCCACGAAAATCAAAGGCATTGCTGTCACCACCATCAAGCGCTCGGCGTTGATGCCGGCCATTCCGACCATCGCTGAATCCGGCCTGCCCGGATTCGACGCCAATAACTGGTACGGCCTGCTGGCGCCGGCAAAAACGCCGCGCGCCATCGTCATGCGCCTGAACGCCGAAGTCACCAAGGTGCTGGCAATGCCCGACGTCAAGGACTTCCTGTTCAACCAGGGCCTCGATCCGGCGCCCGGCAGCCCCGAGAAATTCGGCGCCTATATCAAGGCGGAAATGGCAAAGTGGGCCAAGGTGGTCAAGGACTCGGGTGCGAGGGCGGACTGATGCGTATTTTCTTCCTCTTCGCCGCCACGCTGGCCGCGGCGGCCGCAGCGGCAGCGGCCGCTGATTTCCCGACCAAACCGGTGCGCCTGATCGTCGGTTTCCCGCCCGGCGGCGCGACCGATCTTGTCGCGCGCATCATGCAGCCGCGCATGTCCGCCGCGTTCGCGCAACAGGTGATCATCGACAACCGACCCGGCGCCAACGGCATCATTGCCGCCGAACTCACCAAGAATGCGGATCCCGACGGCCACACGATCCTGTTCGGCCACATCGGCATGCTGATCATCAGCCCCGCCATTCAGAAAGTCCCTTACGATCCGTTCAAGGACTTCGCGCCCGTCGGCCTCGCGGTGTCGCTGCAGAACCTAATCATCACGCATCCGACCATGCCGGCGAAATCGCTGAAGGAAATGATCGCGCTCGCCAGGACGAAGCCGGGCCAGTTGAATTACGCGACCTCCGGCATCGGCAGCCCCGGGCATCTCGCCGCCGTGCTGCTCGAATCGATGGCGGGCATCAAGCTGTCGCACGTTCCGTACAAAGGCGGCGGGCCCGCGATCACCGATTTGCTGGCGGGCCACGTGCCGATGTTTTTCTCGGTGATATCCACGGGGGTACCGCATGTGCAGGCCGGCAAGGCGCGCGGCCTCGCGGTGACCGGCACCCGGCGGGCTGAAGCCGTGCCTGACGTGCCGACGGTCGCGGAAGCGGGCGTGCCCGGTTATGGCGCGACCAACTGGTATGGACTGCTCGCGCCGCCCAAAACGCCCAAGGCGGTGATCGACCGCATCAATCGCGAGATGACGGCCGCCCTGAAGGCGCCGGACGTGATCGAAAACCTGAAATCGCGCGGCATCGATGCAACGCCCGACTCGCCGGCGGAATTCGCGGCTTTCATCCGCGCGGAAGAACGCAAGTGGACGCCGATCATCAAGCAAGCCGGCATCAAGCCGGAGTGAGCTAGCCGGCTTCGATCGGCAGGTCCGCGCGCGACGACCACTCGTGCCAGGAGCCGATGAAATTGCGCGCGCCCGGCACGCCGGCATATTTCAGCGCATAGTAGGTGTTGGCGGAACGCGCGCCGCGATGGCAGTACACCGCGATCTCCTGCCGCGGATTGATGCCGTGCTGTTCGAGCAGCGCCAAGATCTTTTCCGGAGATTTGAACTTGCCGTTCTCCAGGAATTTTGTCCATTCGATATGTATCGCGTGGGGTATATGCCCGCGGCGTTGGCAGCACGCCGTCTCGTCCTTGCCGGCCCACTCGAGGTCATCGCGCACGTCGACCACGTAAAAATTCCAGGATCCGGCGCGGCGCGCCACTTCGTCATACGGCACGGTGCAGCCGGACGCGATCGACAACTGGATTTTAGTCGGCCGCACCGTTGAAATTTCGGTGTCCGCAAGCACCGGCCCGCCCGCAGCCTGCCACGCCGTCAACCCGCCGTTCAGCATGCGCGCCTTGCGGTGGCCGATGAATTCGAGCATCCACAACTCGCGCGCCGCGCGCATTCCAGTGTGCTCGTCGTAAACGACGACCGGGCGGTCCAAGCGCACGCCGACCGAACTGAAGCGGTCGGCGACTGACTGGGCAAAGGTGCGCATGCTGTCCAGCGCGCTATCCGCGACCAGCATCTCGTAAGTCGAAAACGGCATCGCGCCGGGAATATGTCGCTTTTTGAACTCCCCGGGCTTGCGCGCGTCGATCAGCACCGTGCCGGTCGCGAGCGCGGCTTCCAGCGCGGCTGGTTCGATCAGAATTTCACTGGCATCCATAGGCAGCCTCAGAACCGAATTAAAATCAATCTTGTCCCTGGGTCAGGTTGCAAAAACCTGTTTAATTTCCGGCAAGCCCCTGCCGGATATTGCCCGCATATTTTGTCCACGCCGCATCGAAACTGTAAAGCCTCGACGCAAGACTCTTGCCGCAGACGATCACCAGCATCGAACTGCCTATTTTACGCCCTGCTTCAAAATCCTGCGTGTCCGTGTCGGAGGTCTGCGCGAAGACCGGCATGATACACTCGCGCCCTATTTTTCGTTCGACGCACCTCAGGAGATCCCCTTGAAAATTCTGGTTTTGCCCGGCGACGGTATCGGCCCGGAGATCACGCAGGCAACCCTCGCGGTACTCGACCGCGCCAACGCCAAATTTAAACTCGGCCTCGAGTGGGAGCACGATGAGATGGGCCTGGTGACGCTCGCCAAGGAAGGCACGACCTGCCCGCCGCGCATACTCGACAAGGCACGCGCCGCCGCCGGCGTGCTGCTGGGCCCGGTTTCGCACAACGATTACCCGCCGCGCGAACAAGGCGGCATGAACCCTTCCGGAGAATTCCGCGTCAAGCTCGATCTGTATGCCAACATCCGGCCGGCGAAATCGCGGCTCGGCGTCGGTCTCACCGGCAAGCCGGTCGATCTCGTGATTTTCCGCGAGTGCACCGAAGGCTTTTACGCCGACCGCAACATGTTCATGGGCCTGGGCGAATTCATGCCGACCGAAGACATGGCGATCTCGCTGCGCCGCGTCACCGCCAAATGCTGCGAGCGCATCGCGCGCCGGGCTTTCGAATCGGCAATGACACGCCGCAAAAAAGTGACTGCGGTGCACAAGGCGAACGTACTGCGGATTTCCGACGCGCTGTTCCTGCGCGAAGTGCGCAAGGTTGCCAAGGACTTCCCCGATGTCGAGCTCGACGAGAAACTCGTCGATGCGATGGCGGCGCTGCTCGTGCGCGATCCGTCGAAATTCGATGTGATCGTCACCGGTAATATGTTCGGCGACATCCTGTCCGATGAGGCTTCTGAAATTTCCGGCAGCCTCGGCCTCGCCGGCTCCGTCAATGCCGGCGATGAACTGTGCGTCGCGCAGGCGCAGCACGGTTCGGCGCCCGACATCGCGGGCAAAGACAAGGCCAACCCGATTTCACTGATATTGTCGGCGGCCATGCTGCTGGAATGGCTGGGACGCCGGCATAAGAGTGCGGCATGCACGGAAGCCGCGCAGAAAATCGAAGCAGCGGTCGACTCGGCGCTAAAGAACCCTGCAACCCGCACTGCCGACATGGGCGGCAAGCTCGGCACGCAGGCGTTTGCCAAGGTCGTGGCCGAAAAACTCGGTTAGAGCGGACGACCTGCCCGCGTCGGCGGGCCTTTGAGTTCCACGACGTTGCCTTCGGGATCGCTGATATACAGCGAAGGTCCATAACCGTCGGCGCCGAAACGCGATTTGATTTCACCGACGGCGACACCATTGGAAACGAGGTGCGCGATCAGCGCATTCTCGTCGAACGGTTCTATACGCAAACACAAGTGGTCCATATTGCGCCGCGTTTTGCCGGGCGCGGCACCGCCTGCCCGCCCGAGCTCACCTTCCACGTCGACCAGATCCACCAGCGACACGCCCGCGCGCAACTGCACAAGGCCGAGTTCGGGACGATCGCGTTCGACGCTGCAACCCAGCACGTCGCAATAAAAATGCGTCAGGCGCGCCGTGTTCGTTACACGCAGCACGACGTGGTCGAGACCGAGTATCTCGAATGTTACGCGTTTACGTGCGGGTGGTTTTGTCGCCATAAATGAAAATGCCATCGCGCCGGGCGGCGCGATGGCATTGCAGCCTTTTGGAAAATTGACTTACTTGTCAATGCCGCCGATGCAGAGATACTTGATCTCGAGGTAGTCCTCGATGCCGTATTTGGAGCCCTCGCGCCCTATCCCCGATTCCTTGATGCCACCGAACGGGGCGACTTCATTGGAGATGATGCCGACGTTGATGCCGACGATGCCGTACTCGAGCGCTTCGGCCACGCGCCAGATGCGGCCAATGTCGCGGCTGTAGAAATACGACGCCAGCCCGTATTCGGTGTCGTTCGCGAGCCTGATCAGCTCCTGCTCGGTCTTGAAGCGGAACAGCGGCGCGACCGGGCCGAACGTTTCTTCGTGCGTGATCTTCATGTCGGTCTTGACGTCGGCGAGCACGGTCGGCTCGAAGAACGTGCTGCCCTTGGCGTGGCGCTTGCCGCCGGTGACGACGCGCGCGCCCTTGCCGAGCGCATCGGCGATATGCTCTTCGACTTTTTCGACGGCTTTCATGTCGATCAGCGGTCCCTGCATGACGCCGTCCTCCAACCCATTGCCGACTTTCATCGCCGCGACTTTCTCGCCCAGCTTCTTGGCAAAATTTTCATAAACGCCTTCCTGCACGAACAGGCGGTTGGCGCACACGCAGGTCTGGCCGGTATTGCGGAACTTGGACAGCATCGCGCCTTCGACTGCCGCGTCGATATCGGCATCGTCGAACACGATGAAGGGCGCGTTGCCGCCCAACTCGAGCGACACTTTCTTGACGGTGCCCGCACACTGCGCCATCAGCAGCTTGCCGACTTCGGTCGAGCCGGTGAACGTAAACTTGCGCACGATAGGATTAGTGGTCAGCTCATTGCCGATCGGCCCCGACGAACCGGTGATCACGTTAATCACACCCTTGGGGATGCCCGCGCGTTCCGCGAGTTCGCACAGGGCGAGCGCCGAATACGGGGTATAGGTCGCCGGCTTGATCACCATGGTGCAACCGGCCGCCAGAGCGGGACCGGCCTTGCGCGTGATCATCGCGTTCGGGAAATTCCACGGCGTCACCGCCGCGCACACGCCTATCGGCTGCTTGATGACGACGATGCGCTTGTCGGCCTGGTGCTGCGGAATGACATCGCCGTAAATGCGCTTGCCTTCCTCCGCAAACCATTCGATGAACGACGCGCCGTACGCGATTTCGCCTTTCGACTCGGACAGCGGCTTGCCCTGCTCGGTCGTCATCAACACCGCGAGATCGTCCTGGTTCGCCATCATGAGGTCGAACCACTTGCGCAGCACCGTGGCGCGCTCTTTGGCGGTCTTGGCGCGCCATGCCGGCCACGCCGCGTTGGCAGCCTCGATCGCCCGTTTGGTTTCCGCCGCACCCATTTTCGGAATGGTGCCGATTTCGCCGCCGTCCGCCGGATTGTTGACGGGGAGCGTGCTCTTGTCGTCGGCGTCCACCCATTTACCGTCGATATAGCATTGCTGGCGGAACAGGGTCATGTCTTTCAGCTGCAGCGCGGGTTTGACTTTGGTCAGCATGGCGGGAAATCCTTACGAAATGAATGCGCCAGGATGGCGCCGAAATGAGCCTTGAAGTATAGCACCGGCTCTGAGCGCCGGACGCGTCCGGGCAGGCCCGCCCGCGCCGCCGTCACGCCGCGTCCGAAGTGGCAAAAATCCAACAAAAATAGCGTTAAACCGGTGCCAAGGCGCGGAATTCTTGACGCTGGCATTTAGCAGGATATATAAGGGATATGAGCGCCGGGGAGCCAATGCGCTTACGCAATCTTATTCATTAATTTATTAGGGGGTTCCAATGAAATTTTTATCCAAACTGATAAGTCAGCTGCTGATCGCAAGCATGATCTTTTTGCCGTTCTCGGCGCAGGCCGGAATGATCGCCACCGACCAGGTCGTCGCCAGCGCGGCGGCCCAGGCCAACCGCGCCAAGATTGCCGACTTTGTCGCGCGCGCCGACGTGCAAAAACAGATGGAAACGCTGGGCCTCACGACGGCGAACGCCCAAGACCGCGTCGCCGCCCTGACCGACGAAGAAGTGCAGCGCATCGCCGGCAAGATCGACTCCGCACCGGCCGGCGCCAGCAGCACCGGCACCGCGTGGGTTGTCGCAGCCGTTATCGCAATAGCAATCCTGGTTTACATCTACTGGAAATGATGCCGTAACCCGCGCATGCTGCACGCTTAA